>JBGAWT010000004.1:0-33822 GCA_044227445.1 Bdellovibrionia bacterium | reverse complement strand
CAGCGAGCTGTTTCGTCACCGATGCCAAAAGCTATTCGCTGCGCGTTGGATCAGTGAGCACCTCAAGCTACTCGTCGAGCCTGTTTCCGACCCAACCTGCAATTGGATTCTACCGACTCGATAATTCGCAGCCCTTCACATTGGCCTCAGACACCATTCAAATTTCGCCTTACACCAACGCCTCATGCACTACGGCCGCAAGCGGCACTTACACGATCAGCAGTAATACCGTTGCGACAAGCAACGGCGTCTCGCAGTTCGGAGGCGTCTCCTATGATTGGCCCGTGACTCATATGGAAGGCCCGATCTACTTCAAAGTAAACGCGCCTAAAAAAGGCCTCTCGATGTGCTCCGATCCGGTTCACATCGTCCGCCATTTCAACACGGGTGTAGGCCACGTTTACAACGGCACCACCGGCGCATCCGGCGGAACGGGAGCAACCGAGCTGGATTACGGAATGACGCTGATGATCGATTCCCAAGGTCGCTACGTCATCGGCGGACAAAGCATGGACACCTCCAGCCGCAAACGCTTTGCCGCATGGAGATACTATCCCGACGGTACGCCTGACACGACCTTCGCAGGCGGCGTGTACGTCGGTCCAGCCGCCGGCCTTGGCGGCGCAGCGGGCGCCAATATCGCAGACCTTCCGTTGAGCGTCGTCGAAGACGCGAGCGGAAACTACGTCTTCTTTGGCCAGACCGCGCAATCGTTCAGCGGCGGTTCTTGGAACGGGTTTGCCTTCGCATTCTGGCCGCTCAAATCTTTGGACGGCACGATCAACGCAGCTTTCGGCGGCGGTGCATACTGGCTGGGCAACACGGGCTCGGCCGGAGGCGTAAACGCCGTCGAGTTTGACGTAGCTCAGTCGGCGCGCGTGGACTCCTCCGGAAATATTATCGTCGCTGGCTTCAGCAACGGCACACCTGGGGTCTCAAACCAGATGGCCATCTGGAAGCTCGATTCGAGCGGCAACTTCGTCACCGGCTGGGGAAGCGGCTGCGGCGTTCCAGCCACCGGCGGGTGCCTCGCGACCGGTACGACTGGCGCCGCCGGAAAAGCCGGAGGCAGCCTCTGGGATTGGGCTAACGATTTTGTTTTCGATTCGCAGGGCCGAATCGTCGTCGTCGGAACGAGCATGAACGCCGCAGGCACGGGCGGAACCCAATTCGTGAGCCGCAACGAAATGACGATCTGGCGTTATAACGCTGACGGCACGCTCGATAACACGTTTGGCAGCGGAAACTGCAATCTCACCGCAAGCGTCGCCGGCATGGGCTGTGTGCACTTCGGAGCTACGGGCGCCGCAGGCGGAACAAACGCGAACCTCCATGACTACGCCAATGGCGTGCAAATCGACTCGCAGGGCCGAATCGTGATCTCCGGTTGGAGCAAGAACAACACCTTCGGAACGCGAGAGCTCGCGATCTGGCGCTACAACTCCAACGGAACCATCGATTCGACTTTCGGAAACGGAACTTGCGCCGGAGGCGCCGGACCTGGAAACGGCTACGGCTGCATTCACTTTGGATCAACCAATACGGCAGGCGTCGGAGCCGGCGGAGACGAGGGCGCGGGCGGCATTGGGGGCTGGGAATACGCATCTGGTCGCACGCTATCAATCGATTCGCTGGGCCGCTACGTGATCTCTGGATTCAGCGGCACGACGACCGCACACGTGGCAACGCTGTGGCGCTACAACTCCAACGGAACCCTCGATACGACCTTCAACAGCACGGGCTACCTCGTCATCACCAACACGCTTGGTGGGGGATGGGCCGAAGCAGCTCAGTCGTACGTGGATTCGGCAGGTCGCATCAACGCGGTCGGCACGATCTGCGCCGGAGCCTCAAACTCCAACTGCCAGCTGGCCATCTGGAGATTCCTCTCAGACGGCACGCCGGATTATTGATCGCCGCCCACCTTCATCGAATGCACCTCAAGCACCCTGCGGTCCCCCCGCTCAGGCCCCCAGAGCGTCTTAAAAACCCCCTCAACCTCTGCATGCTCGCCTTCGACAAAGGATTCCTGCACCTGAGATAGGTCGAGCTCCAGGATCTTGCCATTTGAGAGCTTCAAGCCTTTACCCGTGGTCTCAGCCCCAATCGCTACCAGCCGAATGAACGTGCCTTCGAATCGTTCCTCGCGCGCGCCATCTTTGGCCTCAGGCTTGGTCACCTCACATGCGTAGGTTTCGCCCGCGCCTGCCGGGCGGCTTAAGCGGGTGATCAGGAGCGTGCCGACCAAAAACCGCTGGTACGCAGGAGCCATGCCCCCTGCCTCAAACTCGAGGGAGTAAACCGTCTTGGGGCCTTCAATTAAACGAGTTGCAGAGGTGATGGAGTTTGCTGGACCCACCTTGGCCAGCTCACCGACATGCGAAGCGCAGCGCTTGAGCGCATCGGCAAGCTCCAGGGCGTCCGCCTGGTACTGCTTCACTTCGGTCGCGTGGCCCAAGTCATGGGCAAGCGCGGGCCTCAGACTCGCTAATAGAAGCAAAGAGACGCTCATCGAGAATGTTTTCATGGGGTGGATACCTTTCGTATGGCTAGCTATGGTCGGGTGGAAAAAAAGAGACAAAGGGAAAGCTTGTTTTTTAGCAAACTCGTTAGTTGACTACTTGAGTACACAATCATAAGGTCCGCGCCCGAATGAGACATGCACGCGCAGGACTTTTTATCGCGGCCTTTGGCCTTTTGTTTGCCCAGCAAGCAGGCGCTGCCGCTACCTTGAATGAGAATTTCCAGGAATTCGACGAGCAGGAAGAAACGCGCCGCCCCTCAGCTCCAAGCCAAGTCGATATCGAAAGACATTACAACTCGCTTAAGAATCACCCCATTTTGCAAGTCGCGTTTCGACAAGCTTTGAGCAACCCCGCTCTCTCGACCATCCTTATCTCCAACCTCCAAGCAGCCCAAGAAACCAAGCTCGGCTACTCTTACGATGAGAAAGTCCCAGTTCTCGCCATGGCGATGGACTCTTCCACGCGCCACATCTTGGTCAACGCGCTCATGGCCGAAAAGCATCAGCGCTCACGCGAGATCGAAGCGCGACTCAGCAACCCAGCCGAGGGCGAGATGGTTGTGGACGTGCTCATCATCGGCGGAACAGGTCCCGCAGGCACCCAGGTCGCCATGACGCTTCACGACTCCGGTTCGCCGCTCAAGACCCTGATCGTCGAAAAAGGCGAAACTATCGGCGGAACCTTTGACTCGATGATGTTCTCACTCAACACATCCAACAAGCCGAGCCACGACTCTAAGACTCCGGCCCTCAGGTTTGACAACGAAAACGAAATCATCGACGGAATTCTGCAGGTTCCCGAGATCGATCCTAGCGCCTATCCCGTCGCTCGCTCGATGTCTTCCGTTCTGCGCGTTAACCTAGGCATCGCAAAAACCCCCGTGCTCTTTGGCCATCAGGTCGTAGACGTTGAGGAGGTCGACGGGAAAAAATCCAAGAGATCAAAAAAACGCGAAGGCGGCCCTTACCGAGTCAAGATGATCGGCCGCAATGGCGAAGTACGTTACGTCACCGCTCACACGATCATTGACTCAAGTGGCATCGGCGTTCCAAACGTTCCGACCAAGAATCCCGAAGGCCAAAAACTCATTCGCGGCGAATTCGAGAAGCTCGCTAAAAACCCGGGCGACGCGAGCGCGCAGATCCTCAACTTCGGGGCCGCAAGCCGTCGCATCGATGCCATGGAATATCCGATGGCCCCTTACGCCGGAAAAACGATCGTGGTCGTAGGCGATAGCGTCGCTTCGCGCGACTTCATCTTGTGGCTCATGCGCTACGGTCCGCGCAAATCCTACAAGCGTAGCGAGGGTCAGTTCTCTCGACCCTTTCGCATCATCTGGGTCGGTCACGACAATTACGCCAAGTCTCGCAAAGATGTCGTCACGGCATTCTTAAGCAGCAAAGAAAACCGCATTTTCTATTCCCAGATCGCAGCCGGACTCAAGAACAAGATGCTGGTATTAGGCGGCAAGATGCACCTGAGCAATCTCTCGCGCGAGGGAGACCTCATTCGAGTCGATGCGTTTGATAAGGACAACCCAGAGAAAACCAAGGTCTTCATGGGAGACTCCGTCTTTTTGGGCACGGGATACGCCAACGAAAGCGACAAGATCTACCAAAACCTAATCGACCCCGACGATCTCGTAGACGAAAAGGGAGAGAAGACGCGCCTGACCTCCTCCCAAGCTGTCGAGGTGATCACCGCGCCCGCAACTAAGGTCATCGCCGTCGAAGGCGAAACGATCGAACCCAACGACGTGGCCATCGGCAAGAAGATCGTCGGCCATCGCATCTACCTCTTGGGCGCGCGAGCAGGACTGGTCAAAGGCACTGACAGCAGCGCTCGGACCGTCAAAGAAGGCAGCCCCCTGATTCGGGACAACCTGCCCCGAATTCGCGAATTCGTCGTGAAACACATCAAGCGCCTGACCTCGCATTTTTCGTCCAATCTACTTCCTCAAGAAGAGCCACATGTTCGTAATTCGCTCATGCCCGTGGGGGAAGACGAGGTCCTACGCCGCGCGAGACCGGATGCCATTGCTCGACGAGCTCACTTGATCACCGACGAAGTCTACATCGCCACCGCCGTAGAGGCGGCCATCCGAAAGACCTCAAGCATCGGAAAGATCAAGTCTGTGACGATCAACGCGATCGACAATGGATTTGAGATCCAGACGGCTCCTCATTCGCCTAAAGCAGCAAAGCGATTGGCTGGTGTCCTAGGCTTGGACCAAGAGTTTGTCGAAACGCTGGCAGCAAACACCACGACCCAGGGTAAATCGCTGATCTCAAAGCGCATCACCGTAAAGGTTGGAAAAAAGGGCGACGTCAAGAAGGTCACCTTCGGCGGCCGTTGCACGCGTATTCTGGATAATCTGCTTTAGTACTGGCGCGTATTGCGCACGTTGAGGACCTTGCCGTCCGTCGCGTCAACGACGACCTCAAGACCAGGACCGCGTACGCGGTAAGCGGCTTGCACGATGGGCGAGCTCGTCATTCCTTGCTCTCTCCAGAAAATCCGCTCCGTCACGGGTCGCGCGCTCTGAAGTGAGCCCCTTTTAGCTTCGTCCGTCATGCTCTGCAGACCTGCTTGGGCGGCATCTTCGGCCGAAACGGTAAACGATCCTTGGGCACGCTCCACAGGAGAGGTATCGCGTTGATAGGCGATGAGCTCCGCGGCTCTTGTGAGATCCACGACAACGACTCCCGCGGGCTGAACCGGCAAACCTTCCCAAGTTTGATCGAACACGACCTGACCGCTCACCGGGCCCATCTTCACGCTCGAGGGAACCCACGAAACCTCGCTCGCGCGATCGCTCTCTTCCATCTCGCGCAGCCACTCGCGGGCCTCAGCCCTAAAGTCCTGCTCACTCTCTAAGCGTTTGGAGGCACTGCCTTTGCGAGCTCGGGGCGTTCCGCCTTTTGAACGAGCGGAGACGAGGCGACCTTGCGTGTCGCGCGTGATTTCGTAACCCGCACCCAGCGTCTCGTAGCCTGCGCGCGACGGCGCCGCTTGCGTGATGGAACGACGCGTGGTTTCCGACGGGCGAGCTGCCACGGGAATCGATTGAGTCACGGCTTGCACCGAAACAGCGCTCACCGTCTTGTGCGTGATCTGCTCCACCCGGTCAAACGCCATCCATCCGACGGCAAGACCCATGACGACGACACCGATAGAGTAGATGATTCGCTTCCTCATGGAACACTCACATTGAAAGTGGTTGTCGAAGCCACTCCGTTTGACGGAGTAGCGGTCACTTGAAAGCGAATCGTCCTACCCCGCGCACTGGAGTCCGCAGCGATCCACAGGGCAGCCACGCGGTTGCGATACGCATTGGGATCCGTCTTGAAGTACGTATTGCCGGTCGGGACATTGTAAGAATTGTTGGCGCTTTGGAGCGCTGAGACGATCGCGCTTCCATTGACCTTGCCGTACATGATCTGCGCGTGATCCGGAGCGATCCGCCCCGGATTGAGGAAATCCAAAGTCGTGTAGCCGCCGCTGCGCAACCGCGCACGGCCATCAGCGAAGTGCACCTGAGGATCCAAAATCACGACATCCACCAACACCCCGGCTGCGGTCTGGGAATCCAGGTTCTTGAGATCAAACCAGATGGTCGCAATCTCTCCGGCATCCAAGCGATTATTGGCGTTGGTAGCAGGACCCTGAGGAACCGTGAGATTGAGTCCCGCGGCCGAGGCCCAGCCGGTGAGCTGTTCTCGGTCATCCATGATCTTCACACCTGCTACAGGGATTCCACCTACCGAATCAGGGGCCCCCGTACCCACGGAGAGCCACGATGAGTCCGTGATGGTCGTTACATTGTAGAGCCCGCGTTTTTGGAGTGCGTTTTGCAGACCCGCTACATCCGAGGTCCAATGCAAGTAGTTTTGCGCCGCATCGATCAGGCCTGCTGCGAACGCTCGGTAGGTCACAGGCGTACGATTCAGAGACGATGGAATCGGAAGGTGCGAGATCGTCTCCATCACCAGTTGCAAAGCCATGCGACGCGCTTCGGTCGCAGCCCTTCCGACGAGCAGAGCCTGGTAACAATCCCAAAGAGCCCCTAGCATCAACGCTGCAGCGTTATGAATTTCCTGCTGCCCGGATATAGGTCCTACGAACGCGCTCCGAACGTATCCTGGGCCATTGTAATTTTGGGCATAGGGCCACCCCATGCCGTCGGGGTAGGCGTAAGTGATTCGATTTTGATCCGCCGAAAATCGCGTCGCGCTGTCGGTGCAGGTCGGAAACCGTGGGTCGTACTCCGGACAGAAGTGCGCTCCGCGCGAGTGGTCCTCTCCCCAAGATTCGTAAAAAGCTCCGAGCGCCCAGCGACTAAAAAGCTTGGGATCCCAGCCCGTAGGAAGCATGGGCTCAGTAAACAGCAGCGCTGTAAAATCAGAGACGGCTTCGTTGAGCGCGCCCGCCTCATCATAATAAAGCTGATTGAGGCCCTGAGGATAAGGATAGGTAAAAGTCGTCGTCGCGTGCTGCAGCTCGTGGATCGCTACGGTTCCGTCATCCGCATAGGAATTTCCGGAGGCGACCACGCTGTCGCCTAGGCAAACCAATCCGTTACTGCTTCCTTTAATGGGTTCCGTGCTGAAGAAAGAATTATCCTCCTTCATACAGTGGGCAAACATCGGAACGCTGCCTGTGGGCTTGAGATATCCGGCTTGATTGAGCTGCTCGCGATAACGATCGCCCAGCGAGTAGGTCATCGCCGATTGGAACCTAAAATCGTCTTTGCGGTATTCGTATTGCTCAGTGGCGTTGTAGGGCCCAAAGTCCTCACCACAGTTCATGACGTCGTAGACCTGAACCCACTTGCCGGCTAGAACCCCGGTGCCAGTAAGTCGATCGATCTTGAGCGTCGATGCGTAGGTATCGAGATTGAGCGAGCCTGGGCTAAGAACCGCGTTTCGAGCCGCGACTCGGGGATCCACGCTAAAAAGTCGCGCGCTGCCCGAGGCGCTCCAGCTTGAAGCGCCGGCAGCTGCCGCCAAAACGGAATCCGGCGCGCAATTGGCGTTCTTTTGAAATGCGTCTTTGCCCTGATTGTCGCTCGGACCGCAGGCAGTAAGAATAGAGCACAGCACGAGCGCGATCTGCGCTGCCCGAGCCTTCCTGGCATGGGAAAAAATCCGAAGCGTTGGGTTCAATTCTTTCGCTAGAAATCGAGTGACACTGGATGCCGTCCTTGGCA
The DNA here is from genome assembly GCA_044227445.1 of Bdellovibrionia bacterium. Taxonomy (GTDB): domain Bacteria; phylum Bdellovibrionota; class UBA1018; order UBA1018; family UBA1018; genus JBGAWT01. Next base: position 26,088 of record JBGAWT010000004.1, on the reverse strand, counting down.
GGCAGCGCTGATTTCAAGCCTTCCCTTACTCTTAGGATAAGTGCGGGAACCCAACCCCGCGAGAGGCAAAAAAGACCTAGGGCGTGTGCAGGAGCTCAACGCGATCAAACGCCTTGCTCAGCACGCCAATGAGCTTCTTGGCGTGATCGCCGCTGCGCGTCTCAAGCGTAAGCGAAACCTCAGTCTCATCGATATGGGTCGTGGGCTCGTTGTGATCGTGGATGGCTTGCAACACGTTGGCGCCCTGAGCTGCAACCAGCTCCGTGAGCCGGGCCAAAGATCCCGGTCGATCCGGAAGCCAGACGTTGACGCGCACCCTGCGCCCCTCTTGGATGAGCGCGCGATCGATGATGCGCGAAAGGAGATTCACGTCGATGTTGCCGCCGCTGATAAGAGCTACGACTTTCTTGCCCTTGAGCTTGGAGCGCAAGGCTTGGCAGGCAGCCAAAGTGATAGCAGCTGAGCCTTCGGCGACGATTTTGCCTTTTTCGAGCAGCAGCAAAACAGCACGCGCGATCGCGTCATCTGGAACCGTAAGCCAATCATCCAAAACGCCCTTGAGCAGAACACGCATCCGGTCGCTGGCGTTTTTCACTGCGATCCCATCGGCAAAAGTCTGAACCGACGCGAGCTTCACGGCCGAGCCCTTTTGAAGCGATTGGGTCATCGATGAAGCGCCCTGCGCCTGGACTCCAATCAACTGAGTCTTGGGCTTCAATCCCTTGATGGCGATTCCGGTGCCCGACATCATCCCTCCGCCACCGATAGAGCCGATGATGAAATCAGCATCCGGAAGCTGCTCTAAGATCTCCAGACCGATCGTTCCCTGCCCAGCGACAATGAAGGGATCATCAAAAGCCGGGATGATGGTAAGCTTCTTCTTTTCGGCCATCTCTTGAGCAGCGGCCCACGCGTCATCATAGGTATCCCCCTCTAAAATCACTTCGGCCCCGAGGGACTGGGTGTTGTGAACCTTAACCAGCGGCGCGTTGCGTGGCATGATGATCGTCGCGTGAGTGCCGACATGGCGCGAGCCCCAAGCGACGCCCTGGGCGTGGTTGCCCGCGCTTGCTGCGATGACACCGCGCTTTTTCTCAGCCGCCGAAAGCTGCGAGATTCGGTAAGTCGCTCCACGGATCTTGAATGACCCGATGGGCTGCATATTCTCGAGCTTAAGATAGATCTCGCAGCCCAAGGTTTCCGAAAGCCACGGATTGTGAACCAACGGCGTGGCGGGCAAGATGCCCGCCAGGTAATCACGCGCTTGCTCGATGTTTTTGAGCCCGACGTTCATGGAGCTTTGATTCTACCGCAGCATGCATTACCTTCCTAGCGTTAGGGGGAACATCTGATGCGCCAGGTACTTCTTTTAGGGATCGCTCTTTTTTCGTCATCATTGCAGGCGGCCGAATCGCCGATCAGGCTTCAGGTACCGATCACGCGCCAATCCACTGAGTATTCATGCGGTGCCGCGGCGCTTCAGTCCGTGATGACTTACTGGAAAAAATTCGACGATACCGAATCTACTCTGATGGCAGAACTCGGAACGACAGAGAAAGACGGAACCGCCTTTCAGAACCTTCCTAAGGTCGCGCGCAAGTACAAGCTCAAAGCCAAGCTCCAAGAGCACTTGAGCGTAAAGGAGCTCGCCCGCCAACTCGATCGCGGTGTGACGGCGATTCTAGATATCCAGGCGTGGCCCGAAAGCGGCAAGCCGCCCGCGAACTGGCGCACCGAATGGGAATCCGGTCACTACGTCGTCTTAGTGGGCTTAGATGAAGAGCGCGCCTACTTCATGGACCCCTCGACCGCCCAAGCCTACACCTACATTCCGCTGGCAGAGCTTGAGGCTCGCTGGCACGACTACGACATCGTAGGCGGCCACAAGAGGATCTACGAGCACGCGGCCGTTTTGATCGAAGGCGATGACTGGATGCCAGGGTTTCCGGGCGATCCGCGGCCTTTGCAATAGCTAGGCGATCGTGATTTTCGAGTCCAAGTACACGTCTTGGATGGCGCCCAGCAGAGCCAGGCCTTCTTTCCAAGGCTTTTGAAACGCCTTGCGGCCGGCGATCAGGCCCATTCCGCCTGCTCGCTTGTTAATCACGGCCGTGCGAACCGCATCAGCCAAATCAGCTGCGCCCTTGCTCTCGCCGCCTGAGTTGATCAAACCGATCTTGCCCATGTAGCAGTTCATCACTTGGTAGCGGCACAGATCGATCGGGTTGTCGCTTGAGAGCTCCGTGTAGACCTTGTCGTGCGTCTTGCCGTGCTTGGTAGCCTTGTAGCCGCCGTTGTTGGTAGGAAGCTTTTGCTTGATGATGTCCGCTTGGATCGTCACGCCTAAATGATTAGCCTGTCCCGTAAGGTCAGCTGAGGTGTGGTAATCCACGCCATCGACCTTAAAGCCGTTGTTGCGCGTGTAGCACCACAGGATCGTGGCCAGCCCCATTTCGTGCGCCGCCTGGAACGCCTCGCTCACTTCGCGGATCTGGCGCGCGCTTTCGGGTGAACCGAAGTAAACCGTGGCACCCACGGCAACCGCGCCCATATCGGACGCCTGCTTGACCGAAGCGAACATCGATTGATCGAACTTGTTGGGGAAGCTCAAAAACTCATTGTGGTTGAGCTTGAGCACGAACGGGATCTTGTGTGCGTACTTGCGCGCGACGAGACCCAGAACGCCTAGAGTAGAGGCCACACCGCTGCAGCCCGCTTCATAAGCAAACTTGACGATGTTCTCGGCGTCAAAAAACTCAGGATTCGGTGCGAACGAAGCACCCGCGGAGTGCTCGATGCCCTGATCCACCGGGAAAATCGAGACGTAGCCCGTGCCGCCTAAGCGACCGGTTTGCATGAGGCTTTCGAGCGAACGCAACACGCGAGGGCTGCGATCGGATTGGGTCATGATCTGCGAAACCCAATCTTTGTTCGGAAGGTAAAACTTATCTTTGGAAACTTTTGCGCGATGCTCGAGCAAGGAGCGGGCATCGGAACCCAGGAGCTCTTCGTAATTGAGTTTCATGCCCAAATGACTACCCCAGCCAGGGGCCAAGAGTCCAGTGGCCGAAAGAGTTCCTCTAAAAATGCGAAACAGGAAAATCCCTCGCTCATTGTTCTGACGGACCTACCCATGCTATTCCGCGCGGCATGAAACAAAGTTTGAAAACTCTTCTCTTTGCCGGCTGCACCCTCCTGCATTTTTCCTCTGCATACGCAGCCCCCCTCGGCCATTGCGGGGCGCTGCTAGCGGGCGGATCGACTTACGATTATGAGGACGTCTCTACGACGACCACCGTCACCATCAATCACACCCTCGGTGCGGTGCGAATTTTGCCAGGAAAGGAAACTGATTTTAACCTGCGCTTGGCGACCATCGGCACAAGGCAATCGGGCGCCATGGCCTCGGTACTTGCCGGCAAAGGTCTCGTACTCATTGAGCTCGACAGTGGCCGTTCTGAGGCGAAGGCTCACGCAGGAATCAAAGCGATGTATGCGGCAGGCATCATCGATTTCTACGCTCAAGGCTTGGACTACATGCCCGACTCCGTTGCCGTAACTAGCGGAGAGATCAGGTTCACGGTACCAGACGCTTTGGCCGCTCAAGCTCAGTCTTTGCTGAGGTCTCCTGCTTGGAAGGACCTTGTTCGGATCACCGATAGAGAGTCCGACTACGGCGAAACAACTCTTTCTCTTAGTAGCCACGAGGTCATGGGAACCAAACCCTACGACCTACGCAAAGAGTTAGCTGCCGCGTTAGCCAATGAACTGGGAACGAAGCCCGAGGTGTATCTCAACTTGATTCGCTCCATTAAGAAACCCTGAGACAAGTTTTCCCCCACGCTGATAAGTCCCCCCCCCCCCTGGGACGCACGAACTCTCCTAAGCTGAAAAGTTTGGGCGAGTTCGTGCGAATTTCGCCCTTAAGGCTCCACCGCGAGGCGAAAGCTAAAGGTATCGGATCGACGGCTAGAGCTATAGCTATCGGTGATCGTAGAGCTCAGGTGCGATGCGTGCCAAACCCAGCTGCCACCATGAAGAGCGTTGCTCGTCCCAGAAGAAGAATCCACAACGGTGCTTGCCCATTGTCGCGCGATCCCAACGATGTCTTTCAGGCCAAGAGGATTGCTTCGCAACGTAGCCACGCGTAGCTTTTTGGGGTCGAAACTCCTGATTCCGAAAACAGCATAACGTGGAGCTTGCTCTTCACTGTTGCCCCAAAAAAAGTTGGTTTGAGTACCTGCGCGCGTGGCCACCATGTACTCCTCACGAGTAGGCAAACGCACATGTCCCTTAAATCCGACTTGCGCGGCAGCGACGTTCCATTTTTCGATGAACTGAGGCACATCGCTGAAGGCGTTCACATTGACCACCGCGCTGTTGGGGTTGTCTAGGACTTGCTGCTTGGCTTCGTCGTAGGTGATTCGCTTTACTTGGGGATTGAAGATCAGCCCGAAACGAGCCTTAAGTTCCTTTTCGATCGAACTCCCGCGGAGCTCGCCGTTGCTGTAGCGAATGAGCAGGTCATTCGGAAACTCCCCACTCGCTGCATAAAGAAGATTGGTCACGTGAGTTTCGAAAAACTGGTGCCTCGCTTCGGGTATTTGGACTGCTCGTAAGCTCTCCGCGACAGCAAGATCGATCGGGAAATCCAAAATCCCCGCATTTTTCGCCATCTGCTCATAAACTTTCATCAGAGGAAGTCTCTGACGAAGGAGCCGCCCTACTTCATCGCGTTGGGATTTCGAAACGTACTGCAACGGTCGGACCCCTTCCCAACTCGCGGTTCCCATCTGCTCAAAAATGAGTTGAGCTTTGAGCGCAGGAGAAAGCTGAGGATCGTGCAAAATCCCCACTCCAACTCGCGCGACCACACTGAAGGCAGCACCCACACCGCTTTCTTCTGCTTGGTCCATGGCAATAAGAAGCAATCGCTCATCTTGGAGGGCAGCACGATAAAGCTGCGAAACTTCGCTCGGCGTGCCCGGCATTTGCCGAGCTTCGCGCTCGAGAGCCGCGGCAAGCACTCGACCCAGAGGATCGCTGAGGTCTGCTGCGTGAAACAGCATTCGTCCTAAAATCAGAGGGTCCTTTAGCTTGCTTAGGGTGTGTTTGGCCCAGAGCTCAAGAGATCGACTCTCAAGCTCCGTGCGCTGCGCTTGATTGGGCTGAGCGATTCTGCGCTTAAAAAGGTTCTTGGACTCGTTCCAATCTAAATACTCGCGCGTGTCGTCCAACTGAAGTCGCAACTTAGTGAGAGATCGATTTTGGGATTCGCTCAGTACCTTCACGCATTTGGGATCAACCGCCCCGAGGGCTGAACCAATAGAGAGAAACAACAAGAGTGCTATGCCGGACAACGATGAAGATAATGACACATTGCGGCAATACCTGATCTGCCGCGAGAATGCAAAACGAAGGACTCGCTACCGAGGACTCGGGTTCCGCCTTTCTTCGGTTGCCCTACGCATCCTACTCCGGGCTCGTCCACTGGACGATCTCACTGCTCGGCTCCTGCCTCGCAGCCTCTCGCAAAGTACCGATCGCGATGCGATCGGATGATCCTATTGTCGCCACTTCTGCTGGCGCAGAAGTGGCGACCCCGAGAGGACTCGAACCTCCGACCTGATGCTTAGAAGGCACCTGCTCTATCCAGCTGAGCTACGGGGTCACCAAGGCCTCGTGATAACAGGGCTTTCGCCCGGGGGCAACAACAGCCAAAAACCCATGCTATTCTAATGATGGGGGACACGCTGAATGCCTCTTTTTGATTTCACCTGCAACCAATGCAAACGCGCTTTCGAGCAGCTTACGGACTCGCGTGGGATGCAGGACCCCGAAGCAGGCACCTGCCCTCACTGTGGAGCCACAGGAGCCACGCGCCAGCCGCCGCGCATCCGAATTGGCGGCCAGGGCGACTTGCGCGAGAGCACCATGCACGGCTGCCATGATCAATTCGACGGCGTTTCGCATGACCACTCGCACGAGCACAGCCACGGCAGCGAAGGCCACGACCACGACTAACGTTTTTTGAAGAGATCCTTGGCAGCGGCGTGAATTTCCACGTTCGCTTTAGCCGCTTGCTTGCGCATTCCGCGGATCGTGTTTCGCGCAAAGCCACTTTGAGTCGCGTTGACCATCCACGCGGCAATGCTTCCCCTTGGGTCAGCGTGCACGTCCATCCAAACGAGCGTGGATTTTCCACCTTCGGCTGACACGAGCGCCGTAATGCTGCCGCCTAGCGAACCACGCACGTGTTTGCGCACGGGAGCGTCCTCGTCTTGGGTCTCTTCGAAAACGGAGATCACCGCTTTGTCCTTAGGCTCAAACAAAGTGATGACCTTGGTCACGAAATCGCGATCCTGAGTCACGGGCGAAGTATGGATGTGATCGTAAAGAATGTACTGCGCCGGAAAGCTGCCTCGCACCGTGCGCGATTCAAGCAGGTTATCCATCCATTCGGAGGCCCGCTCGCGATCTAAGGTGATGGAGACCATTTTTTCGAGCGGTGCCGGGACCAACGCCGTGCCCTTGAACCCCATGAGCTGAGAGCCAGGCTCGGGCTTGGAATACGAAGTAATGCCGTCATCGGTTTTCTCGATTTCTTTCCAACCCTCGAGCGAGCGGAGTTTGTCGAGCACCTGGCGCGCGTCGGCAGCAGACGCGGACCAAGAAAAGAAAAGAAACGCCACAGCGCAGCAGATCTTCATCTCTTTCAAATAAGGCGAATTGCTCACCTTGCAAAGCAAGAACATGCTCCCTAAACTTGAATGAAACGCGCAACGGGGGAAATCATGAAAAACTTAGCAGGCATCCTTACTTTAGCAGCGCTGATCACAACCCACTCAGCTTGGGCTAACGAGAATACGGCCACGATGAGCGCCTCTGAGGCAGCACCGACGCCCTTGTATAAGAATTGGAGCTTCGAGGTGAACGCCAACCTCTTGGGCAATTACAACGAGAACACCTACAAGGTGAACTCCGACACGGTTCGCGGGCTATCGGCAGATTTTGGGATCGACATCGCGATTCGGCGCAATCTCATCGAGTTTCTGTCCACGGGTTTGCGCATTCCGATTTACGCATCCATCGCGGGCATGGACTCCGAGGCCAGAAGCAAGGATCTACCTGGAGACGCCGTCAGCGCTTATCCGTTTCCCGTGATGTGGACTGCACGCGTACAACCCACCTCTTTGTTTGGTCAGTCGTTTTTTCGGCCTTGGGCCGAAGCCGAGGCGGGCTTGAGTCTGATCGTTCTTTCTCCTTACTATCAGTCCTCAGGACAGGAACGGACTCCCGACACCTTGCTCGTCAGACCCGCCTTCCGGGCTTCGGCGGGCTTTGACGTCCAGCCGATACCGGCGAGCGACCGGATCTTTGTCACGGCACGGGCTTCGTACTTGTTCCTAAAAGACTTTTCGAACTACCAGTTCGCCCTGGGCACGGGGTTTAGGCTTTAGGGCTTCCGCATACATTAATTGACAATAAAGATCAGTTATTATAAGACCCCGGCCCATGATGAGCCGAAATGCTTTTGCCCGCTGCCTTACCCTTGCCATCGCATGCGCCGCCTCCCAGGTCGTAGCGGCGGATTGGGAGCCCAGCTTCGAAACGATTGCTAGCATCGCTCAAAGCGCACCTGATTGGACTAAGACCGGCTCCCAAGCCCAAAGCGCAGCTGCACTCGCTCAAAGCATGACCCCCTCACTGGCCCAGTGCACACGCTCGGTCTCGGCAACACGTGACGAGAAGGTCAAATGGCTCGCAGCTAATCCCGCGCTCATCGAACATTTCTTTGTCGAGCGCATCCGTGTGATCCGTGGACTCAACAACAAGCCCGTGGTCGTCTCCATCGCATCAATCGCAGGCAAGCCTGTCGAAGTCACCCAGTGCTCGATCTACCGCCGCGCTTTTATCGACGCATCCACGGCCTGGACCACCGAAGAGCAAGGCTACACGACGCGCGAAGCGAAGCTTGCCGATGAGGATACCGAGATCTCAGGAGGTGCGCGCGACCTGGACACTCCGTTCCTTGGTTACTGGATCCGCGAAAATCTCAATCAAAGCTCCACCATCGAAAATCGCCTCTCCGCGCTTTACCCAAGTGCTGAGAAATTCCCCGAGCTCTTTGACCAGCAAATCTTTTACTCCTGTGCAGGAAGCGAGCGAGGCTCAAGCGACGACTGGTCCATCCACTGCCGCCCTATGGGCCGCAACCTCAGGAATGCTCCAGCCGTTCGCGATGCGATCGGAAATTACATCCATGACGTTCCTCACCACTCCGAAGGCCAGGATCGATCTTGGGGAGTAGATTACCTAGGCACTCTCGAAGACGAGTCGGGTCGCGAAAGCCGCGTCATCGGGCGCGTATGGGCCAACACATTTCAGAACTGGCCTGAGTACAACCAGCCCGCTTACGGCGGCCCCAAGCGCAGTGAGGCCTCCCCGGGTCTCATGCCACTTTCGATCGACATCCGAGCCAATAGCAAAGGCATGTGGGAGACAGCTCTCTCTCAAGCCAAGCGTCCCATTCGTCCTTCGGCCATCACGAGCCCTGAGTTCAAAATCAAGTTAGGGGTGAGTGCCTTGGCTGCGATCGGCGCGACGGGTTTCATGGCGCCTACGCTCAATAACGTCGAACTCTCGCTCATCATCCTCAAAGGGATGGGATCTCAATAGTTACTTGGGTACGTAAGGTCGGACCTGCTTGATCATCACGACGTCGTCAACGATCTTGAACTCAAAGTCCAAAGGCTGATCCGGGAAGAGCGGCTCGATCTTCTTGACCAAAGTTCTGAGCTGCTTGATCTGAGCTTCGGTAAGCACTCGTTCACGACTCGCTTTGACGTTGCTCTTCTTGAGCACTTCCACTCGGTCCGGGCCTTCGAGCGAGACCTTAAGCACCTCAGGCAGCGCATTCTTCTCAGGGTTGGTCACCGAAAGATTGTCGAAGTTGACGCTCACGCGCATCGCTGCCTCGCGGGCTTTTGGGTCCTTTGAGAGCGCGCGAGTCAGAATCACGCCGTTTGCCTCTTCATTGTAACTCGGGTGCATGAGCACGCCCATGCGAGCCGTCGCATGATCGATATTGGCGATCTCGCGACCTGCGTAAGCCGTTTCGGTGAACAGCGAAGCCCAGACTTCCTTAAGGCCTCGCTCGATCGTATCGGGCTTATCCAAATTGACCTGCACGGACTCATAAAGGCCCGCGCCGCTAAACCAACCCAGGTCCTCGGAGTTCGAGGAGCTGCGCATCCGGAACTTGGTGATTTTCTTGCCGCCGTCTTTAGACGAGCGACTTTGAATCTCAAGCATCTGATCTCGGATCTCCTCAAGCTTCCTCTCGGGGATTTCAATATTTAGGATCGTCTGACGGATTTTTTCGAGCTGAGTCTTGCGCCATGTTGCGTCCTGGATCGCAGAGCTACTGAAGGTCGAATCGATGAGCTTTTGCACACCGCTGTTCGTGATGACCGAGTTGTACCATTCAAAGGGAATGGCAGCTCCCTCGTGCACATGATCGGAGCCCAGTGTCCTATACAAGAGACCGTAGTTGGCCGCTTTTGTGCCGACCTGCTCGGCGTTTGGCGACTGATCACGCAGCGAGGTCACGCTGCGAAGCGAGTAATCCGCCTTGAGCTGGATCTTAGGACCTGTTGATTTGCCTGAAGCCTTGGCTTGAATCGCTGCAGCGTCTGCTGCCTTGATCTCAAACTTATCCGCACCCACGGTGAGGCTCACGGTCTTCCCGACGAGCGCTTGGATATCTTTGGCCTTAGAAGCGCCCACTGCTTGAGCGCACGCCTTATCCGTGTTTCGGCATAGCACGACCGTATGCGATCCTTCGGTCATCTCGTCGTCGGTGAGAACGCCCTCGAACGGCGTCTTGCCGGGATCCACGCCAGGACCCAGCACAAGAATGGATTGAATCGCTTGGATCTTCTCCAACTCGCGTTGGTCATTCACGATTTGCAGGGTTCCGATGCAAGTCGCTTGGCTCATGGCCTCGTAAGGCACGCGAGCTTCGGTTTTACCCAGGTTTTCGATGAGCTGGCTCATGCGAAGCATCAAGCTTTGGCGCACAAAGGTTTGTTCGTAATCATAGGCGCCAGGAAAAAGACGGCTCAGCCGCTTCATTCCGGGCATGTACACCTTCTCAAACTCGCCTTGAGCTACGCCAAAGATGTACTTAATGAACTTCCTGTATTCGGGGCGCTTAAAGATTCCCTTCTTCTGGTCCGCCTCAATACTGGTGAGAGTCTTTTGGAATTCCTGGTTTTGCTTGGGCGTCAAAAGGCCCTCGGCCTCAAGCCCGTCCACCAAGCTATGTGCGAAAGCCACGCTGTTCTCAGCTCCAGGAGTGTTCTTAATCTTCCCGGCTTCGATAAAAAGCTGAGCGAGGCCTGCGTTGAGATCCCGAGAGAGTTGAGTCGCTTGCGAGATTGCAAAACCATCCGAAAAGCCTCGCGCAAAGGAATCACGAAGCTTCCGCTCCCTAGCGAGCTGATCGTCCGTGAGCTTCTTGAACTCAGCGAGCTGAATGCCTAGAGGCTTGAGCTTTTCCACGGGTTGAGGGTCTTTGATAAGCGCTGCCACTTGAGCTTTGCGCAGCACGGGATCGACCACTTTGGGGCCCCAGTGCTCTTTTCCGTAAAGTGCTTTGCGAAGATCGCGGCACAAAACCTCTAACTCGGTGATCAGCTGCTTTTGGAGGGTGGCATTCGACAGCGGCTTGACGCGGGCATTGGCTAGATACTGCTCGACCTTAGGAAGAACGGCAGGAGAAAAATCGTTGTGGATCTCTTCGCGAACCGCCAAGAAACCGTGGTCAATCGGCGGAACGCCAGTCGAACCGCTGTCGCGGCCAGCGATATGCTCCGCCCGCTTACGGATCTGCTCCACGAAATCGCCATCGGATGTACCGACGATCGAGGTGTCTCTCTCACCCTGCAATGTCTGATTTCTCGCATACTCGCGAGCGACGAGCACTGAGGTCGCATCCTCAAACCTCCCGAATGGAGGAGAACCGATATTCCGTCCTTCCTCCCCGAAGGCAAGAAACCCCTTCTGGTTAGCGATCTGGGGAAGTGCATTCTCAATGGCGTAACCGCGCCCTTGGTTCTTTTGGAGCTCGGGATTGTTGATCGCCCGCTGCAAAACGGCGATTGCACCGAGGTCTTTGTTTCTCTTGCCGTCTTCTTCGAGAATCTTCGAAATCTGTGAGCCAAAACCCCAACCCCACCCCATGCCACTATTGATCTGGCCTCCCGCAGCTGAGGTGACCAGATTAATGTCGTCCATCGTAGCTTGGGGCCCCTGCAGGACCGCAGTGTAGATACTTACCGGACGCCTGTTATTCCGCGTGGAGTTCATCGTGATGAGGGTTCTGAGCAGGCGCTGGGTTTTTCTGTCTTCTTGAGAGTTGACCGATGGAAACTGAGGGGGAGTCGGAGCCCTATTCCCGTTCTTTTTGTTGGGCTGAAAAGCGGTATCCAGGGCCGAGAAGAGGTCCTCTCGCATGCGAAGGGTCTCGTAGTCCGTTTTGTCATTGTTCACATAGTTGAGCTTAGCTAGGGCTAGCCAAGAGTTGACGGTGTTCTGGCTGGCAAACTCCGCTAAAAGCCTGTTTGAATCCATCGAGTGCGAAATGAGTTCGGCTTGAAAAAAAGACCCCTCTTGAGTGCGCGATAGCCAGGGAACCTTCAAATTCATGACTTCAGCCGCTACTTGCTCAGTTAAGCGCTTGTCATCGCTCTTGAGAAGCTGCTTGAGCAAAGTCAGGGCCTTGGCATTGACCTCGGGAGTGTCGGGAAAATCCAAGCGACTCAAGAAAATCGATTTGATGATCTCGAAGTCTTTCTTAGGCGAGTTGACCTCGCCTGCGACCAAGTAGAGGTTTCCGCGCCTTACGAGAGCCTGGTCCACGTTCTGCAGAGCCGAGAAATACGGCGTGCTTCCGGGAGTCTTGCTTTCTTTGTATAGCGCCGAGTAGTGAGGAAGGAACGAGCTCGCAAGCTCTTCGAGCTCTTCGTTGGAGTACTGATACAGAATATTGAAAGGTACATCGGTAGGAAGAGTGAGGAAAGCGCGGCGAAGCTTCTCTTGAGGGTTCTTAGTAGCTAGAACATTCTTAATCGCTTCCTTGACGATCTTCGGGTCTTTGAAGATTACCAATAGCGAAGAAGTGACATCTGCTTGACCTGCGAGCTTGGGAGATTTCCCCATCGCCTCCAGCGCGTCAGTGCTCAACCCATTCATGAACGAACCGAAGGCATCGACCTTCTTGGGGTCCTTGGTCCATTTGGGCCTCGATGCGAGACCCAAAATACCGTTAGCCACGAGATCGTACTCTTTGACTTCTGCCAGGCGAGTCAGTTGGGCTAAGTAGGAGGTCATCTCTTTTTCGCCAAGCTTATTGACGTCAAAGGCGCCGATGAACTCCATCTTCTCGGAGCGAGAGAACTTAGCTTCATCCGTTTCGTTCAGAAGGCTTGCATCGCCTAGGCGCGCAAGCTGCGAAGAGGGTTTTGGATTCTTATCGGGAGTGCTCTGACCGCAAACATACTCCCCACCGTTATCTCTCGTCTTGTTGTGAAGGCGACGAAGCGCTGCAACGACCTTGTCCCTGCTATAAAGTCTGTTTTGACCGAGCTCGCGGAGGTGATCGCAAGCATTCCGCCTTGCGATATTGAAGTACTGCCACCGCTCCTTGGAATCAAAGTTGCCAAAGAACGTCTTATCCAGCATGCGCTCGCGAGTCACCTCGTAAGCGGCAAGCTTCTCGAGGAAAGGGATCCAATCCTCAGCGGCGACCGTGAGATCCATGATCTCGTTGAGGCGCTTCAGCTTTTTGGTGATGGAATCCGCGTCGGCTTGCTTAGGAACCTCAACTAAGATGGCCTCGGCAACCTTAAGTACCCTCGGTTGAACGGAGCCCTTAGAAAGAGCCTGGACGAAGGCCTTACCGGACTCCCCTTTGAGGTCGATATCGGACTCAATGAGGTAACGGACTGCCGTTTCGACCTGAGCGTCGGATTCGAAGCTTTGAGCCTGGGCACTGGGTAGGAAGCCCAATAGCGCAACGCCCAGGCAAGCAAAGCCCAAGGCAATACGACGCGCGAGCATACCAGGCACCTCTCTCATGCCCGTTACATTTCAAGTTCGGTGCCAGGGTTTGTTGGATTAAACGGCTACAAATACAGGGGAATATTCAATAGCCCTGTATAAAAACTAGTCAGTTGATAGACCGTGGAATGTGTCTGAGCGGACAGGGCCTATTCGGCGTCTCCGGTAGCGGAGCCCTTTTTCTTCGTATCGGTGCCGGCATCTTTGCTGCCCTTGCTACCCTTAGAGTCCTTATCATCCTCGTCCTTCGACTCGTCAGCTTCCTTCACCCGCTTGGTGAGCGACTCTTTGAGGTTAACGCTGCCGATATACTTCTGCTTGTTGTATTCGCGATGCACATTGAATGCGCTCGCTTTGGCATCTTCTTTACAAAGGAACAAGCTCAGCGTTTTGGTTTTAGCTGTGCTCGAAGGATAGATTGCGTAGCACTCCCAAACCGCATCCGCTTTTCCAGAATCTTCAAATTTGAGTTTGTAGCAAGGGTTGTCTTTGCAAGGTAAGAAGGCGTCATCGACGTCCTTCTTTCGTTTTTTCGTCAGAGCGATCTCTTCGAACTTGACCTCGCGGCCGATCTTGTGGCCTGCGGCTGTTACGAGGTGCCGGAGACCATCCATCACAGCCTTGTCAGCGGTGTCGGCGGCGTCCAGATCTCGATCTTTGGGTTTCTTTCCGGCCCAGGCCTGGCTCGAAAAAACGAGCAGGAGAGCCAGGATGAAAGTGGAACCTAAGAAGGATTCCTTTTTCATGTGGCTCTCCTGACTAACTTATTCAGCGTGAGTGGTGCTGGACTTGCCTGCAGCGCCGTCTTTAGGAGCATCGAGGCTAACAGAAACACCCTTGTAGAGCTTGAAGTCAGCCTTGGACTTGTCGTCCTTGCCATCTTCGTTGCAGTACGTGAGCACGAAGGTGCGAGGTGCAGCTGGCTTTGTGTAGCCGTAGCATTCCCAGGTTTCGCCCTTGTGCTTCTTGGTGCCGTCCTTGAATTTCACTTTGTAGCAGGTGCCGCCGTCGCAAGCTTTGACGCGCTTTTCGTTGCTCGCCTTGATCGATTGGTAAACAGCGTCGTTGTTGCCAACGGTGTGTTCGCCCGTCATGCGCACGGTCTTAGCCAATGCTGCGATGATCTCCAGATCTGCTTTCTTCTTGTTGTCTAGAACGCGGTCTTCGGGATTACCACCGGCCACGGCGACTGAAGAAACCAATGAAACGATCATGAAAAGAACGAGATTTTTAATTTTCATGCCTATTTTATCGGAGCTAGGCCTGAAATCTTTAGGCATTTTTTTGCCCATTTTTTAATGAACGCCCGTCATTAGACGAAAAGGATTTGATGAGGCGCGAAGTGTCTCGCTGGATAGTCAAATGGAGCGTCGGAGTGGCGCTGGCAAGCTTGCTGCTTGCCACGCCGTCGTTTGCCGGTGTCTTGAAGCTCAAATGCGGGCTTCACTCCCATCTCATCGAAATCCTGCAAAAAAGCGAGTCCACCACTGATCTGCGCGAAGAGCAGAAATGGCATGTCACTGCGCTTAAAGCTGACTCCTTTGAGGAGCTAATCAAGAGCAAGTTTGGACAGTACTTAACCCAGAGAGATCCGATTCCCGAGGGACGCGTCAATATCACGAGCAGCGATTACTCTACGGTCATGAAGTACCCAGGACCCGACGGAAAGATGCTCAGCGCCAAGCTGCGCATTCGTCACTATGGAACACGGGTAGCAGGAACAAACGACTTCATCGAACCGAGCGGCTTTTACGACGAGATTTCCAAGGTTGAGCTCAAGGCAGATCATCCGACCGAGTCGGGCGTAAAATACAAAGCCAGCGTGCTGATGAACAATGGTGACATCGCACTTCTATTAAAAAACGCGGAGTCCTTCACCCAAAACGCACCTAAGATTCGAGCGCGGGCCTTGGCATTGAACGCGGAGAAAGGCCCAAAACTCGGCGGCGCGCCCCCCGACGTGGTCAACGAGCTGATCAATGTCATCGGCAGGATTCATCTCGAAAAGAGCCAGCGAGGCGCCAAAGAAAACTCGACCCTAGATCCTTACCTCAATATCCAGTACCAGCGTAAAGCCTACCGCCTCACACTGCCTGACAAGACCCGGCCCGATGGTCCAGGGATCGACGTGCAGGTCGTCTTCGACAAAGGCGTTCAAAGCCGGGATCCCGCCACTCCCTATGTCGTAAAAAACCGAATCGCAAAAGACGTGGTCGAGGTCAAAGTCCCGCTCGAATACTCCAAGCTCACTCCTGAGCAGCTGGCAGAGCGCTCTCCCGAGCTGGCTGAGCTCAACAAACTTCTTGAGCCGACATTAGGTCCGGCGATCGCCGACGGAAAATACACCGCCCTCGAGGGATCAGCCACCAAGCAGGCGGCGCGAGAGTTCATTGTAAAGACCAAGAAATTTTGGGCGGATCGGTCCAAGAAATGGGCCGCAAGCCAACTGCTTACCCTTGTCGCACTGGGTATCTATAAATTTTACGACGACAAACAACAGAAGGACGAAAAGGAAAAGAAGCGCAAGCTTTGGAAACAAGCTCGCGAACAGATCGACGAAGCAATCAGAATGCTCGAGGAACTCGCTGACGGGAACTCCGAAGAGACCTGGGAAATGCAGCTTGAGCCCGTATCCGCCATCTTGGAAGATGCTATTGGCGCCGACTACCTCAAGAAGATGGACCCCAGAACCGGAAAACTCTGGAACGAAATGGCTACCGAACGTGTTCGTGAGTATTCGGACGCCAAGATCAGGTTGCTGACTCTTTATAAGACTTCCAAGGACCAAAAACAGATCGAGCAGGCCCGAGATCGATTCTTGGCTGCGCTCATCGATAAGATGGTTTTCAGGCTCAGCTATGGGGTTGCTTTAAGCGACGAAATCGAAGGAGATCTTGCTCTTGTGGGTCGCTACGACTCCAACTTGCGAGTGGCCTATTCCGCCGCGCTGCGAAGCTATGCCTCCGACCTTCGAGCGATGAAGAAACACCTGGACTCCGAATTCGGGATCTTGCAGCAAGGTGAGTAGGGCGGCTCTCGCCATCCTTATATAGGGGAGGGACTCGTGAGAGCCGAACTCGGCCTTCGGATCGCTAGCATCCCTCCGAGGGCAGGAGCCCGAGGAGTGTGTCAGCCCAGCGGGCTGTCTCGGAGGCGTAGGGAAACGTGAGGAAGCCCGGCGTGGACAATTTCCTAAGCCGTGCGTCGTGCACGGCTTACTGCGCCAAACTCTCCAGCGGAGAGTTTGTCCGCAGTCGGAAATTCTCGTTCTCGTCCGCCTCACCCGCTCAAAAAAATTTCGGGCTATGGGTCGTTTGCCTTTCGGAAGACCCATAGCCCGAAATTTTTTTGGTGCTCGCGAACGGACTCGAACCGTTACGTCTTTCGACACTGGTTCCTAAGACCAGCGTGTCTACCAATTCCACCACGCGAGCAGTCGGTCCTTATTACGAGATTCGGGGGCTCAGGGCAAGAGCCTTAGGCAGCCGTAGATCCGCCGCCCTTAGTCCCACCACCTGAGGTCCCAGACGAACCCCCTCCCGGGAACCCGGGCTTTTTAGGCGGTACACCCATACCCGTGGGATTGGCTGCCGAGGCGCTCGCCTCTGCCCTGCCTAGGTTGATGCGGGCGCTGGCCTTAGCCAAGCTAGCCTCTTGCTGAGCGACCTTAAGGGCTTCCTGAAGCCTGAGGAGCTCGGCTTTGGTAAAGCGCTCATCCTTTTGCATACGCGCGATGCGGACTTGCAGCAGTTCGTTCTCTTTCTTCGAAACGGCGAACTGCCTGGTGGAGATCTCGAGCTTCTTCTTTATCTCGTCGGTGTTCTGACTCGCGCCCAGGCTCCTGCGATCTGCTAGCTGGGCAGTAAGCTGTTGGTTGATGCGCTTCATGTCGTCCACTTGCTTGAACGTGCGCTCGTACTTATTCTGAAGCACTGCATACTCCGTTTGGGATGGCCCGCGGTTGCCGCCCGAGACTTGCAGTTTGTTGACCTGGGCGCGAGCGTCGTCGAGCTTTTGCTGCAGCTGCAGGTTTTCTTCCTTCGAGGATTGCAGCACCTTCTGCGAAAGTTGGTACTTCTGCTTGAGCGTGGCTACTTCGCCGGCGTCTTGAGCGGCCTGCTTCATGCGGTCGATGCTTCGGGTCATCTGTGCGAGCTGTTCGCGAGCGCGGTTCAGGGCCGTGGACTTCTGTGCCAGCGCTTCGTCGCTCTTGCGGATCTTTTCTTCGAGCTGCGAGGACTTGTTCTTAAATTCGAGTTCCTTTTGGCGCACGGATTGGCTGATGCGCTTGGCGGTATCTCTCAAATTGGATTTCTCGGCGATCAGGTCACGGGTAAGGTTATCGACCCAGCGCTTGGTCTTCTCGTCCTTAACGACCTTTTTGAGCTCCATGGCTTCTTTTTGAATCTTATCGACCGTCTTATTGAGGACCTGTTCCTTGAGGTCCTCGACGATGTCCTCAGTATCCTCTCCATCTTCTTTGGACTGCGAGTCGCCGTCCTTTTCTTTTTCTTCTGCGCTCTTTTCGCCGTCTTCCGACGATCCCTCTGAACCGTCTTTCTCTGCTGAGAGGGCCTGAGGTCCGTCGCCTTTGGCCCCCTCCTTCTTGCCGTCCTTTTCGTCCTTACCTTCTTCCTCAGTTGAGGACTTCAGGGTGTAGTCTTTTTCTTTCTTCTCGTCTTTCTTATCAGCCTTAAAGACGATCTTCGTATTGTCGTATTGGTCTTTTTTCTCGCTCTTGAATCGGCGGACTTCCCCTTCACCGCCCTGGACTTCTTGATCCTCACTGCCTTCTTCTTCTTTGTCTCCAAAGGGCCAAACGCGGCGAATGAGCTTGCGAAGGCGCTTGGCTGCGGGAACTGCTTCAACGATTTCCTCGACCGTGTCGTCGCCCTCAGTTCCACTTTGGCTGACGCGGCGGCGTCGAATGATCTTCTTTCCGCCGCCCTCTCCTTCAGCCTCTTCCTCTATTTCATCAGCCGCAAAGGTGATGACCTGTTCTCTTTCTTTTTTCTTGGCCTGGCCTTCGACTACAATCTCTTCTTCTTCCTCTTCCTCGATTTCCTTGCCTTCGACGAATTTGATCTTTTTAACTTTTTTCTTCTTAACGGCGCCGCCGGCGATTCGAAGCTCTTCCTCTTCTTCTTCCTCCTCCTCGTCGCCTCCCTTAAACGTGATCTTGTTTCCGGCCTTCTTGATCTTGTCGGACTCCACTTCGGTCTCGACGTCTTCTTCGATTTGCTGCTTGCCCTTGACGCTCTTCTTCTTCACGGAGCGCGCGACCGAGTCGCTCTCGACGGTCGTTTCGGTGTCGTCGCCGTCCTCTTCCTCGCCACCCTCAAAAGTAATCGAGCTCTTGTCGGCGCCTTTGCCCTTCTTGCCTTTGACCGTGGTGTTCGAACCCGCCTCGTCCTCGTCCCCCTCCACGCTCTCCGATCCTTCAGGAGCTTGCTCAAGGGCGCGAAGTTTAACTGCTTCGTCATCTTCGCCTGGACCGGCAGTCACGCGGCTATCGCCATCGGCGAACTCGGCCATCTTCGCTGCGATCGCGGAGCCTGCGGCGCCTTTTTTCTTGGCACCCTTCAGTCGCGTATCCGAAGCCAGAAGCTTGGCGTAATCCGAATCTCCGAGCTCCTCGTACTTTCGACCTGCGGCTTCCTCTTGGACTGCCGGTGGGACATCCACGAAAGTAGCCAGATCTTTTCCGGCAAGCTGTGATGCATCGACTTGATCAGGCAGAGCGAGCAAGCTGATGATCTCAAGCCTGCGCGTTGGCGCCTGGAATCGAATGACGAGGCGATCGGCGTGATCCTGAAGCTGAATCAGAATGCGAGCCAGGGGATCTTCGGATGCCTTGCTATGCGTAGCGCGCTCGAGACCTCTGGGGTCAAAGACAAAGGAATTAGGAAGCGTCATCGATACGCCGATCGCTAGCTTCTCGTCGTCGATCCCGCACTCAAGAGTGATCGGGTCATCGAGGCGATCTTCTTCTTCCTTAGGCTCAAAGGCTTTGCCCTCGGCCGCTGCTTTTTCAGCCGCCTTGCGCAACTCATCTTGCTTGCGTTTTACCGCCTCGCCGATCTGGGCGCGATAGGCCTCGAATACTTCAAGCGTGAGGATTTGCCTCAGCTTGAGCTCATCGAGCTTGGTTTTTTGCAAGCGCGCCGCAAATAGATCGATCACACGGCCCAAATTCCGGGTGTTAAAGAGGGTGTTGTAAAAGACGAGCGCCTCCTCTTGGAGGACCCCTGCAACACCGAAGCTCTGGAGCGACCGAGGGGCCGCTTTACCCAGCTGCCGCATCCGTGATGAGTCCTTTCTGGCCGAAGATCGTGGCGGCCGGCCTATCCTTGCGGATGAAGTCCTTGAAGATACGCTCAAAGCGCGCGTTGAGTTTCTGCGAGAGCCTACCTGGCTGATTTAAGAGCTCCGGCACTCGGATCCTGCCTGTAGTCGCGGGCAAGCTCGCACGGGCGAAATCAACGATGTCTCGCCCCTCAGCCGACATCGGCCCAAGCTCTGCCATCGAAAAGCACTGCGGGAATTCCTGCGCGAAGATCTGGAGCCTGAGTTTGGAAATCGTCCCTACGTCGCAGATGCCGAGATGCAGGGCTAGGAACACCGACCAACCGGCCAAGAACAAGCAGTCCTCGAACTTAAAGACATCCAAGTCGCGCGCCGCCTTCATCTGCTCCGGCGGCATCGGATCGCAAACCTCATGAGCGAAAACAGTGACAAAGAAAGGCTCGATCTCGCCTCCCGCGCCCCACAGCGGCCCTAGAATGCGCAGAATCGCATCCGAGATTTCGTACGGCGCCGGTGGCAGCGGTACTTCCGGGTAACTTCCTTCTTCGCCAGCACGGATTTGTGGGCGCCACGAGAGCGTGAGGCGCGCGCTCTTGGCAGCATCGCGAAAAGGAAGCACCGTCGAAATGAACTGCGGAACATAAAACGTCTCGTACTGCTTGAGCTTCTCGAGCTCTTGCGGCGAAAAGAAATCCAACGGGCCCTTCACGGCGAGGAACTTTGAGTTCTTGCGCAAGAAAACGTACATCGGCGCGAGCAACAGCGCATACGGCTTGATGCTGTCAAGCGAACTGCGGCGCAACGATGCGGCTTCCGAACGCGGAAGCTTGCGTTGAGTAAACTCCATCCTCTTGTGTTCTCCTGGGTACACGCGCACCCAAAGGAGACACTCCTTCAAGGACTCATCGGCGAAGTCATTGAATGAATTGAAGAAAGGGAAAAATTAGTCAGGAAAAAAACAGCGAAACTCATGCGCCGCATCAGCACCCTGCGCCACAGGGTTCTCTACGGAGCATTTAGGCTGAGCTTTGGGACAGCGAGGATGAAAAGCGCAGCCTGAGGGCGGATTCAAAGGAGACGGAGGGTCGCCGCCCAAGATAACGCGGCGCTTTCTGACCGTCGGATCGAGTTGCGGGATCGCGGACAAGAGCGCTCGCGTGTACGGGTGCTTAGGATGCTGATACAGCGCGTCAGCATCGGCAGACTCGACGATCCGCCCCAGATACATTACGGCCACGCGATCGGAGATGTGCTCCACGACTTTAAGATCGTGAGCGATAAACAGATAGGTAAGCTTGAGCTCCTTTTGGAGATCCTGCAGAAGATTGACGATCTGAGCCTGAATCGAAACGTCCAATGCCGAGACCGGCTCATCGCAAACAATAAATTCAGGCTCAACGGCCAGAGCTCGCGCGATACAGATGCGCTGTCTTTGGCCCCCCGAAAACTCGTGCGGATACTTGCTCACCGACTCCTTGCGAAGCCCTACAAGATCCAGGAGCTTGGCGATCTTCGCCATGCGCTCCACGCGACCTTTGGCCAAGCGGTGAATGACCATCGGCTCGCCCAAGGTGTCTTCGACCGTCATGCGCGGATTGAGCGAGGCGAAGGGATCCTGAAAAATAATCTGCATCTTGCGACGCAAAGCCCGCATATCTGCGGTCGAGAGCTTGAGGACATCCTGGCCGCGATACAAAACCTTTCCAGCCGTCGGCTCGATGAGCCTCAGGATGCAACGACCCAGCGTAGACTTGCCGCAGCCTGACTCCCCCACCAGACCTAAAGTCTCGCCGCGCTTGATCTCAAACGAAACATCGGTGACCGCTCGCACGGCGCCCGTGGTTTTTCCGAACCAACCGCCTTTGATCGGAAACTCCTTGGTCAAGCCCTGGATGCTGAGCAGCGTCTCGCCGCTTGCTGAGCCGCTCACGGGCTATCTCCTTGCACAAAGGCGATATCCCTCACGCAGCGAATCGAATGCTCGTCATTGGCGGGATCAGGATTCTGGCAGGCGATCCCCCTCAACTCAACGGGCGCTTGCTTGCACTTGTCCTCAACGTGGCGACAACGGTCCTGAAAACGGCAACCGCGCGGAAGATCCAATAAATTAGGAACGATGCCCGGAATGGATTCGAGCCTGCGGCCCCTGCGCTCTCCTCCGGCGCTCAAGCGAGGCACGCTCCTCAAAAGCCCCTGCGTATAAGGCATGCGGGGATTCTTAAAAACCTCGTTCACTGTGGCGCTCTCAACGATCTGGCCTGCGTACATGATGGCCACGTCATGCGCCATCTCAGCAACGACGCCCAGGTCGTGCGTGATGAGCAAGATGGACATCCCAAAGCGCTCCTGCAGCCCCCTGAGCAATTCTAGAATCTGGGCCTGAATCGTCACATCCAAAGCGGTCGTGGGCTCATCTGCGATCAAAAGCTTAGGCTCGCAGGCTAAAGCCATAGCGATCATCACGCGCTGGCGCATGCCGCCTGACATCTGGTGGGGATAGTCATCCACACGGCGTTCGGGAGCGGGAATTCCGACGAGCTTCAAAAGCTCGATTGCTCGCTCGCGACGCTGAGAGCGCCCCATCCCCCGATGAATCTGCAAGGGCTCGCCGATCTGATCACCCACGGTGAACACAGGATTGAGCGAAGTCATCGGCTCCTGAAAGATCATCGAGATCTCGTTGCCGCGCAGCTTGCGCATCTCCTCAGAAGAGAGTTTCAGCAGATCGCGTCCGCCAAACCAGATCTCGCCAGATTCGATGCGGCCCGGAGGCCTCGGAATAAGCCGCATGACCGAGAGGCTCGTCACGCTCTTTCCGCAGCCTGACTCGCCGACTAGGCAGAGCGTCTTGCCCTTTGGGATCGAAAAACTCACACCATCTACGGCGCGCACCAGGCCACGCGGCGTCTCAAACGAAGTTTGCAGGCCTTTGACTTCGAGCAGGGCCTCGGTCTTCACCTAGCGCCTCCTGCGGCTCTTGGATCAATCGCATCGCGCAAAGAGTCGCCCAAAAGATTGAAAGCCAAGATGATGCCGGTCATCGCAAGCGTCGCTCCCACGAGCTGCCACCATACCACGGGAAGGCGCGAAAGTTCCTGCTTGGCCTCGTCGATCATGACTCCCCAGCTGGGCTGCCCTTGCACTCCCAAACCCAGGAACGAGAGAATGACCTCGGATTTGATCGCCGAAACGAACGAGATCGAAAACTGAACGAGAATCATGTGGCTGATGTTGGGCAAGATGTGGCGAAAAATCCTCCTCGGATGCCCCGCCCCGATCGCCGCCGCCGCCAGCACGTACTCACGTTCGCGATGCTTGAGCACTTCGCCGCGCACGACGCGCGCGAGTCCCACCCAGGACGTCACGCCCAGCGCGACGTAAACAGCGGTGAGTCCGCGGCCCAGCGAGTAGGTAATCGCAATGAGCAGCAGGATATTGGGAATGGAGGACAGCGTTGTATAAAGCCAGGTCACGAACTCATCGACAAGACCGCCAAAGTACCCGGCCGAAGCGCCTAGAGCCACGCCAATCGGGATGCTCATCAAAGTGGAGATCAGCCCTACGCTCAAAGCCAATCGCGTGCCGTGGATCATCTTATACATGACACTTCGACCGAAGATGTCGGTACCGAACCACATGGAGAACCTACTGATCGAAGGAGGATCAAAGGTGCCCCCGACGGGAGCGTCCCATGGGGTGGCGATCCAACCCAACGAAGCCAACAGAGCGATGAGCGAATAGAAGAGCACCACGCCGATGCAAATCCTCAGAACTCGATCTCTTTGGAGCGCCAGCATCAGCTCAACCTCATGCGCGGATCAACCCAAGTATAAGCCCAATCAGTAAGGATGTTTCCGAAGATGATCAAAAGCGAGTTCAAGATGGTCATCGCTTGGATCACGGGAAGGTCGCTGTTGTGAACCGCATCGATCGTCAGGCCACCGACTCCCGGAATTCCAAAAAAACTCTCGAGCAAGAACGATCCCAAAATCAGAAGCGGGATTTCTAACACGACCTGGGTCACCACGGGCACCATGCTGTTCTTGAGCACGTGCCTAAAATAGACCCACTCCTCACGAAGGCCCTTGGCGCGCGCCGTTCGAACATAGTCCTGTGAGGTTTCTTCTAAGATCGCCGCCCTAAAAAACCGTGCATCGTAGCCCAAGCTCACAAAGAGCCAGATGAGCGCCGGCAGCATCACGTACTCAACGCGCTCTGGCCACCCCCGCTCAAAGCCTGAGATCGGAAACCACCCCAGCAAGAACGCGAACACATACTGACCAAAAAGAATGTAGCTCAACATCGACATGCTCATTCCGAGCACGCACAAGAACACGACAACTCGGTCAAACATCCTGCGGTGGTAATACGCAGCTGCCACACTGACTCCGAGAGCCACAAATGTGGTCATGAAAAACGCGGGCACCGCGAGCGTGAGTGTAGGTCCTATGCCGGCTACGATCATATCGCTGATCGGTTGCTTGGTGGCGTAGCTGCGCCCAAAATCAAACGTCACGATCTGCCACAAGAAGGAAAGGAACTGCTGCCACAGCGGGCGGTCTAACCCGTACTCATGCCTGAGCTCGGCCAAGATCTGCGGATTAGCGTGCTTCCCGACCATGAGGTACACGGGGTCGCCGCCAAAAAAGTGGAAAAGCAAAAATACGATGAGCGCGACGCCAAAAACAGTCGGAACCGAGCTAATCGCCCTGCGAAGCAGGTATCGCCACATGTCTCGAGGCTATCATTCGAGGCCGATGTACTTCCAGTAGTTATGCTCGAAGTACGGAATCTTGTAATTTCTCACGCGGCGCTGCGTGAGGATGAAGTCATGCCGCGAGGCCCCCCAGATCCATGGGCAGTCCTCCACCAGCATATTGACCATCCGGTGATAGAGCTGAAGTCGCTTCGGCCCCGGAGGGAGCTGCACGTATTGGTCATACAGCTTATCGAACTCAGGATTTGAATAGCGCGCATCGTTGTCGCCTGGCGGATGGTTACGCGTCAGGAACAAGGAGAAATAGTTCTCCGCGTCCGGATAATCCGCGCGCCAAGCCATTCCCCACACATGGGCGCCGCCTTCTTTCACAAGCTTGGTGAACTGCGGCCAGGAGTTGGCCCGAACATCGAGCTTCACGCCCAGGGGCTCCCACATTTTTTGCGCAAACTCCGCAAACTGCTTAGAGGTCGTATCGCTCGTGTTGGCGTAAACCACGGGAGGCAAGCCCTTGCCGCCTGGGTAACCCGCCTTGGCGAGCAACTCCTTAGCGTGAGCCAGGTTGTATTGGCGATACGGACTCTTGAATTTGGGATCGTAACCGTCGATGCCTGGCGGAATCGGCGACTGCGCTGGCTGAGCGCGATCATTGTAGAAGATGCGATTGAGCTCAGCTTGGTTGTAAGCCAGGCTCAGCGCCTGCCTCACGAGCTTGTTCTTGAACACCGGATCTTGGGTGTTCATGCCGACGAACGTCACACCCGTCTCAACGGACTTATGAAGCTTGATCCCCTTGGATTGAAGATCCGGCGCGAGATCCTTAGAAAGAGTGATGGCCTGGTCGTAACCTTCCTTGGGAATTCCTGAGACATCCAGGTTGCCCTTTAAGAAATTGAGCCACAGCGTCTGTGATTCCTCGATGATCGTATAAACGAGGCGATCGACGAGAGGCAGTCTCTTGCCCGCATCCACGAGCCGACCCTCGATCTCGTCAACCTTTCGGCCCGCAGAGACTTCGCCGTCGCTCGGGTAGCGTTCATCGCGGTACTTGGGATTGCGCTTCCAAATGACCTTTTGCCTGGGGTCGTAGCTGTCCAAGATAAACGGACCGGTTCCGACGACGTGGTTCATGAGGTCTCGGCCGTATTTCTCGGCCGCCTCGCGCGCGACGATATGTGCGCTTGGCATCGCGAAGATATAAATGAACTGATACGAGCGCGCCTTGAGCTTGAACTGAACAGTATAAGGATCAACGGCGACCAGACCGGAGACCGCCTTCGAGTAATCCGCAGCGCCGGATTTGATCGCTTCATCGCGCCACTCATCCAGTCCCTCGATCTTGCCTTGGATCCACGTCCAGTTTGGAGAGAGCTGCTTAGGATCCGCCGTTCGAAGGAAGGTATAGATGACGTCGCTTGCCACGAGCTCGCGACCTACTCCGTCTTTAAAGCAAGGGTCATCGTGAAACAGCACGCCCTTCTTAAGCTTGAAGGTATACGACTTGCCGTCCGCACTGATCGTGGGCATCGCCTCAGCCAAGTTGGGAATCAAGGTCATGGGACGCTTCAAAAAATGGTACTGAAGCAAGCCCTCATAGCCGTTGGCCACCTGCACTCCCGAATACAGATCGTTGACTTGCTGCGGATCAAACGTCTTGATCTTCACGCCCAGCGGAAGCCTCAGCGTCCGAGCCAAGATCGCCGGATCCTCGACCTTCTTGGTGCAGCCCAAAACCAACGCCAACGCAATGCCCGCGCTCAACAGTCTCATCCCGATTTCTCCGTGCTTTGCGCCTGGGGCGTCAATCGCCGCTCGCGCCATTTGATCTTCACTTCACCATGCTTCGAAACCGCAGACCACTTGCGCGGCAAACCCGCGCTAGGCTCGGGATCTTCAAACTCAAACTGAACTTCGGCTACGGGCTCAGCGCTTTCTCCTAC
>JBGAWT010000249.1:0-3935 GCA_044227445.1 Bdellovibrionia bacterium | reverse complement strand
GGCGCTGGGATCGGCCCGCATGAGGTCGATTCCCCATGCTCCATGGAAATGAATGTCGACTAACCGCGCGGATTTATTCTTGACTGGAGCACTTGGGCGTGGCACCCCTTCGAGTCTAACATGCTACGAAACCATTCTGCGAAAGCGAAATCGATGGCCGCCAAGCCTACGTCCCCGAAAACGACTGCAAAACCCTCCGCTAAGGACAAGCTGCGCGCGCTTAAGAGCATGGTGTTTGGCTCCAAGAAAGCAGCTCCTGCAGCTGCTGCTAAGGCCGCACCTAAGGCGCCTGCCACTAAGGCTGCCCCCCCTGCGTCTAAGAAAGCTGCTGCCCCTCAGCCAGCGGCACCGGCGAAAGCGGCTAAGACCCCAAGGTCGCGTTCGGCCAAGTCCGAAACCGTTTACGTTTCGCCTGAGAACATGTGCCACGAAGTCGCTTGCGAGTCTTTGGCGACCACGGGCGGCTACTGCCGTCTGCACTACATCAAGAATTGGAAGAAGATTCAGCGCAAGATCATCATCCTCAAAGAAGGCAAGCTCAACCAGTACATCGAAGAGCTGGTCGCCAAGTACCCAGATAAGTACATCGAAGCGATTCGCCAAGACCTGGACGACGACAAGGCTTTTGCCAAGGTCATCCACGATCTGGATCTCGACGAGGGCTCAGACGAGTTCGAGGGCGAGGGCGAGTCTCTCGAGGCCGTGATCGGCGATATCAAGCGCGAGTTCGAAGACGAGGGCGAAAGCTTCTAAGCTTCGCGCAGTCTGCCCATGAAAGAGCGTCGCAAGCATCACCCGAAGCCACAAAAGTCTTCTTCGCTTCCGTCGGATTTTCTCAAGATGGTGGGCGAGGTGTTTGCCAATAACTTCAGCGAGGGCCTGAAACGCATTCGCAAGGTTCACGCTGATTCGGCCTTCATCGCGCGTGGCGAGATCTACCCGGACGAAATCGTTCTTTCTGTTAGCCTCATTCATCCGGGCCAGCTTCAAGCGACCTCGGTGTATGCGAGCGCGGATTTTGATCCCAAAGCAAGCTCCCCGACTTTAGAGGACCTCATGGCTGCTTGCGTGGATGCCTCAGGAACGGTGTTCGGATTATTTTTTGATTCCAAGCACCCTGAGCGAGTCGATCAATTGCTCGAAGGAACGATGGCTGCGATCGAAGATGTCCCTTATGAGTGGACCGAAGTGACGGTTGAGAAGCGCCGCATTTTCGTGATGCTCGATAAGTCCAATCCCACTCTCGACGAAGCCGCCGATGATTGGCTAGCCAAGCACGATCCCACGCACGCCGAGCGCGAAGCGCGCGAGCACGAAGAGACCGAAGGAATGTTCGTCACGGGCGCAACGGCTCGAAAGAAATAAGAGACGCTTCACTGTCCATGTACGCGTCTAGGATCATATTCATAAACACCATCGTTCGGCACTATATCCCTGGGATGCTAGCGCTGGATATTCCGGCCACTGTCGTAAAAAAATTGGGTGGGAAGTTCAGCCTGAGGCTCAAATGCAAGGTCAACGGCGAGCTCGAGTTTCAGACCGGGTTCGTGGCAGCTGGGAAAGGCCGCGCCCTTGTCTCGATCAACAAGAAGCGAATGAAGGAGCTCGGGGTGATCGAGGGCTCCCGAGTGGACGTGGAACTGACGCTCGATAAGACCAAGTACGGTATGCCCGTCCCGGAAGAGCTCGAGGAGTTGCTCGCTCAAGACGACGAAGGGCGTAAGCGCTTCGAGGGGCTCACCATGGGAAAGCGCCGTTACGTGATTTTCTACGTCTCGCAGGTCAAGGCGCCGGATAAGCGCCTGGAGCGCGCGATGTTTCTGATCGAGAATTTGAAGCTCGCGCCCGAGGGCAAAGAGACGTTTAGAGATATGCTCGGAATGCCCCCTCGTAAGGGATAGCCGGCTGTCTAAAAGTTCGACGCCCAATAGGGTAAATTCTTGAATCGACGCTGTTTTGCGGGTCTTGGATTGGCCCGTCCCTTGCTCTTTATCAGGCGATGTTCCGCCGTGGCTTACTGGCATTTTCGCTGTTTTTCTTAAGCCTTCCCGCTTTGGCAGGGGAGCCTGCTCGCTATTCAGGTGCCTTGGCTTTTGAGCAGCTTCAGAAGTTCGTGAACGAGAACCAGATCTCGAGCAAAGATGAGCTTCTTGCCCGGATGCCCAAATCCCTCTTGGCTAACTTCACGCTCGCTTATGAGAGCGGCGGGCTTCATTCGGAATGCGTCACGCCCGAAAGGCCTCGCATTGTCTTGTTCTCGCTCGATGAGCGCTTTGTCATGGCTCTCTCGGGTGACACGACTAATCCCCAGTGTCGCGATGCGGAGATCTTGGACGAAGATGCGAGCGGCGAATTGAGAACCCGCGTCTTGAAAATGCATCAATCCACTTCGGTGGCAGCGGCTTGCACGGAGTGTCACTCAGGAACGATTTGGGAGTCCTACTCTCGGTGGGAAGGGTTTTACGGCAGCAACAACGACAATATTGTGAGTCTCATGAGCAAGGAAACTCCAAAGGGCGGCGAAGAGCTTCAGCGTGAGTACGCTAACTTTTGGAAGTACAAGCCCCAATGGATGATCGCACCGATCTATAGGCACCTGGATTGGAGAGGGGCCACATCGGTTCATCCCTACGGTCCGCCCGAGTCGTTGGACGCGAGTCTTAGGCCGAATCTAAGACTCGGAATCTTGCTTGCGGACATGCAGGCGCGTCATTTGTTTCGAAAGATCAAGAAACATCCACGCTACGCCTTTGAGAAGTATGCTTTGGCAGCTGAGATCGGCAGAGCGCTTGCTGGTATCAGCCACCCCAAGTGCGATGTCATAGGGCCTGATCCCACCAAGAACCGAGCGGCATACGTTCTTTCGGCTTTGGGCGTTACTCCCCAGGAGCGTTGGATGGCAAAAGTCGGCAAAGACGTTCCTTTTGAATCCTCGTTTCATACCGGATTTACGCAGCTCAATGATCTGGTTGCGACCCTGGTGGTGAAGGAGATGGTTCGGGAGATGCCTGAGCTCAAGCCTTACTTGGCACAAGTGGATGCCTACCAAAGCTCGGCTTATCGATCTAAGTTGGGTGTGAACGCCGCCGACTTCTTGGGGTTAGCTTACTTTAGCGAAGCCGCCTGCGAGATTCTCAACAAGAAGTATCAGGCCGCAGGTGGGGTGTTCGCTGCATCTGTTTCGCTTCCAGAGGCACCCAAGGACTCGGACTTATCGTCGTTGACCGCGCGTTGTGTCCGTTGCCATGACGGGTATCGCGAAAAAAACCTCCCGCTGGATAACGAAAAGGAAATGCGAAGCATGCTCCGGGATAACCCCAAGTTAGCAGGGGAGATTCACCGAAGGCTCAGAAGCACCGCTAAGAAAACCAATCTGCTTACTGGGGAGAAAGGCGTCATGCCTCCGCGAGGCAAGCTCTCCGAAGCAGAGATCAAGCTTCTAGAAGATTACGTCGACAAACTCAGCGGCGAAGCGAAGTAATTGGCCTTACTTCAGGGCCTTGATGCAAGAGGCCGTCTTTGTGAGGCTCTCGTGCTTAGCGAAGTCAGCGACTTCTTCAGCGCTTGCTACGCGCGCCTTGCCGTCCGGCTTGAGCACGAAGCTTACCTTGGTGGAATCCTTAGCAAGAGCTGAGAGCTCCGCGTTCTTGAGCCGATTGGCGGGTCCTGTGTAGGTCAGCGTGATCTTCACATTGGACCAACGACCCTTGGCGACTTCGGGGGCCAAGACTTCGTAAGCTTTGTCGATGTTCTTGAAAGCGTCGTCCGAATAGTCCCATTGATGAATCGGACGATTCTTTTCGCCGGCCGTATCCAAGACCTCCAGGTGAGGTCCTTCGTTGAGTGACCTAGCATTGAGCTCGTCGAGCAGCTTGATCATGATCTTGGCTTTGGTCTCTTCAGGGGAGTCAGCCGCCCCGCCGATCTTGGGATTG
>JBGAWT010000248.1:0-4031 GCA_044227445.1 Bdellovibrionia bacterium | reverse complement strand
CATCCGCGACGTCCTTCAGATGGCCCAAGGCTCGGTGGTGGAGCTGGCGAAGTTCGCCGGCGAACCGCTCGAAGTCCTGGTCAACGAAAAGCTCATCGCCCGCGGCGAAGTCGTCGTGGTCAACGAGAAGTTCGGTATTCGTCTGACGGACATCATTTCGCCTGTCGAGCGTATCGAGCAGTTGAAGTGATTTAACGCCTCAGGATGAGGCGTGAGCATCGGCTCAGGGTTCCAGGAGGGAATCGTGAAGACGCAAAACTTAAAACTCATCGCACTCTTCGGAGCGGGAATTCTGGCGCAGAGCTCGGCCCTCGGTGCGATCACGCTCAAGCAGGTGCAAGCCCTCGGATCCAATCGGGTTGAGTTGTCGATGGACGCCAAGGTCCACGCCAACCAGATCCAAACGGACTTCTTCAACGACACGATTCAGCTCACGCTTAAGGACGCCAACATATATCCGGCCAAGATCCTCAACCTGAGCAACCACGAAGCGGTCAAAGTTTTCGCCTATCAGTACGCTCCTCGGGTGGTTCGCATTCGCCTCACGGTACCGAAAAACGCCGAAAGCTACCGAGCGACGACTCAAGTCTCGGCCAACGCAAGGGGCGTCTCCATCACCTTGGGCAGTGCTGCTGCATCGACAAAGGAAGAGTCCAAGGAAAGTGCCGAAGAAGCTGCGATCCGCGATCGGGTGATGTCGTCGCAATCCGCTCCTGTAGCGCAAGAAAAGAAGATCGAAGCTCCCGCAAAGGCCACGGCCGAAAAGCGCGAGCGTCTTACAGGCGGATCCTCTCCGGTTCCCAATATGACGGGAACGCTCATCAAGATGCTTTTGGTCCTGATGCTGCTCGGCGGTGCACTCATGGTCATTCGCCGCATGAAGGGTGGCAGCGCTCGCGTTTCGACTAAGGCCGCCAACGGGCTCATGGGAAAGCTCTCTAAGTCCAAGTGGCTATTGGGCCTTAAGAAGGACTCGCTTATCGATGTCGTAGCGACGCACTACCTCGGCCCCAAGAAGAGCATCGCCGTGGTGCGCATCTCCGGCCGCATGATGGTTCTGGGCATTACAGACGAAGCGATCAACCTGATTTCGGAGCTTGATGCGGGCGCCTCGGATGCTGACCTGGACGCAGATGTCCTGCTCGATCACGCGATGGGGCGCCAGGCGGCTCCCAAGGTCGCTAAGGCTTCCAACGATCAATCGTCTTTTTCGGAGATCGTTCAGACGGTTTCTTCCAAGCCCTCATCGGGCAACTCGGTGCGTGCTCAGATCCGCTCGCGCCTGGAGGGGATGAAACAGATATGAAGCGAAGCTGGATCCTCCTCATAGCGGCGCTCTGCTTGATTCCTGCTGCCGCATTGGCCGAAGGAGGGGCTCAGTACGTCCCTGGAACCTCGGGTCTTTCGCTTCCGTCTCTGAGCTTAAGCTTCGCTAACTCCTCCAAGCCTGCCGACGTCGTTTCGGTGATCCGAATCATCATGATGCTCACGGTGCTCTCGCTTGCGCCCGCGATCCTCATTATGATGACTTCGTTCACCCGCATCGTCGTCGTACTGAGCTTTATTCGCCAAGCCTTGGGCACGCAGCAAATGCCGCCTAACCAACTCATTGTGGGCTTGGCTCTATTCCTGTCTTTTTTCATCATGGCGCCCACTTGGCGCAACATCTCCACCAACGCCGTGGAACCCTACATGAACGAGAAGATCGACCAAGCCACCGCCTGGTCGCGCGCCGAAGCGCCTTTGCGCGAGTTCATGTTCAATCAGACGCGCGAGAAGGACCTGGAGCTTTTTCTGAATCTCTCCAAGGAAGCTAAGCCCAAGAACCGCGCCGAAGTGGCGACTTACGTCTTGGTGCCGGCGTTCATCATCAGCGAGCTCAAGTCGGCGTTTCAGATTGGCTTCATGATCTATCTGCCGTTCTTGGTGATCGACATGGTGGTCGCAAGTGTGCTGATGGCCATGGGCATGATGATGCTGCCTCCGGTGGCCATCTCGCTGCCATTCAAACTTCTGCTGTTCGTTTTGGTCGACGGCTGGGAGCTCGTAGTGGGCAGCCTGGTCAAGAGCTTTGGCTAAGGGGAATGAGACGTGACTGAAGAAATGGTGATGAATATCGGTAGCGAGGCGATCAAGACAACGATCTATCTCGCCGGCCCTCTGCTCGCTGCGGCCATGATCATCGGTATCTTGGTGAGCTTGCTGCAAGCCATCACCCAGATCAATGAGTCCACGCTGACGTTCATCCCCAAGATGGTCGCCGTGATCCTGGTGCTCATGCTCTTGGCGCCCTGGATGTTGGAGACGCTTCAAACTTATACGGCCCACGTGCTGACGTCGGCAGGGGAGATCGTGAGATAGATGCCTATCTTCCAGCTCAACGAAGAAGAGCTGCTCACGTTTTTCGCGGTGCTCGTGCGCATCAGCGTCCTCGTGGCTTTTCTTCCGATCACGGGCGATCGCATGGTTCCCGGTCCGGTAAAGATTCTCCTGTCTGTCGCTGTTTCTTTGGTGCTTTATCCCGTGCTTGTTAAGACGGGCCAAATCCTGCCAGGGACAGCTTCCCGGTGGGCCGCCACTCCTGCTGGCATCCTCATGACCGTGGGCACCGAGGCTGCGTTGGGCTTGGTGCTTGGTTTTATCTCCAAGCTCGCGTTTGACGTCGTGCAATTCGCCGGCAACTTGGCCGGCACGTTCATGGGCTTCGCTTCGGCTAGCATCTACGATCCGCACCAAGAAACCCAAACACAGGTCGTCGCCGAGCTTCAGATGGCTTTGGCCGTCCTGATCTTCTTGGCGATCGATGGCCATCATTTGATTCTCGGAGCCGCTCTCGGGAGCTACGGCGTCGTAGGCTTGGGCAAGGCGACGTTCTCAGGGTCCTTAGGGCCGCAGATCATTGCGCTCACGGGGGGCGTTCTCAAGTACGGCATTCAGCTGAGCGCGCCGGTGGCGGTGTCTTTGTTTGCCGTCAACATCGTGTTTGGCGTGATGGCCAAAGCCATGCCGCAGATCAACATTCTTGTTCTTTCGTTCGCCGTTACGGCGATGGTGGGGCTCGTCGTGATGTTTTTGTCGATGCCCCAATTCCAAGGAGCGATCGCGGGCCTCAGCTCGCGTCAACCCGAATGGATCAACCAGGTTTTGAGGGGGCTCAAAGAGTAAGCCATGGCTGAGAATCAAGACGACAGGTCACGGGAAGACCTGACAGAAGAGGCCTCCCCGCATCGATTAGAGGAGATGCGGCGCAAGGGTTCCGTGGCTCAAAGCCGCGAGATCACAGGCCTGCTCGCGCTTGCTGCTGCTGCAACGGCTACCTACGTCCTTTCTCCAAAGTTCGGGGCGGATCTCGCAGGCTTCATGCAAGACGTGTTTCGCTCGGACTGGGCTTCGAGAGTTGATCTAGGCTCGACGGCCGGCGCGCGCGCCGTGCTTATGCGCGGACTGAAGATCTGCGCAGCCATCGGGCTTCCGATCAGTTTGGCGGGTTTTGTTATGGGCGCGTTCGGTAGCTTCGTGCAGATCGGCGCGTTGTTCACAACCGAGCCCCTGACGCCGGATCTCTCGCGCGTGGATCCGCTGGCGGGCTTTCGTCGCATCTTTTCGGTCAAGACGGGAATCGATGCAATTCGACTGACGCTCAAGACGGCCGCTGTTTTGGCTGTCGCGTATGCCTTGATCAAAGCTCAGGTCCTTGGGGCAGGCGTTTGGATCGACGTGCAGGAGGAAGCCTTGCTTCCGGCGATGGGGGGAGTGGCGCGCAGCGTGTTCCTCGCCTTGCTTCTTGTGCTCACCGCGTTTTCGGCTATCGATTTTGGCTTGGCTCGCTGGGAGTTCAGCAAGAACGCTCGCATGACCAAGCAGGAAGCCAAGCAAGAGCACAAAGAGCGCGAAGGTGATCCGCAGATCAAGGCCCGTATCCGTAGCGTGCAACGCGAGGTCGCTCGCCGCCGCATGATGCAGGCCGTGAAGAAAGCGGACGTCATCATCACCAACCCGACCCACATCGCCATTGCCATCACCTATGATCG
>JBGAWT010000247.1:0-4058 GCA_044227445.1 Bdellovibrionia bacterium | reverse complement strand
CGACGAGTACCATAAGATGCTGTTGGGTCCGCGGCCTGACGAGGCGCTCAGGCTTTTGTACGACAGCGGGTTATTGCACCACACGATCTCGGAGCTCTTGGGTCTACGAGGGCTTGAGCAAAGTCCGCTTTATGCTTCGGGGGGGGACGTCTGGCAGCACCTGCTCAAGCTGCTTCAGATTCTTACGAGGCTCTATCCGGAGCGGTCTTTGGAGCTGAGCTGGGCAGTGACGCTTTTTCAGGTAGGAAAGGCTACGGCTTTTCGTCGCAACAGCGGTGAGAACTTCAATGGCTATGAACTCGACGGTGCCAAGCTTGCCGAAAAGATCTGTGATCGCTTGCGAATGCCACGAGCGGACACCGAGGCAATCAGCTCAATCATCGCGGATCACCTGAAGGTGCGCGATGTCTTCAAGATGCGCGAAGCCAAGTTGGAGCGTTGGGTACGGGAACCTCATTTTGGCGATTTGCTTGCACTGCATCGCGTCGATGCCATCGGAAGCGACGGAAATTTGGCGTTCTTCGATTATTGTACGGCCCGATTCGAAAAAATCCGAAAAGGTGGGGAGGCAGGAATCCCTAGGTTGATTGACGGTAAAGACCTCATTCAGCTGGGCTTCAGCCCCGGGCCGGAGTTCACTTCGATCCTCAGGACGATCGAGGACCTCGCGCTCGAACAGAGACTGAAGAGCAAGGAAGAGGCGCTTGAGTATGTCGTCCGGTTTTTCGTTCGCTAGGAAGGCAAGGGTCGTAGCCGGCATCTGCTGGCTTGTCGCTCTCTTGCCTGCGCCGGCGTTCGCAGAAGAGGACAAAAAAGAGCTGCAGCATTCCTCTGCCGGATTTAGGCTCGGCGTTTTCGAGGGTGGGCCCATCGCGTTTCTGCAGTGGAATACACAAGGACAATTTATAGCCGACAGCGAGTCGGGTTTTATCTGCCTGGCTCCCCGCTACGGATTTTCGAATTCACTGGGCCTCTCTCTGCGAATCTCGGCCTCGCTGCTCAGAGAATCTACCTCATCTCTCTTCTTTCATTTGGGCGGCGAAGTGGGTCCTTACTTAGAGCTCTTTGAGTTCGGAGCGGGCGGATCCTCGGGGATGGGGCTTGAAGCCACGGGAGGAGTGCAGTGGTGGGCCTCCTCGAGCCCTGTCATTGCTCTGAGCTTTTCGGGAAGGCTGTTTTTTCAGATCCATCGCAAGACCCCAGGCATTGATCGCGTTTATGTCGGCGCAGGTTACACCGTCCTGACTAAGCTGACGACGATCAGCATCCAAGCGGGCCTAGGGTTTGCGTTGTTTTGATCTAGCCGTCCGAGATTGCGAGTCAAATCCAACGCGAACGGATTACTTCTTTGTGGTCAGGAAAACCTGGCACACGCCGCTCAGTCCGCCTGAAATCTCAAAAGTACGCTTTCCGTTGTTGAAGTGGATCTTGCCGTTCTTGCTATTGCCCCACGACCAGAGCGAGGTGCCAGCTGGCAGCTCAAACGATAGTGCGGGTTCTTGCTTTTGCAGCTGCTCATTGACTTGAGCTACCGAAACCACTTTTGGAGCACGGTCTGAATCCGTCCAGGTGATGACCTGTCCACGGCGACCGTCCGACAGCAATCCCAGGTAAGCGCCTGGATGTTTTGGATCCGGCGTGACCATGGTCAAATTAGCATCGCCCTTGAGCTCGTAACCGCGAATCGCCCTGAGCTCCCTGTTGAAATACAGGGCCGCGTCGAAGGTGAGAGAGGCGAGCTTTGCCATCGCGTCTCCGCGACGGACGACCCGCCTAAAGCTTCTTACGGGTTCATTTCCGTTGTTCTCAGCGTAAACAAATCCGTTGCCCACTGCTTTCATCGATTCGGGGCTAAAGCCGTCTGCCTTCATGAAATCCACGAGGGTGGCTTTGCCGTTCTCGAGCTTCAGTGAGTAGAGGGTTGGTTCGCTCACAGGAATGTAGCGATGGTATTCCTCCATCTTTCCATTTCCGTTCTTATACCTGTCGGTGTGCTCGACGATATCCAGCACTCGCGTCTCATGGGTGATCAGGTGATTGCCGTTGAACACTTGAAGAGGTTCGCCCGGAATATTGATCGCCGCTCCTACGGACCAGCTGCCATCGGCGGCTTGGACGATGGGCGCTACGAAATTTCGCGTCCAACCCAGTCTCAGAGGATCTGCTTCGCTCATGGAGTACGAAACCCACAGAGCTCCGCCGATCTCAAGAACCTGCGGCGGATAGTTAGGATCGAAAGTGGCTCCTTGGAACAGGATGTCCGAAACCTCAAGCGCAGCAGCAAGCTTGACGCGCTTGACGCCGCTTTGCGTGCTCAGGATGTATTCACCCTGGGAGAGCTTCTTGAAGCCCTGAGATGCCCAACCGAATTCAAACTGCCTAGAGTTGAAATCTTGCTTCGACTCCCATTTCTGGCTCGTGACTTCTTTGAGAACCTTGCCATTGAGCTCGACCAGGTACAGTTTTTGACCGTACTCGAGCCCATGGGTCTTTGGGTCTCGCTTATAGCTCATGGTCGCGACCATGAGCTGTTTTCCGTCCGCGCTCTTGACGTGATCCAGGTAGCTGCCCTCGAGCTTCAGTTCGCTCAGGGTGCTTGCCTTCTCGGAGTCCGCCTTGGTGGAAGTGACCACGCGCAGGGTCGTGTCGCTGTCCCCACCCCAGTAATTGGCACCATCAGAGATGATCTGCACGCCGCGGTTATACTTGCCGTCAACGAGGGTTGCGAAAGCTTCGATGTTCCTGGCGAGCTCCAGCGTGCTTACGGCTTGGTGGGTTGCCTTCGCATCGCTTCCGAGCTCGGAGTTTCCTACAGGGAAAACGCCCAAAGCTTGATCCGAGAACGTGTTGATCTTGTCGATCTCGGAGTTGTTGAATACGCGCTTGAGCCAGCCTGATTCGCCGACGAGGAAGCTTCCTTCGTTGAACACCTTGGATGCGTCAGCGTCGACCTGATTGAGATCGAAGCCAAAGAGCTTGCCCCCTTGGGTGTACTTACCGTCATTGTACGAAGAGGCCTGGAAGAGCACCGTGCCCTGGCCGCTGCCGTTCATGCGCAGCTCGATGAATTTGTCATGGTCGTTGAGGTTAGCCCAAACGTTCTTGTCCTTGAAGGTCAGCTGAGCCACGTCGATCTGACGGGCCTTTCCGCCTTTGGTCTCGATCTCAAAGAGCATGGCTTGCGGGAAGCGCTTGCCTTGCTCATTGTTGATGTTCTCGACCATCCAGCCAACGCCCAGCACGAACTTGCGGCCGTTGAATTCGATCGGATAGGCTTTTTCGATCCAGCCGTCGAACTGCAGGCGCTTGGTGAACTTGACGTCCTGCTCAGGCTTGCTGATGTCAAAAAGATCGAATGGGTCGATCATGTTTTGGGGCACCCAGAACACGTAAAGATTGTCGCCCACATAGCGCACATCGCGTACTGAAGCGTTCTGGCCATTGGTATCGCCGGCTGTGACGATCGAGTCAGGCAGCATCTTGGTGAGCTTGCCGTCGGCTCCTTTGAGGAAGCGTCCCTTGATTCCTAGATTCGCGTCTGTCTCTAAGGCTGCGCGATCCGCGCCCTGAGCCTTAAGAGCGCGCTCAATGTGAAGCTTGCGGTACTGAGCTTCTTTGTCATCGAGAACTTCTTCTTTGCCCGTAGGAAGCTTGAACGTCTCGACTGCGATGCGTGCGCGAGTGTTCGTTCCCCATCGGCTCTCCGTGACTTCGCCGGTGGTCGTATCGATCCAGTAATTGCTGGTGACGACCAATGTGTCGTTCTTAACCGTGATCTGCTGGCGGCGATCGACAGCACCTTTGGCAGAGACCGTCATGACTGGCTCGATCTTGCCCGTTGGATCGGTGATGTCGATGAGCTCGACCATGCTTTGGCGATCCCACCATCCCCAGCCGCTCTCAGAGAGCACGGCACTGAGGTAGTAGCGGTACTTGCCGCCGCTTTCGATCTCGATGATCCCCATGTTCTCGCGAGAGCTTACAGGGAGAGCCAGTTCGGTCTTTTGGATCTGTTTGATCTCAACGTCAGCGAGCGAATAGGACATGACCAAGCCCTT
>JBGAWT010000246.1:766-4111 GCA_044227445.1 Bdellovibrionia bacterium | reverse complement strand
AGCAGCTGCGGTGTGCCGATGACTTGAGCGACGTCAAGATCAGCAGGTTTTGAAGCCAGCTCAAATGGGCGCTTGAGCTGGCCCGTGATGGTGATCATGAGACCGCGGTCTTGCGCATACGTGATTACGGGAACAAACGTCCCGACTTGAACGGCAGGCAAGGCCCACTCAATCTCAGGCACATGGGGGTGCTCGATGCCCAGTCTTCGGCCAACCCGCATCTGACCTGCTTGATCGCGAGGCGCCACAGAGGCTCCTCCTACGGCAGTGACGTGAATGGGGCCAGAGATCTCCGAGAGCGAGACGCCCGCTTGAGCGAATGCTTGAGTGAGACCTAGGATCACCCCGCTTGCCATGCAGCCTGGGTTGCCAAAACGCCCGCCCACACAGGGGCTTGCGCCGCTTTTGAGTAGAGTGCCTGAATTCGAAAGTAAGGCGTAATCGCAGGATTTTAGATCTTCTTTGAGCACGCCTGAGAGGTCAATCACCGAGACGCCCTTGCTGAGGCCCTTGAGGGTCTCGCGTGCCTGAGTGCGATTTTGGGAGACTACTACGATGCTGGCTTCTTCTAACTTGTCGGTGAGATTTAAGCCCGCCTGGCTGGCTAAGCTCATGAACTCGCTTCCGATTCTGCCGCGTTGGCCAAAAACATAGACCTTGCCCGAGGCGGGTGTCTCGGAGGCCGTGGCCCAACTTCCCACCAGTAAGGTAGTCGCGATGAGCGATTTGAGGATCGGGGAGATTCTCATAACCGAGCGTTCTTATCATGTTTTAGAGAATTAGCAATTTCCCTAGAAAAGCCTTTGTGAACAGGGGTTTTCGAGGCAACACTCTGGGTGTTTTCTGGGGGGAGAACATGATCGAAAACGAAAACCGCCGCGCACTTTTTCACGAACATAAGAAACCAGCCGTCTGCTTCTCGCTGGATGACCAGCTCCACTCAGGCCAGGTCACGGACGTCTCTGACGAGGACATGACCATCGTGCTGGACGCTCCGATTCGAGCTGAGGCCGGTCAGCGCATCTCAGCGCTGTTTCTCGGCGGCATCGAAGATGAACGGCGGCTAGAGGACCTTCACATCGGCCGAGTGAGGCACTCCGAGGAGCTCGATAAATGGACGCTCAGAGTTACCGTTAAGGACACACAGCAGGTCCAAAAATTTCGCTCCCTCATCGGTGGACGCAGTTCGACCGGAAGGACCAAGGCTTCGACAGACACCGATCCGACGAGGCTTCCGAAAATTCGCGCGGCCCAACACTACACGCAAGAAGGCGTCAACGCGCGCATGAGCTGGCTTCGCGATGTCAGTGGCGAGGAGCTGCCAAACTTAGAAAAGCATGCCTTTCGGCCCGAATCACTGGCAGGAAACATCGAGAATTTCGTCGGGG
Source organism: Bdellovibrionia bacterium (assembly GCA_044227445.1). GTDB lineage: Bacteria > Bdellovibrionota > UBA1018 > UBA1018 > UBA1018 > JBGAWT01. Next base: position 2,723 of record JBGAWT010000246.1, on the reverse strand, counting down.
CCGTGCAGGATTCCCGTCGGAATTGCGGGACCCATTAAGGTCAACGGGCTTTACGCCAAGGATTATTTCCCGATTCCCATGGCCACCTCCGAAGGGGCGCTGATTGCGTCACTGAGTCGCGGAGCGTTGGTACTCAACCGCGCCGGCGGAGTCACGGCCCACGTTCGCAGGCAGAAGATGGTGCGCGCACCGGTATTCTTTTGCCAGGATCTGCACGGCGCCTTGATGCTCGAGCGCTGGATTTTGGATCACGAAGCCGAGATTCGCGAAAAGTGCACTGCCGTCTCTTCGGTAGCAAAGCTTACGGAGCTTCATACGTTCGTGTTCGCCAACACCTGCCACGTACAGTTTTATTATTTTACGGGGGACGCCGCAGGTCAGAACATGACGACCTCTTGCACCTATTACGCCTGCGAGTGGATCAAGGAGCAGGTTCAATCCGATGCGCTCATTCGCTTCGATCGTTTCATGATCGAGGGCAATATGTCGGGCGACAAGAAGGTGAACGCCCAGAACTTCTTGCGCGGCCGTGGAATTGGGGTAACCGCCGAAGCAGATATTTCTGATGAGCTTCTTAAGCAATATTTGCGCGTGGATGGTGCGCGCTTAGTCGAGATGTTCCAGAGCGTCGAGGTGGGCGCAGCCCAAATCGGCATGATGGGGCATAACGCCAACTGCGCTAACGTCATCGCCGGCATGTTCACGGCTACAGGCCAAGATATTGCCTCTGTGCACGAGTCCTCGTTGGGCTTGCTCAAAATCTTGCCTCGTCCTGGTGGCGTGCACTTGTCGTTGTTCTTGCCCTCGCTCGTGATCGGCACGGTCGGAGGAGGCACCAAGCTGCCCACCCAAATGGAATGTTTGCAGATCTTAGGATGCGCGGGCCAGGGGCAGCTCTACAAGTTTGCCGAGATCATCGCCGCATCTTGCTTGGCGCTCGATCTTTCGACGCTGTGTGCGGTGTCTACAAACGAGTTTGTCTCTGCGCACGATCGACTGGGCCGAAACCGGCCAGATCAGAGGCTTACGCGCAAGGAGCTCAACCTTCCTTTTATCCAAAAGATGGTGGGAGATCGCTTTGAGATCGGCGCAATGGAAGAGATCAAGATGGTGTCGAACTCAGGCATCATCAATGAGCTCATCGCCAAGAAGGTCTCAGGGGTTTTCGGGCTGTTTCGCTACCGGCTAAAGCTGGTGCAAGAAGAGCGCGCGGTGGGCGCGGTGCTAAAGCTCAAGTCTTCGCATGACGAGCTGGCTCGTCTGGCCATGGGTATCGCTCGTCTTTCGGGTGAAGACGCGCTTCCGGGAATTTTTGCTCAACACCAGGGCGTGTTTGGGCTTGAAGGAAGCGACCGTCGCGAGATCGAAGTCTATGAGCTCGATGAGCCGAGGCTGCGATCCTACCTTCCTGAGCGCTACGGCAGCCTCATCGATGAGAACCGAGAAATCTACGCGCTGCTCATGGAGGACATCTCCGAAGCCAGTCACTTAGATACGATTCAAAAGCCCGAGCTATGGACCGCTGGCGCCATGAGCGCGGCGTTAGATGGCTTGGCCGATATGCACGCGACATACTTAGGCAGGACGGATCACTTGCCTGAGAGCTTTGCGCGCCAACCGGCCGAAGAGCTCATCGCAGCGGCGCCCTTGTTTGATGAAATGCTTCAGTACGCCAGCCGCAGATTTCCGGAAGTATATAAAGGCCGCTGGGTAGGGGAGCTTAAGAAATTCGTTTTCGGAGCCCAAAGTCATTTTACAAGACTGGCAGAGCTTCCCGCAACGCTGTGTCATGGTGATTTCAATACGCGCAATGTGGCCCTGAGAGTCCAAGGCGCCAAAGCCAAGCTCATTGCTTACGATTGGGAGCTGGCCCGTATTCATATTCCACAACGCGACGTCGTGGAGTTCCTGATCTATGCCTTGCCTGAGGGCACGCCTGCTTCGGAGATGCGCCGGT
>JBGAWT010000246.1:0-756 GCA_044227445.1 Bdellovibrionia bacterium | reverse complement strand
CGCGCGATTGATGCGCGTGAGTTTGAAGAGGGCACAAAACTTGTAGCGCAGGAGCTGGGCGTGAATCGACTGGGTCTTTACTGGCTGGTTCATAATGCGCAGAAGTTCTCCTTTTTGGAGCGCATTACAGGAAACCTGGGTCGGCTCATTGAGGAGCTTTGCTCATGAGCGCCACCGAGAGACTTTTGGTCCTTTGCACCTTGGCGCATTGCTCAGCCGATGAGAGCTCCGAGTTCAAGCGGCTTGTGGGATCGGGTGGCGTAGATTGGGCTGAGTTTTTAGAGTTAGCTCGTATCAACAAGATCGAACCCAAAAGTGTTTTGGCGCTCGAAGCGCACGGGGCCATGACCAGCGTTCCGGCGCTCGAGCGCGAAGCGCTTGAAAAAACCGCACGTGCAGTTCGTGCCACGAACGAAAAACGACTCAAAAAAGCGATCGAGCTTTTTGAGAGGCTTCATTCGGAGCAAATCCCTGTGTGCGTGCTCAAGGGCATGCTTTTTAGCCAGGTTCTTTACGGTGAGCCCGGTTACAAACGCATGAACGACGTGGACATGCTCTTTCGCAAGGAAGACCTCTCCAAGCTGCCCGAGCTGTACGAGAGCCTGGGATATTTTTCGTTGGCTGAGCGCGTCGGCGGAAATCAGGAAGCTCAGACCAAGGTTTCGCATCACCTGCCTCCGTTTGTAAGCCGGGATCTGAGTTGCGTGCTGGGCTCGCAGTGGGGCCTTAAGTCCCCGCTACTGGGTTACGAGATTG
>JBGAWT010000245.1:0-4094 GCA_044227445.1 Bdellovibrionia bacterium | reverse complement strand
CGATCGCGTAGAGCACAGCAAGAAAGTAGGGAGGAACCTCCTGCCATCCCAGCACCCAAGGCGTCCAGTGCACTGCGTTCTCGCCGCCCAGTGGGAGAACGAGCTGGAGCACCAGCGCTACAGCTAGGACCAAGGCCTGAAAGAGGGTGAGCGCGGTCATCTTAGATCTTCACGCCGATGCGCGCATTGAGTCCGTGATTGCCCCAGGAGTTCTCGTATTCGAAGCCCAAGATAAAGACGAAGAACTTCAGCTGGAATCCGCCTCTGAAATCAAAACCAATCGAGCTCACCCGCTCGATTTGGGGATTGGCGGTTCCCTGGTAAGCCAGCAGAACGGCCGCGGTGCCCGCCGTGGTTGCGGTCACCGTTGTCGATTGGCTCAAGAGTCCGACCGCAATATAGGGTTCAAAGAAAAGCAGGGGCTTAGAAACGATGACCGAACCGCCGAAGATCAAATCATTGACGGCGAGGGTCAGCGTTCCGCCCGAGAAGGGTTGCGTGTTGGTGATCCCTCCGGAGGTAAAGGTCGCTTGAACAGCGATGGGGACCGGCCATTCATCTCCAAAAAGGCGAGTAAACGTCCATCTTAAGTTCGTTCCGATGGAGTTGAACGAGACGTTCGAAACCGTGATGGTAGGGATAAACGAAAAATCCAGCGCAAGGCCGAGAGGACCAAAGAGGCTGACGTAGGGATTGCCTCCTGGAATGATTGGGGTGCCCGTCATACCCGGAATCGAGGCCAGGGTAGTAGGAAGCACAGCACCTGCAGCAATTCCAAATCCGCCGCCAAAGCGTCCTAGATCGGAGGCTGGCTCGAGAGTACGAATCACCAGATCCGAGCTCAGAGCGTTGGCAACTGTTGTGAGTTGAGAGCTGCTTCCGAGTGATGGAAGGGCTAGCTGGGCTTGCGCAAGGGCTGGAGCAAGCAACAAGATGAAGGGCAATAGCCAAGACCGATAGACGCTTTTCATTCGAATTCCCCCGTTGGTGCATCGAGTGTACTGAGCTGTCCCCTGAGGATCAAGGGCTACCAGATAGTATCTTGGATTTCGAGAATGCCGGGGGTGTCGTTGACTTTCTGACCTGAGCAGGTGCCTGAGAAGATGCCAAATACCTGATGGAACTCGCTCTTTGCTACGATGAGATTGTTCTTTTCGGCATGTTCACAAACCGCCCGGAAGACGAGCTCCGTGCCTTGGCCCGAGATTTTCCACGACTCAGGGCTTCCGCCTTGGGATTCAAACCTCACGTCGTTGATCTGCTTTTTCTCGGATGCGATCCACGCGGCGTTCTCATTGGCTCCGCCTAGGTTATTTCCGACGCACAGATTGAGCGCCCGCAAAGAGGAGCCTTGAGGCATGAGGGCGAAGGCCCAATTCCATTTCGTATGGCGCGGAACGTGGCCTTCCGAAAAATCAAACCCCGTTTGTCCGCCATCCCAGCTTTTACGATCGCCGCCGATGTCGAGATAACCCTGCGTCTCGGAGAAGATCCGTTTGGTCGTGCTCACAGGTCCTTCTTCGCCTCGCAAGGATCCCGCGACATGCAGAGGTTGAAGCTGGGTTGCCCAGTTCATTCGTAAGTCGAGCCGAATGGGCGTATTGCCCTTGCCGGCGCTTGCTTCGCCCGCGATTCGAAGTCCTGCTCCCTCCGTCCAGTTCCACTCCCAAAAAGCGCCCCAACCGGCGAACGAAGTCGAAAGTCTGTAACCCGCTTGGGGGGTTTTAGGAATTCCTTCGCCCGTCGTGTCGATCACGCGAGCTGCGACTTTAGGAAGCGACATCCAGGATCGGTCAAAAAGGAGTTTGCCTTGCGCGAAGTCCACGACCGAACAGAAGCTCTTTGCCGCGTACCCGAGATCGAGCACGGCTAGAGAAACCCCTAGATCCCCGCTTGTGGACCAAAGGTAATGCCATTTCTTAGGAAGTTTCTCTGTGAACGATAGATCCATTTGTGGCGGCCCTTTGCCTTTTTACTTCACCAGCTCCAGTTTGCACTTTTTTTCGACGTTCTTCATCTGGCAGTTGAGGAGTTCGGGAATTCCTTCGGTCGAAAGAAGCTTGTTGATACGTGTCTCGTTCACCCCGTGCTCTTCGGTCGAATACTGTTTCTCGATCTCGGCTAGCTTGGTTTCTTCGGCGGATCTCAGTTTGCTGTTGCAGCGCCGGGCGATAGCGAACTCAAAGGCTTGGCGACGCGCCTTGAGATTGGGTTCTTTGGCCAGGTAGCGCGCAAACACTCGGTCCGCCACCCAATCCGGATATTCTTCGCCCACCTGCCTGGAGTAACCGGGCTTTCCTTTTAGGAACAGGGAGTCGCGTCCGCAAAAAGTCGTTTCATATATCAAGATGCGCTTTGCTTGCTCGAGAGTCTGTTCCAAAGCTTCTTCCATCGCTTTGTCTTTGTCTTGCTTGTTGCAAAGAAAGTTCTGCTTAAACATGAAGAGCTCGATGTAGCGCTCACCCAAGGACGGGTCCTTGAGCGAAGCTCCATGGTTGGCAGCCGCGATGAGTTCCGGTTTGAGGTAAAGCTCTCTTTGTCTTTGGCGAGTTTGGTTTTCGCTCGGTCGCACTCGCGGGAAATCTTTGCTGTCGGAGCCTTCGTCCTCGAGAGGATCATTTAGTTTTTTTGTGGCCGCCGAGATCTTTGGCGGAGGTTCCACGATCATGTCCGTGAAGTCCTCAACTTCGGCGTAAGTGCCCATGTATTCTTCGGCAGTTTCCTCGGCTAGCTCCGCAATTCGCGCGGCATTCCACTTCTTTAGGCCCGAGGATTCGCTCTTCAGGCCCAAGCAACGGTAAAGATTGGTCGTGCCCTTCTTATCGATGGGTTCCGTCTTGGGAACGGCGGGATTGAATCCGGCCCAGAATTTACTCCAATCGATGCACAATAATCCGGCGTCGATCCGTGTGAGCTTTTGAAGGTATTTCATGGGCTCGGAGTTCCTCCAAGCCGCGCGGCAAGTCGTGTCCGGATCGATCGAGTGCGCGAGCTCATGGGCCATGGACGAAATGAGATGCGAATCTGAAGTGATGCCCATAACCCAGCCTGCGCACACGGTGTAGGTGTTGGTCGCAGTGTTGTAAAAAGCGTTTTCTTGGGTTGTGGCGCATGCCCCTGTGTCATCTGAGGTGGGTGGGCTCATCCCGTCCGCGGGATCGAAAGAGGGGATGACCAACCTGACGGAATCCACGCGCTCTTGAAGGAATTTCTTCTCTGTGGCGGTGACGTTCATCTGCGCGATTTCTTCTCGTAAAAGAGCCTGCGTCGTTACGAAGGTGCGTTCGACCCTCTGCCAGTTGGGATGGTTCTTCCATTGTGCTCGAGCGGCTTCGGACTTGAGTTCGGCTTTGATATTCTGAAAAAGCGCCTCACCTCGCGGAAGCAGATTGGTCCAATCGCTGTGCTCGGAGGCGATCTCCGGATATTTTCTCTTGAAGCGGTTCCAGGCAACGTCAGTTATGGAGCGCTCCAGGTCCACTTCGATGTCAGCGAGTTTTCTGCGCCAGTCGATCGGGCGCAGAGGGTTTTTCAAGTGCTCCCGCAACGTGGCTAGCAATGGATCCCAGCGCGTTTGCAGATCCGCAGGCAAGTTGGGTGCGGACTCAGTCAGGGTTTGCAGGTAAGCGTAGCGGGTTCGGGGGATTCCAAATTCTTCCATCTGGCCCAGCTGTACGCTATGTTCTTGGCCGTCGATCTTCTGTTCAGAATGAGAGAGCCGCTCGCAGAAGTTTTTTACTAAATCCTCGCATGCCACTCGCTTGAGGTCGTCGATGGAGTTCAGGTTTTGGGGCGCACAGGTGTCGCAGGTCTTTCGCGATTCGGCTGGCTCAAGAGGAGAGATGGCTTTCTTGAGAGGGGGGAGGACTTCAGGTGCTTCCGAATGGGCGAACGGAACGGCGAGCGTGAGCATCAAAAAAACGGAGCTTGCAAGAATGTTGTTGCGGCGCAGCACGCGATGAATCGCCTCCGCTTTACGGATCGACATCCCGCATATGAAAAGTGAGGAATTCCGCGCGTTGACAACCCGCATCGACGGCGGTAGCTCCTTAAAAAGCCGACTTGGGGTGACGTACCAAAATGGCTAATGGGAC
>JBGAWT010000244.1:975-4098 GCA_044227445.1 Bdellovibrionia bacterium | reverse complement strand
CGATCGACATCTACCCGCCATATATAGAACAAGAAAAGCGGACAGCTTGTTTTGCCGTCGCCTTTGCTTGAAATCGCTTTTTTGTTTTATATGGTGGCTCGGGGCAGGATCGAACTGCCGACCTCCGCGTTATGAATGCGGCGCTCTAACCATCTGAGCTACCGAGCCTCAAGTAGACGAAGCACTTGATGTAAGATATTGGCTTTTAACGCCGAAAGGCGAGGGAATCAACCCATTTGAAAGACACTCAAAAACCCCGGCTAGGGCCTCAGGGCGGCAGATTAGTGCGGAAAATCCTAGCGACCTGGGATGAGCTGGGCCTGGTCCGCCCAATAAGTTCGGATATCCTCTGCGCTATCAGCGGGGGGGCTGACTCAACTGCATTGGTGCGACTCTTGGTGCACACGCGCAAACTCGGGGCCCGCATTACCCTTGCTCACTACAACCACGGCTGGCGAGGGGAGGAGAGCGATGGCGATGAGGCCTTCGTGCGCAACCTCGCCCATAGGCTCGGCGTCGCCTTTGTTCATGCTCGTTCCAAAGCCAGGGCCGAGCCGGGAAGGTCACTCGAAGATCTCGCTCGAGACGAGCGCTACGCTTGGTTGAGGCGCGAGGCGATGAAGCTGGGCCCATGCACGTTGATTCTTACGGCCCATACTCAAGATGATTTAGCCGAAACGGTGCTTTGGAGATTGGCCACCGGCCAGTTCGTGCGTTCGGGTGAGGGTATCTTAGCCCGCGACGGCGATCTTATTCGTCCTCTACTGACGGTTTCGCGAGCTGAGATCCTGGAGTTTCTTCGGGAAGAGGGCCAATCCTTTCGGCACGATTCTTCGAATGATGACCCCAGGTTTCTTAGAGCTCAGCTTCGCCGAGATGTTTTCCCTGCGCTGCGGCGCATCTTTCCGCGGGTGGATGAGCACCTCGCGAAATTAGCCCTCGGTAAGTCGCACCAGTCGTTGCCCGCGGAGCAAAAGCAGGCCTTAACGCAAGCGCTCTCTGATCAGGGCGTCCGTCTACGCGCTTCACAATGGGAAGAAGCCGCTCGCTCGCCTCGAATGAGCCTTCCAAAAGGCTGGGTTCTGACCCGCGATGGCGCAGAGCGTCTTATTCTTGAGAAAAAACCTCAACGGTAGCTCTCACTGGGGCTTCGCAAAAATTTTGGAAACCTGCGCGCTGTGGTACTCTACAAGAGTGACTCACCTGATTTTCGGGTGGGTGTAGAGGAAAAAAACAGGAAATGAAATCATCCCACAAGACAGTCGCCCTTTGGTTAGTTCTCATCCTTCTTTTTGCTGCGCTGTTTAAAGTTTTTGATCCGGGTTCGCGCCATCGTCGCGAGGTCAAATTCAGTGAGTTCATCCAGGCTGTTAAGGACGGCAAAGTCGCTGAGGTTACCTTTCGCGCAGAAGGCCAGATCGTGGGCCTCTTCAAAGAAGGCGTGACCGACCCAAAAGATCGCCACTTCGAAACGGTAGGCGACACGGATAACGCAAAAGTTTTTGAGATCCTTGAAAAGAACAACGTCGTTCCTAACTACGAGCGCGCCGAAAAGACTCCGTTCTGGCAGCAGGTGCTCGTGAGCTGGTTCCCGATGGTCATGCTGTTTTTGTTCTTCTTTTTCTTCATGCGCCAAATTCAAGTGGGCGGCGGCAAGGCCATGTCCTTCGGCAAGTCGCGTGCGCGCATGCTCACCGAGAACAACAACCGCATCACATTTAAGGATGTCGCCGGTTGCAACGAAGCCAAGCAAGAACTCGAAGAGATTATCGACTTCCTCAAGGACCCCAAGAAGTTCACTCGCCTGGGGGGCCGTATTCCTAAAGGCGTCTTGCTCATGGGACCTCCTGGAACCGGAAAGACACTGCTAGCGCGCGCTATCGCGGGTGAGGCAGGGGCTCCTTTCTTCTCGATCTCAGGCTCTGACTTCGTGGAGATGTTCGTAGGCGTGGGCGCTTCGCGCGTTCGCGACCTGTTCGAACAAGGAAAGAAGCACGCACCGTGCATTATCTTCATCGACGAAATCGACGCCGTAGGCCGCCATCGTGGCGCAGGCTTGGGCGGCGGTCACGATGAGCGCGAGCAGACGCTCAATCAGTTGCTTGTCGAGATGGACGGCTTTGAATCCAACGAGGGCGTGATCATGATTGCCGCTACTAACCGCCCAGATGTTCTGGATCCTGCACTGCTGCGCCCAGGTCGCTTCGACCGCCGCGTAGTCGTGTCCGCCCCAGATATCCGCGGCCGCGAAGAGATTCTCAAGGTACATACGCGCAAAACGCCGATGGACCCTAAGGTGGACCTTTCGATCATCGCGCGCGGAACCCCTGGGTTCTCAGGCGCGGATTTGGAAAACCTCGTGAACGAAGCGGCGCTTCTGGCCGCTCGCATCGGAAAGAAGCTGCTTGAGCTCATCGATTTCGAGCACGCCAAGGACAAGGTTCTGATGGGCGTTGAGCGCAGGAGCATGGTGCTTTCGGACAACGAAAAACGCACGACGGCTTACCACGAAGCGGGCCATACTCTCGTGGGCAAGTTCATGCCGGGCACAGACCCGATTCATAAGGTCACGATCATCCCGCGCGGGATGGCTCTAGGCGTGACGATGACCCTTCCTAACGAAGATCGCGTTTCGATGACCAAAGACAAAGCCGAGAACAATATCGCTTTCTTGATGGGGGGGCGCGTGGCCGAAGAGCTCGTGCTCAAGCAACAAACCACGGGCGCCGGCAACGATATCGAGCGAGCAACTGATATCGCCCGCCGCATGGTGTGCGAGTGGGGAATGAGCGATGTTCTGGGTCCTCTGACCTTCGGTAAGAAGGAAGAAGCGATTTTCCTGGGACGTGAGATCGCTCAAAATCGCGATTACTCCGAGCACACAGCGCAGACGATCGATCGCGAGATTCGCGACATCGTCGATCGCAACTACCGACGGGCTGTGGAAATCCTGCAGACCAAGATCTCTACGCTTCATGCTTTGGCCCAAGCCCTGCTTGAGCACGAGACGCTCAATGGCGACGAAGTAGAGATGATCGTTCAAGGTAAGAAGATCGAGCGTAAGCCACCTACGCCAAGCGGCGCAGGCAGCGGGCCTTCGGCCTCTGCTCCCGTGGGCGCGAG
>JBGAWT010000244.1:0-961 GCA_044227445.1 Bdellovibrionia bacterium | reverse complement strand
CACTACCGAGAACGCCGGAGGAGCGGCGCCTACGCCAGTGCCCGTATAAAACGTGAGAGACCTGCTGACGAACCTGCAATCCAGCGTGCGGTTCATTGACCTGCTGGACGTTGGTATCGTCGCGTTCATCGTGTATCGCTTGCTGCTGCTGATTCGCGGTACGAGAGCAATGCAGATGCTCACCGGGCTTGGGATCTTGGGCGGAGCCTTCATCGCATCCAGCGCATTTGAGCTTTTTACTACGCACTGGGTGCTTTCGTACTTCTTTGATTACCTGATCCTCATCGTAATCGTGTTGTTTCAAGACGACCTCAGACGCGCGCTCACGCACGTCGGTAAGAATCCATTCTTTTCCTCCGCTTCGGCCGAAGAGGAGCGAGAGGTCATTGACGAGATCGCCCGAGCAGCAAGCCAGCTGGCGCGCGAGAAGATCGGCGCGCTGATTGTTATCGAGCGCGAGACAGGCTTAAAAAACTTCATCGATACAGGTTCTAAGATCGAGTCGCGCGTCAAGGCAGAGCTGTTGTACTCAATTTTCATTCCGAGCTCGCCGATCCACGATGGCGCGGTGATCGTCACGCAAGGCCGAATTGCAGCCGCGGGTTGCTTTCTCCCGCTCTCCAAGGATCAGAATATCGATAAGAAGTACGGAACCCGCCATAGAGCCGCTTTGGGCCTGACTGAAGACACGGACGCCATCGTCGTGCTCGTGTCCGAGGAGGCTGGCGAAGCCCATCTCGTTAAGAACGGTAAGATGACGATGAATCTCACCGAGATCGAGATTCGCCAAAGTCTCGAAGCGCTCCTCAATCTTTCTAGCCCTCGCAGTGATTTGCCGAGGCGTATGCGCACTTGGATCGGAAGCGTGCAAAGCCGCACGCGCAAGAGAGAGAGCTCTCGCCCATGAAGCGCTCCTGGTGGTGGGCACTGACCCAGAACTGGGGTACGAAACTCGTCTCTA
>JBGAWT010000243.1:0-4100 GCA_044227445.1 Bdellovibrionia bacterium | reverse complement strand
GTCTCGTTCTTAGTGAGAGTGCTGCTCTCAGACTGGGCTTTGCTGCTCGTATCGGTGCTGTTCTTGGTCGAGGCCAATCCACGGCCCCGACCCTGACCGCTGCCCAAAATCAGGCCTTCGCCGTCCAACTGCGCGGGGCGAGGAAATTTCATCGAACGACCGCTGAGGGTCACATTCTTGTATTGGCTCGTCTTAAGGCGCGCCATCTCGATGATGTTCGCGCGCTCCTCTGCGGTGAGCGTCTCATCAGTCAAGATGGTGGCTGAGATATCCCGAATCTTGACCGCCGTGTCGCCATCCTGAACGTAGTCGCCAGGAGCTCCATACTGCGCTTCCTCGCCGTTGACGACATCGGTCCTAAGCGAGAAATCCGCAAGCAAGCACTGCTGCGGGCAAAACTGGTTCAGAATTTCTTCGACCGTGCTCTTGAACTGCTTGGCAATGCGCTCTCTGAGTTCACCGACCTTGCCTTCTTGGCCCGTGGGCTGCGGGAAGTGAGCGACTTGAACATCCATCGTCACAGGGAAATCTAGCGTGTCTAAGAAGGTCTGAAGGAGCTCAAGCAGCTTGGTCTTGGTGTTCGGGCCTACGCGGTCGCTAACCAACAGGCGCGCGCGCGCGGATGAGGCAGCCAGATCAGAGGACTTCGAGACGTCCATCTCGTCAAACCCTGGGGAGATCGACTCGTGTTGGGCCAAATCGACGTTCACGGCAATGCTCATGAGCTTGCAGTCGTCGTGGCAATATTTGTCTAAGAGGGGCTCGAGCAAGTGGCGAATCTGAGTCTCACTCGTCTTTTGCGTCACTTCGACCACGTTGACCTTAGCGAGAGACGGCCTTGGGGCCGAAACCGCTAGCGCCAGAAGGGCCAGCCAGAGGGTCTTCCTGATGATGGCCTTCATTGGCCTTGAGTTGAGGGCTTTCATTTTCCTGCAACGCTCCTCTTTTGTTGTTTCCGTTCAACAAACCTGCGTAGGTTTTGATTCGAAGGCTCAAATCGAAGAGCCTGGTTCCACGACTTGATGGCGAGATCTTCTTTGCCCAAGCGATCCAGCAACGTGCCGCGCATCGAATGGAGCTTAGGGTCCGTTGGGTACTTGCTGATAGCGTCGTCCACTTCGAGCAGACCCGCCTCGAAGCGACCCGTTCGATACAGCTGCTTAATATGATCCAGAACCGCTAGGTAGCTCTTGGCTCCGGCAGGAGGATCTTGGTCATCCGAGGGCACCAGACCCAAGCCTTGCTCGATGTCGCGGCGCTTGGCTTCGTCCTGGGGTCGCGCAGTCGGCAAGGAGTTTAGGATCTCGCGATCCGCGGGCGAAATCGGCTTTTCCATGTAACGCTCGTCAGTAAGCCCAGCTTGCTGCTGACCACCATCTGCACCCCCATCCGCTCCGCCCATGGACGCCGGCGAACGGCCCTTGCCATCCATCTGGTCGCGAAAGGTTGGCGAAAGCGGGATTTCGAAATCCGACATCTCCGCGTTTCGGCCCGGCAGCTCGACTTCAACGGAGCGATCGCCTTTTTTGGTCCTGAGCGTCACGACCTGATTAGGATCGGTTCGCGGTGAGGAGTAGTAATCACCAAAAGGATTGTGAATGGGCTTACGAAGATCTGCGTTCGAATCGGCGCCAAAAAAACCTTTGACGCTTGCACAAGATCCCGCGAGCGAAGCTACGATCAGCGCCGCCGCCAACTTCAGGATCCAGTTTTGATTCGCCTTCGTTCTCACATCATTCTCCTAAAACAAGTAACCAATTCCGATGCCGCCATCGACTCCCGTGACCGTCCCAATGGCAGCGCCGCTGGAGTACACCACCGCCGGAGGCACGTAGCCTGCGCTGAAGCTCACGCCCCAGTGCTTGGCCATGCGCCACTCGAATGTCGCGCGGATCAAGCCCGCTAAGTGGGCTCCTGAGTAAGTACCCCCGACGCCCACGCTGAGCGCGCCGCGGATGCGGTTGTAGTTTTCTTCTTCGCCGATGAAGTTCCATGTGTGCAGGAACAGCAGCGTGAGATTGAAGTTCAAGCCTCTATAAAGGTTGGTCGTCGGAACATTCACCGCTGAGATGATCGAAGCTGCGTCGAGCATGTAGTAGAGCTCGGCGCCGACTTCCTTCTTACGGTTGTCGTACCGCTCCATGAGCCTCAGGCCCAAAGCGAGATTTCCGGTGTAGCCCGAAACGTTTGGCGAAAGCAGGTAGTACAGCGTAATGCGGAACTGAAGCTGCGCGATGTATTCGGTTTGCTTCCTGGCGTCATCTGCTTGCGAGAAATCCACGCCTCGGCGAAAAGCTGCCGCGCGCGAGGTCTCTGAGTTGTAGCTCCTAGACCAGAGGATCGAGCCGCTCTCTGGCTCCGCGATGTACATCGAAGCCACGATCCCCGAAGGCTGGTAGGAGAACGCCACATCCAAGAAATGCTCGATATTGGATGCCTTAGCTATGCGCGAGAGCTCCGCTGGGTTGGTCTCAGCTGATGTAATGACCACCTGATCGCCGTTCAAGCGCGTGCGCTTGGATTTACAAGGCAAGCATTGGATGACTCGCGTTCGAGTGGTTTTTAGGATCCGCTCCGTCACGAGCAGCTCCAGATGGTTCTTAAAAGTAGGCGGAATGTTCTCGCTCACCGCGATGTTTCGAATCGCGATGTCTTTGAGGCCGACGACTTCGCCATTCTTGAGATCGTATTCAAAGTCCGCGAGCACGTCTTCGAGCACTTCATAGAAGTTGCGCTCTTTCTCATCGGGATTGGGTTTGGTCTGCGAGGAAGGCCCGGCAATCGGCGTGGTGCCAGCCGCTGGAGCCGAGGATCCGCCTTTAGCTTCTTCAGCCGCTTTTGCGATTCCCGTGGTAAGCACCAACCCCATAGCCAAGCTCAAGCTTGCTCTCCCGTACTGCAGTGCTTTTTTAAACAATCCCAGTTTAACGTTCACTGAAGATTCAATGGCCTCTACCCGCCTTTTGTCGCACTGCCAAAGCGGATGGAGGCTCCTTCCTCAACCTGCTTTTCGGAAACGCATGAATTCACTTAAAAAAACTTTTAAGACGGCTCACGGACTAGGCGGTTTTTGCCGATAGGGTTTCAGGATGACTTTAGCCCGGCGCAGGGGTGCATCCTTAATGCTGACCTTTTTGGTCAGCGTTTGGGGTGGATCCTGTTCAACAACTGAGATGCAGGCCCAACAAGCGGCAAACCCGCCTGTATACGTGGGCGTGCCCCATCCGATAGGCTTTGACCTAGCGGATCTGGACGCAGTGTTTCTCGAGCCGGGCGCTCCCGAAGTGGAGACTCTGAAGGACTGCGATGCCAAGGCACGTAAGCTTCAGGAGCTCGCTCGCACCCAAGAAGAACTAACGCAGGGCATGCGAGAACTGGTTAAGTCAGACCCGACTGCCTACCATTGGTGCTTTTACGGCAAGATCGTCCTCTTTGAGCGTCAGATGAAAGACGACAAGCTGTACGTCGACGAAAAGCAAACCAGCGCGATCGAGACCTTTCACTCCTTAACGCCGCTGGCGCGCGCTTTCATGGCGGAGTTTGCTGACTCGCGCTATCTGCGCTGGGCCCTTCAGCGCTACAAACACGCCGCCCAATACATGTTTTACCGAAAGCTTGAAGTCTCCGCTCGCATGAGCGCTGAGCTTGTGGATGCCTCCCGGCCCTTTGGCCTGTGGCGCGCGTACGCCGAGAAGAAACCCGTTCTTGAGAAGTATCACCTTGTGGATACTGCTAAAGAGCTAGGCCCTACAGCCACCGCTCCTGCGACTGCTCCAGCTCCTACCGCTCCGGCGGCCGAAACCGCTCAAGGCCCGACGCCCGAGACGATGACGGCCAACCCCACACCCGTGACACCAGAGACGCCCGCCTCTCAGACGGCGCAGCCTGCGCCTACCGAGCAGACCATCTCAGGCGGTGGCACCCAACAAGCCACCGCTCCAACCGCCCCAGCGGAGCCTGCACCGGCAGCGCCTCCCGCGGCCGAACCTGCTCGCGCACCGGCCGCTGCAACGCCGCCTGCACCAGCTGGCGCGGCATCTACCTCCGCTACGTTCGAAGTGGGCAACTAAGCCAACTGCCTAAAGCCTAGACACCCTTCC
>JBGAWT010000242.1:0-4103 GCA_044227445.1 Bdellovibrionia bacterium | reverse complement strand
CGCGCCCAGAACGTTGGCGGTTGCGTGAGGAACGCTCACCCGCACGCCGATCTCGCGCAGGCGTTTGAGATTTTCGCTCTCATGAAGGTCAGAGCCCGAGACTTGAAAGCCTTGGTTGCAAAATACTTCGGCAATCCCGCTCATGTCGATGCCACCCACTCCCACAAAGTGAAGATGCACAGACGCTGGGGTGAGCTTAAAACCCTTCATTGAGACAAAACCTCGACGATGCGCTCGGCCGCACCTGGTCGGTGAAGCTCAGCTGCTCGCTTTTCCATCTCATGGATCTTCTGCGGATGGGAACGCAAATCTTGGATCAATGCGGCCAGATCGGCCCCCCGTGTTTCGCCTTGCTTCATGAGCACCGCGGCACCGCGATCCGAGAACACGCGGGCATTTGTCTCTTGGTGATTGTCGGCAGCCTGCGGAAACGGAACGAGCACCGAAGCGCGGCCGATCGCAGCGATCTCAGAGAGCGTCGATGCGCCCGAGCGACAGACGAGCAGCGAGGCTTGCGCATAGGCCTGAGGCATCTCGTAGATGAATTTTTCAACGCGGGCCCCTTGCATTCCGAGTTTGGCGTAGCCCGCTGCCACGCGATCGTAATCCTTCTCACCTGTTTGGTGGATGACTCGAACTCGCTTGCCCTCCTCACCCATGGCCTCAAGCGCCTCGAGCACCAGCGTATTGATGCCCGCGGCGCCTTGGCTCCCACCGAACGCAAAGAGGGTGAACGGCTCGACTTGAGCTGGCGCTAGCTGCGTGATCTGAGCGCGCGTGGGATTTCCGGTGACGAGCAGTCGCTCGGGACGAAAAGGCCCTTTGGTGCCCGGAAAAGCGCAAAGCACATGATGCACCCAACGACCTAGGAGACGGTTGGTGAAACCCGAAACCGTGTTCTGCTCCAAGATCGCGGTCGAGGCGCTCGTAAAGAGCCTGGCCATGAGTACCAACGGCCCGGAGGCATATCCCCCCACACCTAGAACCGAAACCGGGCGCACAGAACGCAGCCAAATGAGGGAGCGAAACAGGGCGAAAGGAAGTTGCAGCATCGTGCGCAAGCGCTTCTTCCAGCTCACGCGATTCAAAGATCCCACTCGCAACAAGGTCAGCGGATAACCCGCCCGGGGCACGAGCTTTTCTTCAAGTCCCCCTTGGGCGCCCACGAAATGAATCTCAGCTTCTGCACCAAAGCGCTTCTTCCAAGCGTCCGCAACAGCCACTCCCGCAAGAACGTGCCCGCCCGTTCCGCCGCCTGCTACGACCAGAACCTTCTTGCTCACGCGGACCTCGGATCAGGACCCTTGGAGATGCTCAGCAAGATTCCAACAGCCAGAAGATCCACGATCAGAGCGGATCCGCCGTAACTGACAAACGGGAGATTGAGCCCTTTGGTAGGCAAAACACCCAAGACCACCGCCGTGTTCACAAAGCCCTGAAGCCCCAGAGCCAAGGCAATCCCGCTGGCAGCAAAAAGCGCGAATCGATCCTGAGTCCGTTCGTACGCTCGCCATGCGATCTTAAATCCTCTGTAAGTGATGAAGAGAAACGCGATGACCACCGCTAGGATGCCCAAGAAACCGAGCTCTTCGCCGACGACAGCCAAGATAAAGTCATTGTGCGCTTCTGGCAGGTAAAAGAGCTTTTCTTTGCTGTTACCTAGGCCTACTCCCGAGAGCCCCCCTTGAAACAATCCCACCCAGCTTTGGAGAATTTGGAATCCTTTGCCGCCCGGATCGCTCCACGGATCCAAAAAGGTCATGAGTCTCTGCCTGCGGTACTCGCTCCCAAAGGCAAGCCACGCACCCGCCGCGGCTGCAGCCAAAAGCGCGCCTCCTAGGTATCGAAACCGAACTCCTCCTAGGAAAAGCAGCGAGAATACGACCAATCCGATCATCACCGTCGTCCCGAAATCTGGTTGAGCCAACAAAAGGAGCAGAGTCGGCAGAGTCAAAACGAAATGACTCAACACTCCCGCGGCTAGCGTGTGGAGCTTCTCCCATTTGCGATCAAGCTGTCGGGCGACGAACAAGATCACCGCTAGCTTAGCTAGCTCGCCGGGCTGAAATCCCCATCCACTGCTCAGCCTAATCCAGCGCTGCGCGCCGCCCACTCGAGCGCCCACTCCAGGCACGAGCACCGCAATCAGAAGCGCGGTCGCCCCTCCCAACAAAGGCAGGCTCCAGCGACGCCAAAAACGATAATCCAGATGGGCTGCTCCCAGGAGCGCAAGACACCCAACGGCCGAAAAAAGGAGCTGCTTTTTGATGAATGCGAGGCCATCCCCGCTACGCTCCTGTGCGTAGATGTACGAAGCGCTATAGACCATGATGAGGCCAAAGATCAAAAGAGCCCCTACGGCGACGAGCAGGCCCATATCGATGCCTTGCCTAGGCAAAGGCCACGGACAGGTGGCGGCAGACGAGTGCGCTGAGGCCTCGCGCGCCCTAGAGCTGTTGAACCAATTTCTTGAAGTAGTCCCCGCGCTCTTCATAGTTACGGAACATGTCGTAGCTGGCACATCCCGGCGATAGGAGAATGATATCGCCGCTGCGGGACTTTTGATAGGCGAACAAGATCGCTTCTTCGAAAGTTCCTACGAGGTAGGTTTCCGTAAAATCGCCCAAAGCGCGATTCATCTTCTCCTTAGCCTCACCGAGCAGGATCAGCAGCTTAACGCGGCTTCCCACAAGCGGGGCAAGCGGAGCGAACTCAGAGTTCTTATCCTTGCCACCGGCGATCAAGATGATGGGGTTTTGGCTAAACGAAGCCAGGCTCTTCATGACGCTAGGGACGTTCGTGCCCTTGGAGTCGTTGAAAAAGAAGACGCCGTCCTTTTTACGAACAAACTCAAGACGGTGCTCAACACCTTTGAAAGCGTTGATGACGGACTGGATTGCCGAAGGTTTGACGCCCATGCTGCGCGCAGCACAGATGGCGGCCATGAGGTTTTCTTTGTTGTGATCGCCAAACACACGGAACTGGGAGAGATCGTAGACCTCTTCCTTGCCGTTGAACTTGCCGATGATCTTTTTTTCGGCCGTCTTCATGTAGCAGCCGGTGAAGCGCTCAGCGAACTCGCCGCCCACGCTCATCGGATCTTTTTTGGTGAACCAGATGAGCTTGCCTGGGTTTTCTTGGGCAAACGCGGCAACACCTGGATTGTCGTGATTGAGCACGACGAAGCTGTTGCGATCGCAGGCCTTAAGCAGGCGTTTCTTGGCTTCGATATACTTGGACATGTCACCGTAGCGATCCAGGTGATCTTCTTCGAGGTTGGTAAATACTGCCACAGCAGGAACCAATTTTTCGGTCAGCTCCAGCTGGAAGCTCGAGACTTCTGCGATGACCGCTTGCGCCTTCTGGCCATCGGTCACGTAATCGAGCAGGGGCTTTCCGATATTGCCACCAACGAAGGCCGTCTTCTTGTCAGCTGCGAACATTTCGCCGATGAGCATCGTGACAGTCGTCTTGCCGTTCGTGCCGGTAACCGTGATGAGGGGCTCTTGGATCAGTCCTGCCGCCATATCCAGCTCTCCCACGATGGGGATCGCCTTAGCGCGGGTGTCATCCAAAGCTTTGATGCTCAAAGGAACACCTGGGCTCATCACCACGAGCTCGGCCGTTTGGAAAGATTTAGGATTGTGCTTACCGAGCTCGAGCTCGATCTTCATGTCGCCACAGGCCTTCACGGATTCCATGAGTTCGCTTCTTTGCTTCATGTCCGTCACGGTGACCTTGGCGCCTTGCTTGTGCATGAATTTGGCTACGGATACCCCGGTGCGGCCAAATCCAACGACGAGAACTCTTTTGCCTTTGTACTTACTCATTCCGAATTACCTTAATTTGAGGGTGGAGAGCGTGATGAGAGCCAGAAGGATCGAGATGATCCAAAACCGAACGATTACCTTAGGTTCTGCCCATCCTTTGAGCTCAAAGTGGTGGTGAATAGGGGCCATCTTAAAGACGCGCTTTCCTGTCATTTTAAAAGAGATCACTTGTGCCATCACTGAGAGGGTCTCTACTACAAAAATTCCCCCACAGATTGCTAGAAGAATCTCGTTTTTCGTGATGACCGCCACGATCCCCAGCGCGCCGCCCAA
>JBGAWT010000241.1:0-4165 GCA_044227445.1 Bdellovibrionia bacterium | reverse complement strand
CGATCCTAGCGGTGCTCAGCGTTCTGGGTGGCTATATCGGTATTCCGCATATGAGCTGGCTTGAGCACTGGCTAGAGCCGATCATGGCGGGTCACCCAGCGATGGCGCCAGGTGTTGGCGAGAGCATGGAATGGGTTTTAATGGGCGTGAGCGTCCTGGGCGCATTTTTTGGAATGGGTGCGGCGCTTGTTTTGTATCGCGATTTGACTCGCGTGCAGGCGCTTCAGAAAAAGCTCTCGGCCGCGTACAAGGTTCTTTTCAACAAGTGGTATGTCGATGAGCTTTATGAGCGGGTTCTTATTCGCCCCATTCAATGGATCGCGGGCGAGCTTTGGAAGCGATTCGATATCGGCGTGATCGATCGCGTTGTTTTGAGCTTTGGCCGCGCCTCGCAGTTTGCGGGTCAGACGCTCAGGGTCATTCAGACGGGATCGATTCAAACGTACGCGCTTCTTTTCTTGGTCGGGCTCTTGAGCTCCGTGGGGTACCTCATTTATGGCATGGCTCGCTGAACATCTGCTGACGGTTCTTATTTTCCTGCCTTTGTTTTGGGCGCTAGCGGGTTTGGTGATCCCCGAGTCCAATAAGGGGCTTCTAAAGACCTGGACGCTTGCCGGGGCATGCGCAACGCTCGTGGTTTCGCTTTTTGCTTACGGCGGTTACGTGGCTAACGGCGCTGAGTATCAGTTTGCAGAAAGAGCCGACTGGCTTCCGGCTCTAGGCATCGGCTATCGTTTGGGCCTAGACGGCATGAGCCTGTGGCTCGTGATGCTGACGACGGCCCTCATGCCCATCGTGGTGCTGGCTTCCTATCATGCGGTGGAGCAGCGGGAGCGCGGCTACTACTTCCTACTGCTCGCGCTTGAGAGTGCGATGCTAGGCGCCTTCTTGGCGCTGGATGTGTTTTTATTTTATGTGTTTTGGGAAGCCATGCTCATTCCGATGTATTTCTTAATCGGAATCTGGGGCGGAAAAGACCGCATCTACGCCGCGATGAAATTCTTTCTCTTCACTCTCGTGGGCTCGTTGCTCATGCTCGTGGCGATTTTCTACCTGGCCTACCAGCACAAGGTCCAGTTCGGGACGTACTCAACAGCGCTAGTCGATCTGCTGCGCGTCCATACGGACGCCTCAGGTTTCCTGAGCCCACAGAGCATCTTGTTTTTGGCCTTTGCTCTGGCCTTTGCGATTAAGGTGCCTCTTTTTCCGCTTCACACCTGGTTGCCCGATGCGCACGTTCAGGCGCCAACGGCAGGCAGCGTGATCCTGGCCGCGATCTTGCTTAAGATGGGTGGCTACGGGTTTTTGCGTTTTGCCTTCCCGCTTTTTCCTGATGCGGTTCGCATGCACCAGACGTTGTTTATGGCCTTAGGTGCAGTGGCCATCGTTTATGGCGCTTGGGTGGCGATGGTTCAGCCGGACATCAAAAAGCTCGTGGCCTACTCCTCGGTGAGTCACATGGGCTACGTTATCTTGGGGCTCTTTGCTCTTAATCCCATCGGCATGACGGGCTCGTACTACCAGATGCTCAATCACGGGGTTTCTACGGGCGCGCTGTTCTTGCTCGTTGGGATGATCTACGAGCGCAGGCATACGCGCGAGATCTCGGCATTTGGTGGGATCACCAAGGTCATGCCTTGGTTTGCCGTCGTGTTCATGATCGTGACGCTTTCTTCGGTTGCCCTTCCTGGAACCAATGGGTTCGTAGGCGAATTCCTGATTTTGCTGGGTACGTGGCAATCACAGCCCGTGGCAGCGGTCATTGGCGCGCTGGGCGTGATTTTCGGAGCCGTGTACATGCTGTGGATGTTTCAACGCGTGATGTTCGGTCAGATCACGAACCACGAGAATAAGGACCTCAAGGATCTCTCATTGCGCGAGTGCGTCGTGCTGGCGCCGCTCGTAGTTGCTATTTTCGTCATGGGCGTAATGCCCTCGATCGTCTTCGATAAGCTCAACCCCTCGATGAACCGCGTGTTGGCGCGCGCAGGGATTCCATCCGCTCCACCCACCGCTCAGCCGGCACCACCTGCTGTTGAGCATCACGCTAAGGCCTCCATAAAGGATCAATCATGAATACGCTTCAAACGATTCGTCCGGAGCTGCTCGTTTTTAGACCCGAGCAGATGCACGCCATGCTTCCGCTGCTTGTGGCGTTAGCCGGCATTGCGCTAGGCATGATCGCTGCGGTTTTCAAATGGATGGCCCCGCGGTGGTCGGTTCCCGCGCTCGTGATCGCTTCGCTCGTGATTGCTTCCGTGATTGCCGTCGATCGCGTTTCCGAAGCGCCTATGCTGATGTTCAACGGCATGATGATCTCAGACGCATTCTCGCAGTTTTTTACTGCGTTGTTTTTCATCTGCGCCGCGGTTTCTGCCTTCGTGTCTTTTCGGTATTTGGATCGCGAGCAGCTTCAGTACCCCGAGTACTATCTGATGATGCTTTTTTCGGCCATCGGCATGGCTTGGATGGCGAGTGCCACTGAGCTTGTGACGATGTTCATCTGCTTGGAGCTCATGTCGCTTTCGATCTATGTGCTCGTGGGTTTTCGCCGAGCCGATCGCCGAAGCAACGAAGCGGCAATGAAATATTTTACGCTAGGCTCGGTAGCCTCAGCGGTGCTGCTTTACGGTATGGCGCTCGTTTACGGGGCTACGGGAAGCCTTCAGATTCAGGAAATCTTGGGCTGGATTCGCCAACACCCTGAATCGATGGATGGTATTTTCTTAGTCGGCAGCTGGCTTGTCGTTGTTGGCTTTTTGTTTAAGGTCGCAAGCGTTCCCTTCCATGCCTGGATGCCCGATGTTTACGAGGGCGCGCCCACGCCAATCACAGGTTTCATGACCACGGGGATTAAGGCCGCTTCATTTGCTGCGTTCATTCGCGTGTACTTTGCGATGGGGTACGCCAAGGGATTGCCCGAGATGTTGCAAACCCACGTGCATCACATTGTTTGGTTTTGCGCTGTGGCCACGATGCTCATCGGAAATGTCGTTGCACTCACCCAGGTCAACCTCAAGCGCATGCTGGCTTATTCCTCCATTGCGCACACCGGATATCTTCTTGTGGGTCTTCTGGCCTCGGGTCGCACCGAAGAGAGCTTTGCACCGATGGTGCTGTACTTGCTTTCGTACTGCGTCATGAACCTGGGCACGTTCATCATTCTGACGCTCTTGGCCAAAAAGGCAGACAGCGGTTTGAACCTGCATGATCTATCGGGTGTTGCGAAGCGTTACCCGCTTTTATCTTTCACGTTAGCCGTTTTCCTGTTTTCGATGGCCGGAATTCCGCCGACCGCAGGATTCGTAGCTAAGTACATGATTTTCTACTCGGCAGTTCAAGCCGGGGAGATCTGGCTTACGGTCATTGGCGTTCTGTGTAGCGCCATCTCGGTGTACTATTATCTGAGAGTTCTTGTTTATCTGTACATGCGCGAGCCCAGCCCGGAGGCAAGCCCGCGTAAACTCGAGCTCTGGCCTTCTTTGGTCGCCGTGGGACTTGCAGCATTGACGCTGCAGGTCGGCTTGGCGCCCATGGGGGCACTTAACGTGGCCAAGAAAGCCGTTCAAAGCCTTTTTGCGTCTTAGGTTCTGACGCCAAAAGGTTGCGCGGCCCAAAAGCTGCAAAACCTCCGGGCGTGACGAGCAAGGATGCATGAACGGACCGCCGGGCACGGGTGAATCCCGCTCCCCACTCAATCAAGAAGACCTAAGCAGCGGGGGCACGGCGCTTTATCGCGTGAAGCTCGCAAGCGGGCGCATCTTAGGCCCGCTCGATATCAGTCGATTCACCGAGCTTGCCGAAGCGGGCCATATCCAAGGCACCGAAGTCGCTCAGGTCCATCCTCACGGCGAGTGGCGCGACGTGAACGCGTTTGATCAGCTTGCCGATATCCTCATTCGCGTAGCCGCAGGCACTCGGGTGCTTCGGAGCGAGGGGCTGCTTCCGCCTAAGGGACTTCCCGAGACCCCGCCGCTTGTAACAAACGCTCCCGCGCAGCCCACCCAGCTGCTCCCTGGGGCGACGCAGATTTTAGAGAACTCCAAAGTCCTGAATCAAATTCCCGAAGCCCCAGCCGAAATGCCCTCGCTTGCCATCGATACACAGGTGCCCGAGGAAGCCACGCAGATGGCCGAGCGCGCGCAGGTCGATCCGGAAGAAGTCG
>JBGAWT010000240.1:0-4177 GCA_044227445.1 Bdellovibrionia bacterium | reverse complement strand
TCAGTGCCCCCGCTACCAGCACCGTAATAAGCACGATGAGCGCAGCGGCTAAGAACTTCCAATAAGAGGCGCCCTCAAGCTCGCTGCTCTCGGATTCGCCACCCGCGACTTCGATGTGTGGCCTGCGTGGTGCTGAGAGCGCGGCGGCCACTGGAGCGGACTTAGGCTTGCTCGGGCGCGAGAGCACCGTGGTGGACTCGCCACCGCCGCTCATGGTGCCATCGGCTTTTTCAAGCACCTCGGTTTCGGTGTCCGTTTCTGTGTCTTCCTCGTCGCCTTTGCGCCTGACGGCACGCGGAGGATCGATTCCTAGGGCCGCGCGAACTTCTTCGGCCTCGTGCAGATAGAACCAATACGCGCCGCCACGGCAAACCTCATCTTGCTGAGAAAGCTCGCCTTGCTCGACCATTTTAACGAGCGCATCGCGCTCCAGAGGGCCAAAAACCTCAAAGTGAGAACCGACGTTGCGCCGGATCATCCAAGATTCGGTCATCGCCCTGCCCTCCCCTCGGTCATGGCGCGCACACTGCGTTGTTCGGCTTGCAGAAATCCTCGAATCGCTTCGTGCTTGGATTGCCGAAACTCGTCGGCCGACCCAAAAAACACGATCTCGCCCTGGTGCAAAAAGGCGATCTCATCTGCCAAAAGCAGGGCTGATGGAATGTCATGGCTAATGACGATCGAAGTAAGCTGCAGGTCGCGCTTGAGCGTCTCAATCAGCCCATCCACCGTCTCGCGCGTGACAGGATCGAGGCCCGTCGTAGGCTCGTCGTAGAGCAAGACCGAAGGCTCGCGAATTATGGCGCGCGCAAGACCCACGCGCTTTCGCATGCCGCCAGAGAGCTCGCTGGGAAGTTTATCGTAGCCTTTTTCCAAGCCCAAGATCGTCAGCGAGCGCTTCACGCGCTTGGCGATCTCAGTCTCGGGAAGCTTGGTGTGCTCGCGAAGCGGAAAGGCGACGTTCTCAAACACCGTCATGTCATCAAAGAGCGCAGAGTTCTGAAACAATACGCCAAACACCTTGCGATGCTCCGAGAGTTCGCGACCCTTGAGCGTGGCCATGTTCTTACCTGCGACCCATACTTCGCCCGAGTCGGGCCTGAGCAGGCCGAGCACGTGCTTGAGCAGCACGGACTTACCCGCGCCTGAGGAGCCCAAGATGTAAGTGAGCTTGCCTGCACCAAAGGTAATGCTCACGCCCTTGAGCACGTAGTCACGCCCCGAGCGAAAGGACTTCTTCACGCCCACGAGCTTTACTTCGGTGTTTTTTTGCGCCGCTTGCTCAGCCATCTTTCCTCGAGACACGCTTACTCCAGGACGTCATGAGCTCATAGGGAATCGTGTGCGCTGCTTGGGCTTGCTCCCAGGCGCTCACATTGGGTCCCCACAACTCTGCCCACTGCCCCGGCGCGGTCGTAGGGTCGCACTCTACCGCACACAGGTCCATACTCACAACACCCAGGATACGCCTGCGCCTCTCACCCAACCAAACGGAGCCTCGCCCCGAAAGCGCTCGATGCAATCCATCGGCATAGCCCACATCTAAAATCGCCGCGTACACAGGCTCCGTGCCGCTGACCCTAAAAGTCCCGCCGTAGCCGATGCGATCGCCCGATTTGAGCTTATGCACCTGAAGCACGGGAGCGTGCACGCTCATCACGGGTATCAATCCCCGTGCAGGCGCGCCCGACCAGGGGCTCACTCCGTAGAGCGACAGACCCGGCCTCACGAGCTGAGTAATTTCCTCGAGCCGCAAAAGTTTTTCGTTCCAGATGCCTGCGCTGTTCGCGAGATGAAAAATCCCCTGAGGCAGCAGCACGCGAAGCGCACGCTCGATCTGAGTAAACTCTTTGATCTGCCGATCCGTCAGTCCATCCGTGGGGCTCTCGGCGCAGGCCAGATGCGAGAGCACTCCTTCGGGTCTCGCGTCGTCAGGCAGCTTACGAATGATGTCGGCAACCTCGCTGACTTGCGCTGAGGGGATCCCAAGGCGATTCATGCCCGTGTTGAACATGATGTGCCAGCTCACGGATTCGAAATCCTTACGACGTACGAACGCGCGCACATCTTCGATTGCGCTCAATACGGGAGTGAGCTTGCCTGCGGCAAAGCGCTGAGCCTTCGCATCGCTCCAACCTGCGGCTCCCGAAAAACTTACTACCGGAAGCTTGCGGTGCTTGGCCCCTAAAGCGGCTCTGAGCTCTTCGGCCTCGTGAAGCGTCGCCACTCCGAAGCCAAAAAGCCTCTCTTCAGTAAGCAAGGACTTAGCCGCCCATTCGAGCCCGTGGCCGTAAGCGTCGGCCTTGAGCATGGGAAGCAAGAAGCGATCCCCTGCCAGGTCCCGAATGACTCGGTAGTTCGATTGCAGATTTTCGCGCGAGCGCTCTAGCCTGACTCGGTCGATGGTGGCGTGTTTGCCATGGCCCTTGGCATGAGGCTCGTCCTCGATTCGTCGCAAGAACGCATGAGGCCCCGCGCGCTTGGGGCTCACTCGAGGCGATCCCCCATGGACTGGGCAGCGCCCGCGTCCATTTGCATCGTCTGGGCCATCGAGCGCGAGCACGCACCGATCATGCGCGCGAGACGCGCTTCTTGATCCGCGGTAATTCGCCAATTTGCATCCGTCGAAGCGCACATTAAAATGCCGATAGTGCCGACACGACCCGCTTCGCCCATCATCCATGCGTCAAACGATCGGGCGCCCAAGTCCTTCAAGCGAGTTTCCAAAACCTGCTTAAGCGGCGGATAACCCGCCAGTCCCGCCACTGCTCCGTCCGCAAAGCAGGCCCAGGCGTGATCCAAAGCCTTATTGGTGATCGGAACGCTAAACGCATCCATCGAAGTGCCCGCGGATGCCCTGAGTACGGCGATCTTCTTGAGCGGTTGATAAGCTAAAAAGAAAGTCGGAACGCCCAAGTCCTTTTCGACTTGGTTGGCCAACGACTGAGCCATGACCCGCGCATCTTTTTGCGCCGAAAGGGATTCGACAAAGCGAGTGAGCTCAAGCGCTTCTTGGTGCCGCTTCCACTCGCGATCCGCCACTCCGTCAGCAACGGAATCAACGGCTGCCGAAACCTCAGGCACCATCGAAGGCGGCGGAGGCAGCTTGACCCAAGGCGAAGGAGTTAAAAACGGGTTGCGCTCCATCTCCTGTTCCAAAAGCGATCGACCCGCTTGGGCTTGCGCCAGCTGCGAAGCCCCCTGCTCCACAGCGATGGGCACTTGCGACGGCCTGCGAATGCGCAGCCAGCCGCGCGAGTATGCCCAGAGCAAGAACGCGGGCATCCCCAAAGCGAAGAAGCAAACCATCGCCCAGCTCAGAGCTTGGCTCGTCAGATCGTCCTGCGGCTCTTGCGTGTCTAAGATGCGTTCCACGACAAGGGCGTAAGGCAAGGTGCCCAACCGCACGAACGTCGCAGCGACCATCATCTGATCGAGCGAACGAAAAGTTCCGCTGCCTTCGCCGCGCTGGCCTGCGAGCATGAGCTTGACGGCCCCCGAGAAAATCGGAGCGCCCTCGAAATCCCCGCCGATGAAATTGCGGTCCGTATGAAGCACGACGCGACCGTCCTGCCCCAAAACATAAGCTCGCGTGCGCTCACCTGCGTTGGTCTGCGTCCAAGTTTTGAAATCCGGCAGGAGCTTTTCGGCCGTCATGCGCACGACGAGCCAACGCGCAGCGCGTGGATCGACAAACCCAAACACCAGATCATGAGCTGCTTCGGTACCCAGCGACGCGAGAGCTACGCCGTTTTCGCTCGCCTCGCCGCGGCTCAAAAGATGATTTGCTTGGGAGAGGTAAGATGCCTCCATCGAATCGCCGCTTGAAGCGGGAGCGCGATCCTGCCAGCTACGCCCACGGTAAGACTGCAGCACGTCAGCCGGATAGCGATGCGCGGAGTTGAGTCGAAACGATGCCCAGTGAGTGAATTCGGGATCGGCGCCGTTCAATGCGCGGGCGCGAAGCTTCTCCACGGAGCGCCAAAAGTACTGAACCAAGAGCTTGCTTTGACGCGCGGTTTGCGAGGTTTCGTAGTTCTCTCGCTTCTCGCGCTCTTTGCTTCCTTGAGTTCCGCTCTGCCAAGCAAGCATCAAGGCGAGCAACGCAGGAATAGCCAGACCTAGCGCCCAGCTCTTGGCGATTCGTCTTCCATGACTTGTTTGCTGTCCCATGCCT
>JBGAWT010000239.1:0-4205 GCA_044227445.1 Bdellovibrionia bacterium | reverse complement strand
AGGAATATTGCGAAGGTCATCGCGTTTTTTGATGTCCTCTTCGTTGACCTTATTGCCGTAGGCGCGCGCGTCGGCTTCGGCGTCCTCAGGATGCTCCTCTTCGAGCTGAAACTCGGCCGCAATCATCCCGATGTCAGCGGATGCTGGGATCGTGGCGCCATAGTTCTCTAGAATTTTTCCGGTGACAGCGTAAGGACCGCTCTCATGAAAGGCGAGCTCGAGCCTCACCCAATGCCCCTCTTCAAGACGCGCTACTCCCGGCACGGGAGAGGGAACCTCAGGAACCGCCACGAGTTCCTTCATGCGCTTTCGCTCGTAGAGCACAAACCCGCCGCGCCCGCGCATGTCGGGCTGAAACTTGCCCACGAGCTCCCTGAATCGGTGATTGAGCACACGGATCCGTGCGACTTCGCCTTGGGGGCTTACCCAAACCTCGACGCGGTCTCCGTGAAACAGCCGTTGCGCCTCGCGCGGGGGAACGAAAAGATCTTCGACCGATTCGCCTCCGAGTTTTCGAAGCGATGCACTGTTCTCAAAAGCTAGAAACGCAAAACCTTTGTGATGCTTATCGACGATGGCTTTGAGCTTGAGAAATCCCCGCGGCGCAGTTTGAGGGCCTGAATCCGGACGCCCGCCGAATGGCCTTGGGGGCTTGTCGTCTCGAGAGTGGGGTCGATCGGAGCGCTGCGAAGAACCAAAGCGCTTTTTATCCGTGCGTCCACCGCCGCTGGGCTGATCGCGCCGGTCACGACCGCCGCCGCCGGCTGGGCGACGCTCGTTCTTACTACCGCCTCGATCACTCCTACCACCGCCTCTGCCGCCCCGTTTCATCGGGCTCAGCGTAACGGAGAATCAGGAGCAAGAATAGGTTTTTCCGGTCGCGTCCATGCAGCGCGTGATTCGGATCGATGAGACTCCCACGTTCATCATGAAGTTAGGCATCGTACCGCGAGAGTAGTTCACGCCAACCCGAAGCAAGCTATCCGTAGTCACGGAGAGGGTCTTGGACCTTCCGACAAAGGTCACCGTCGCACCGTCGGAGATCACGAAGCCTGCTTGCATCCCTCCGTTTGTGAGCGGCTGAGCGACCCCGCCTTGCGAGCCATTCATGTCGATCTGAGAACTCGAGGAGCAAGAAAAGAAACAGTCGTAAGCGTAGTAACCTTGCGTGGTGATCGAGAGCTTATCTCCCGCGCGCAGGGAATAACCCGTGACCATGCCGCCGTAAGGCTGGTTGGGGCTCAGGTAAGCGCTCACCTGTCCGCCCGAGGAGCGCACGATGTCGGACTTACAAACATCCACGCCGCTGACTTGGTAGATCTGGCCACCGGAGTACAAGCAGTTTTGTCTGAATTGCTCGGGCGTGCCCGTGAAGTAGCTTCCGTTGGGGTAGCTAGGAAATTGGATCGGCAGGATGTTTCCCTGGGGACCGGAGCCACACGAAGCCCCGAAGGTCACGCCGATGACTACAGCGGCAGCCATCTTGGCCGAAGCCTTCATGAACCGATGAAATTTTCGAGTCGCACGTTTCTTATGAGTCATGGCATTACACCTCGCCGCGCCCCCATGTTCAGGATCCGTGCCAAAGCGCCAAGGGGGTTTACGCCCTCGCGGGAAGCCTGAGGGTGTCTAAGAATCAGACACCCTAGAAAAAATTACCTTCCTCCTTTCGCCATAAAGGAGCACAAAGCTTTTAAACTGGGCCCTGCTTTTGCAGAAGGACCGCCAGGAAATGAAAGCAAAGGCGACAGGCATCTCACTTCTAATCTTCCTAGTCGCACTGGGCGTAGGTCTCAGCTGCTCGGGCAAGGCTCAAGAGGCTGCCGAAGAAGTACCTCCTGTCGTTTCGGATCCCACGCCACCCGAAGAACTCTCAGGCGCGCCCCCCCGTAGCTTTGAATTCAATGCCCATCGCGTAGGGCTTTTGATCCCTTCGATGCCTGGAAAAACTCCCCAAGCGGTCACTGCCTTTATCAAACCCGCGCTCCAGCTAGGCCTGGCAGGTCGAGAGCTTGTGGTTGAGGTCATGACAGACTCGCGCGAAAAGAACCGCGAAATCCTAGAAGCCTTCGTCACTCGCAATCCGCTTTCGGCGTTAGTCGTTCCCGCCATCGGAACAGCCGAGGCCGTACAACAGATCGTTGCCGAGGCAACGGCTCTACGCATCACCACGCTCACGGTGACGTTCAACGGGGTGGGCGATTTCCTCCCGGCTAGCGATGGCGTTTTTGGTTTTCGCTACGGAACGAACATCGAAGACCAGATTCGATTTACGCTCGCAGCCGCCATCAAGAAAAACCCCGCTACCAAGGCGATTGCCGTACTTCATCCGGACACCTCCGTCGGAAAGCGCGCTTTGGAAGCCACGAAAAATATCTGCTCGGAACTTAAGATCAAGGTTGCGATGAGCCAGTCCTATGGTTTTGACCAGACGAGTTTCACAAAAGAAACCAAGACGCTGGCTCACACCGTCGACCCCTGGGGCCGCAAGGACTTCGTGAAGCTTGCTGCCGAGTGCAAGGTGCATCACAAGGATAACGAATTTAAGCAGCGCAAATGTGTTGAGTCCTTACAAAAAAACCTCGCGCCTCAGGCGGACTTCCAAGCCATCTTGATTGCCGATCGCGCGAAGACTTCGTCTTGGATCATACCGGCGCTCAATGCGGCGAACTTCAGGACCTCGGAGTTTGACCGAAGGGCCGAGCAGATGGGCAATACGCAGCACGTGCAGCTCCTGGGCACCGCCCAGTGGAACTCGCCTGAGCTCTACACCGTAGGCACCCACGTTCAGGAGGACATCCTGTTCCAGCTGGGCGGAGCGATTTTTACGGGCACCGAATGGTCCCAAGACCCCGCCTTCGAGGCTTTCGCGCTGAAGCTCTCTGCTGAGATCAAACGTCCGCCTTCGATTTTCGACACGATGCTTTACGAAGCGGGCCAGCTTCTCTCGCAGCACCTGCAATCTGTCGACCCAGCTACTCACGACGAGATGCGCACTCTGTTGGAGGGTTCTGGCCAGGCGTTTTCGCTGGTTACCGGCAGCGTGAAGATGGACCCCGTGACCCATAGGGCCGCAGCGCCCTTGATGGGCTTTACGGTCAGCGAAAAGCACGAAATCACCCCCCTGGACGCCCAAAAGTAACGCAGGGGCCCACTTTGCTTTCGGCTCGGGATGCGCTATACGCGAGGGGTTCAAGCCACTTGAATGTGCCCAGGTGGTGGAATTGGTAGACACACTCGTTTCAGGGGCGAGCGCCAAAAGCATGCTGGTTCGAGTCCAGTCCTGGGCACCACTCTTAAAAAATAAAAAGGGACTCCTTCGGGGGTCCCTTTTTATTTTTTGGGGTTTTGCGTTGGACTGGACGAGAACGAGAATTTCCGGCCGCGAACAAACTCTCCGGTGGAGAGTTTGGCGCGGTAAGCCACACACGATGTGTGGCTTAGGAAATTGTCCACGCCGAGCGTTCCGAGTCGGAACGAGGAACGGAAGGCCGAGTCCAGCCGTTGGCCCACCCCTAAGAAACCTGCTACCCTTATGGATGGGGGAATTTTGCATGTCCAAACGGTTAGCTCTATTCACTCTTTTGGCTTCACTTCATTCGATGTCCTACGCTGACGTCAAATGCACTGTTCCTGAGCTCGCAGCGGGCATGGAAGAGTCGACCTCGCGTATGAGAATCGCAAAATTCCGACGCCAGACAAAAGAGGAGATGGGAAGAGAGCTCCAAAAGCTTCGCACCGAAGCTGCGGGAGGCGCAAAACTCACTACGGGCATCGTTGCCGTGGGAGCGACGGTGGTAGGCCTCTCCGGGGGGGTGTACCTCCTCGGCGCCTCGTCGATGCTAGCGGACGGTGCTCTCGGTGTAGTCGCTTTAGGAACTGCGGCAGGCACGGCAGGCGGGGGGATTTGGTCTGTCTCCGCCGTTGGAATTCCCAAGATCCGGATCGGCATCGGTCAAGGCGCGAACCAAAAAGTAGTAGAAGTAAACTCGCCACCCTTGGACGGGCCAATCCCATTGCTAGCGGGAATCCGCACAGCAGCCCAAACCTTCGAAAACGGTAACAGTGAGATTGACCGCGTCTTCGAAGAGGACATCAGTTCCTTCAGTTCATTGGGCGATAAGTTTATGTTGGGATGGAACACAGTTGCCACCTTGGATCTTCGAATGGAGCGCGAGAAGGCAAAAAAGGCTCTATATGACAAG
>JBGAWT010000238.1:0-4218 GCA_044227445.1 Bdellovibrionia bacterium | reverse complement strand
TGGCTACAGCGATTACGAGCGCTCTGACTCAGATTCCGGTTAAGAAGGAAGTGGCTATGACGGGTGAGATCACCCTGCGTGGTCGGGTCCTTCCGATTGGCGGCCTGAAGGAAAAGCTCCTGGCTGCTCGTATCGGCGGAATCAAGACGGTCCTTATTCCTAAAGCCAATGTTCCGGACATGAAAAAGGTCCCTAAGGACATCACCAAGGGCATGCGCATTATCCCCGTCGAACACGCGGATGAGGTGCTCAGGCTCGCTCTGGATCTGAAGAAGCCCGAGGAGTTCCTATCTAAAAGGGACCTTCCGGATCTCAAGATCAGCACCCTAGCTGTTTCGGCAGCTAAGGAGCAGGTGGCGCGTCAGCCGGGCGTGAAGCACTAAAACTCAATCTGTTTTTTTCGGAGGGGCCTCGGGGGAGTTTTCTCCCGGGACCCTTTTGTTTTCCAAGAGGATGGTGCAGGGGGAGTCGAGGTCCTCCCAGCGGTTGAAGATATCCCAAACGGAAAAGCCCCTGCCGCGAAGAGCCCAATATTTCCAGAGCGCGCCCTGACCTAAGGCTTGGAGATTGGTTTCAAAAGCGGAGTCATTTCCGGTAGCGCTCAAATATCCGACGCTGGTGCCTGGGATCTCGCCTTGATAGGAGGCTGTTGCTTCTTTGCCTCGAACGGATTTTCCGTAGACTCTGTTTTCGGCCTTGCGGTAGGACCACCCCATCGAGAGTAGCGCCGAGCTACGGGCAAAGGCTTCAACTTCCTTGGGTGGATATCCGTAAAACAAGCCAGCAATGATGTGATTACGATAGGCTTTGTAGGGGGGGAGCTTACGGACGAAAGGCTCATCTTGAAACTGCTTATACTTTTCGATCCACACCTCGACGGGATCTTGAGTGCTGAAGCCGAATTCTTTGAGAAGACGAAGGACCTCTGGATCTCGACGCATCTGATCGATGCGGCCACGGTGATAAAGGAACAGATGTTGAGTTGTCTGGGGGTCGGGAACATCGGTAACTCGGAGGTGATAGTAAAACCATCCCAGTTCTGGATTGAGCAAGCGGCCTTCTTTTTTTGCCTGGTCTAGAGAAGCTACGAGCGAGGCGACATTGGGATATTTCTCAGATAGTGAGGAATCATAAGAGGTCACGGGCTTAATGCCCGCAACGGTAAGAATGGCCTCCCTCTCCAGTATGGTTTGCAGGTCCTCTTCGAGGCCAGCATGAGCTTGAACTATAAAGGAGGACACCAGGAACGAAAGGACCCCTAAAAGCATGACAGGGTTCATAAGCGAGAAATGGGGAGTTGGGATACCTTTTTTTCAAGGGCTTGAGCGCAAAGATTTCGAGCAAAATCATTTGCCTCGAGTTCCTTGAGCTTTCTGAAGAGCCGTTTGAATTCAGAGCGGGTGAGCTCCGGATAAAAGGCTTCTTGAATGAATTCAAAAAAAAGGCTCTGGCGCATTCGATCGAGTTTTCGACGGATCAGCCACTTGCGAATGGGAAGAATCGCTTGATTATAAGCGGTAACCACAAGGGCCTCGCCGGCAAGCAATCCCGGCAACCAAAAGACGGCCGCTGAACCCAGGTGTTGATCCCCTGAGATGAGGGCCGCGCCGATGATGACGAGGAGACTACCCATACCCCCTTTGCCCGTCCCAAAAGCGGTAAATTTAAGGGGAGTTAGCTTTGAAGGATCGATGTTTTGCACCTTGCTAACTAAGGAGAGGGTACTCAGAGTGATTTTGATCCGCTCCGCTAGATCTGTAGTATTTTTGAGCTCTTGGGCTTGTCGTACAAGCGTCAGATGGGCTTCGGCAGGGGGCAGGGCGGGGGCATCTCTTTCAATTTGGCCAAGATCGATGGACTGCAAGGCTTGAATCGAAGTCGACCAGTCTCCGTGGGATTCAGCGATCTCCGTTTCGGAGGATTTCCAGGTCTTGAGATCGGGGGCTGCTTGGGCGCTCCCGATGGTGCTTAGGGCTAGGACTGCTGCTAAGAACCCTCTGAGACCCATGAACAGGCCTTCTAGTGAACACATCCTACCTTGTCAATGTAAGTACCCATTTCCCCCTTGACCCCAGCGCGTTGGTCGTCTATTCCTAGCGCCTCTTAAAGATTCGAAAGGAATTTGTATTCATGCCAACGATTAACCAAATTATCCGCAAGGGCCGGGATTCCAAGACCTGGAAAACCAAAGCTCCCGCTCTTGAGTCGTGCCCTCAACGCCGTGGTGTTTGCACCCGCGTTTACACGACGACCCCCAAGAAGCCGAATTCGGCTCTCCGTAAGGTTTGCCGCGTGCGCCTGACCAACGGATTCGAAGTCACCTCTTACATTCCTGGTGTTGGACACAACCTCCAAGAACACTCCATCGTGTTGATTCGTGGCGGCCGCGTGAAGGATCTTCCCGGCGTTCGTTATCACACGGTTCGCGGTACGCTCGATACGCAAGGCGTGGCAGGCCGCAAGCAAAGCCGTTCTAAGTACGGCGCGAAAAAAGGCGGCGCGGGCGCCGCAGCAGGCGCAGCTCCAGCAGCGGCCGCAGCGAAGTAAGGAGATTTGAGAAATGGCACGTAAAGGTTTTAATCGTCGTCGCGAAGTTCTTCCTGATCCGAAGTTCAACGACATCGTCGTCACCAAGTTCGTAAACACCATCCTTCGTAAGGGTGAACGCGCGATCGCAGAAGGCATCTTCTACGGTTGCATCGACATCGTTCAGGAAAAAGCTGGCGATGACGGCATCAAGATTTTCAAGAAGGCTCTCGAAAACGTGAAGCCCCTTCTCGAAGTGAAATCCCGCCGCGTCGGTGGTGC
The DNA here is from genome assembly GCA_044227445.1 of Bdellovibrionia bacterium. GTDB lineage: Bacteria > Bdellovibrionota > UBA1018 > UBA1018 > UBA1018 > JBGAWT01. The sequence goes on along the minus strand of JBGAWT010000238.1, from coordinate 1,410 downwards.
GACTTACCAAGTTCCAGTCGAAGTGAAGCCTGCTCGCCGCCAGTCCCTGGCATCACGTTGGCTGATCGATTCGGCTAAGGCTCGTCCCGAGCACTCCATGGCAGAACGCCTGGCAGCTGAAGTTCTCGAAGCTTCGGTTGGCCGCGGTGGCGCCATGAAGAAGCGTGAAGACGTGCACAAGATGGCAGATGCCAACAAGGCATTCGCCCACTTCCGCTGGTAAGCTGAAGTTTTCGAATCTTTGAGGCCCCGGGCGGCGAAAGCTTCCCGGGGCTTTTTTTTGCCCTGACTTACCGATCGGACGCGTGGTAACCCCTCTGAGACATGGCCTCTAAGTCCGGCTCCTCAGAAAGCATTCTTAAAAGCACCCGCAACATAGGCATCATGGCCCACATCGATGCGGGTAAAACTACGACCACGGAGCGCATCCTTTACTACACGGGTCGTACGCACAAGATGGGCGAAGTGCATGAGGGCACTACCGTCATGGACTGGATGCCCCAAGAGCAGGAGCGTGGGATTACGATCACTGCGGCTGCAACAACCTGCGAGTGGCGAGCTCATCGCATCAATATTATCGATACTCCAGGGCACGTGGATTTCACGATCGAAGTGGAGCGCTCGCTTCGAGTGCTCGATGGCGCCGTAGCGGTGTTTAGCGCCGTGGACGGAGTAGAGCCGCAATCCGAAACAGTGTGGCGTCAGGCCGACAAGTACAAAGTCCCGCGTATCGCGTTCGTCAATAAGATGGACCGCGTGGGTGCGGACTTTTTGGATGTCGTGAAGCAAATCCGAGAGCGCTTGGGCGCTAACCCAGTCGCTATCCAGCTTCCATGGGGTGCCGAAGACCAGTTTAAAGGCGTCATTGATCTCGTGGAAATGAAGGCTTACCGCTGGAAGTCCGAAGACCTGGGCGCCTCGTTTGAGACGATGGAGATTCCTGAGGAGTGCGCCGAAGAGGCTGCCGAATATCGCGACAAGCTGCTTGAAGCCGCAGCCGAGTGCGACGAAGCGCTGATGGAAAAATACCTCTCAGGCGAGCAACCCACCCCTGCAGAACTTCGGACGGGGATTCGCAAGGGCAGCGTGACGTTCGCGCTCGTGCCTGTGATCTGTGGATCGGCGTTCAAGAACAAGGGCGTTCAGACTCTGCTTGATTGCATCGTCGATTACCTTCCCTCTCCGCTGGATAAGCCTCCGGTCGAAGGCAAAGACCTCAAGAAAGAAGACATCACGCACAAGCGCGCGGCTAAGTTTGACGAACCTTTCGCGGCGCTTGCGTTCAAAGTTCAAAACGATCCGCATACTGGTCAGCTCGTTTACTTCCGTGTTTACTCCGGTGTGCTTAGGGCCGGCGTGATGGTTTATAACGCGACTAAAGACAAGCGCGAGCGCGTGGGTCGATTGCTG
>JBGAWT010000237.1:0-4246 GCA_044227445.1 Bdellovibrionia bacterium | reverse complement strand
TGTTGACAATTTTTATCAATTAAAGTAAGAGGCGCTCAGGAGTTTTAGCTTTATGCTTTTGAGGGCCTTTTGCGCCTCCATCACGCTCGTGCTCGCGTCTCAACTCGCCTTTGCAGTGGGTGAGCGAGAGGTTTCTAAGAGCCTTCCCGGACACGGCAATTCTAGCAACGAAAAGAGTGCAGCACCGTTAGAAGATCCCGACTCGCAAGCGCTTCAGGCAAAAATCGACGAGCTTCGAGTCCAGCAGGCGAGCCTTCAAAAGCAGTGGGAGACGCTGGGCTTTGCTGCGATGGAGCGCATGGAGAAAAGCTTAAGATTGGATTCCATCCAGTATGACCATTTTGGCGACTCCGCGGCAGCCGAGAGAGCGGATCGAGCGATTCTTGAGCTGGTTCGTGAGAAAGAGCGCCTGGGATTTGAAGCGCATAAGAAGCAAATCGAGCAAGTAGCCGTGGAGATCAAGGCGCAAGAGCAGATCTTACGTACGGTCCAAGCGGCATCCGAGAAGTTTTTGAACAAGACGATCGCCGTTCTTACGAAGGCAGAGAAGCTGGCTCGGAGCGATGTTCTGATCGAAAACGACGCTCAGCTGCGGAAGCTTTTTGAGGCGCTCAGCGCTGAGCTGGCTAGCGCCCGCGAAAATCAAGAGTATGTGCGGGCCCGAAAGACGGGATGGGTCTCGGCGGTGATGCGCGAAGAAGAGACTAATTGGCTGCTCATCCGCGCCTACACAGAGTTTTTAGCCCATAGAAACGAGATCAAAGCGCGAGTCATGAACGTTTGGGATCGGATCTCGATTGCGGGTCAGGCTGGCAACCCGATTGCCCTCGAGATGGTAAAACTCGACCCAGAAGCTCAAAGGGATATCGCGTTGGATCTGGCCAATGAGTTTGCCAACACTCCTGCGATGTCTCTGAAAGATTCCGTCAAGGAGCTCGAAAAACTCGATTCGGAGATTTCGGAGTACTTCACCAAGCGCAGCAAAGAAGCGGCCACCGACGCCGCTCCTCGCCGAATCCAAGCGGCGATTCGAAAGTCGTTTTTGATCTCGCTTCAGCTCCCTACGGAGAAGGCCAGTTTTGGGTTTTTGACCGCTTATTGGAAGCGTAGGGCAAATCAGAGCTTGGGGTTTAGTGCGGAGCGTTGTGAGGCTTTGTTGGGCTCAAAAGTCGCCGCTTCTCGAGGCGCGAGCTTTGGGATGATTTACCCTCCAGTCCCCTAGACTCCCGAGCCTGAGATATAGGTCTTTTGTTTCGAGGACTTATCGCCTCCAAAAGACTCCTGCTACAATGATGGAATGGGGCATCGTTGGGGGACATCAATCACAGTTAAATCCCTCAAAAATCAAATGCTTATCTCCGATAAGGGTTTCGTGGCGTTGCGCTTCTTGAGTCGCCTCAAGGGGTGGATCGGAAAGCGCCGTACGGAACCGGGAGAGGCTTTGCTTTTTCCGGCGTGCCGAAGTGTGCATATGTGGTGGATGTCGATCCCGATCGACATCGTGTTTCTGGCTCACGCCGGAGACAACCGCTGGCGCGTGACTTCGGCTCATGCTCGCGTACGGCCCTGGAAGGTTCTTCCCTTAAGTGACTTCAAAGCGTCAGAGACGCTCGAGCTTCCCGTTGGGACGATCGAGCGCTGTAACGTAGAAGCAGGGGATGAGCTATGTATCGACTCACAGTCGTAGCAGGCAGTAACAGAGGCAGCGCCTTCGCGCTTCAAGACGGCGAAACGAGTTTGGGCCGACAGGCCGGAAACACGATCGTCCTGCCTTCGTCCAAAGTTTCGAAAAAGCACTGCGTACTCGTGACGGACACCTCCGGCGTCGTGGTCAAGGACCAGGGCAGCTCCAACGGAACGTTCGTCAACGGCATCCTCACCAAGGTCAAGCGCCTCGTGCCGGGCGACCGAGTGAGCGTCGGAGATTTTGTTTTAGAACTCACCAAGGCCGCTCAGTCTCAGGCTATCGCGCCCAGATGCCTCCTGCTGGAGCGCCCCTTGGCTCCATCGGCGCATCGAGCATTCAGAGCGCACCACCTGCCCCACGCACCCCCAAAGAGAAGCTGCTTTGGTTTATCGAGTCGCGCATCATGCCCACGTTCTACGGCATGAACCTGCGCAACGAATGGCGCATGATGGCGCTCGGAGCGATCGTTGTGTTTGCCCTAGGCAATCTGTTTTTGAGCGTCTATCCGCTCATGCAAGCCAACCGCGAGACCGTGATTCGCGAAACCATGCGTCGCGCTCAATTCATGGCCAAGCAGATCGCCGACAAGAACGCCCCTGTGCTTGCTGTCGGTGCCGAGAGCAAAACGGACGTGGCTGGCGTGGACCAGGGCGACGGCGTGCGTGCTGCCTACCTTACGGACATCGACCTGAGGATCTTGGCTCCCGCTCGCGCGATGAACCAGTATCTCGCAGCAGGCGGCGAAGCGATTCATGCTCGTCGCGCCGCTCAGAAGTTCAAGATGGGTTTTGAGCGCGGCTACCTGGCCGAGTCTGATAACTCCACCGTGGTGGCCGTGGAGCCTGTGCGCGTGTTCGTTCCTAGCGCGGGCCGAAATCTCACCATCGGCTTGGCGGTGGTCTCCATCGACACCTCGCTCGTGGTAGCTGACTTTGGCGAGATGGGATTGGTCTACGGCGAGACGTTGATTCTCACGGGCATCCTGGCGTTCTTGGTTTTCTTCGTTCTGTACCGAGTGACGCTCAAGCCTCTAGAAGTCCTGGGCGAGGACATGGACAAAGCGCTCAAGGGCGAAGTCGCGCAAGTCACCCAAGAGTTTCAGTTCGAAGAGCTCAAGCCTTTGTTCGATCTGGTGAACAGCGCGATCTCTCGAGCCGCTCGAGCTGGCGCATCCGGAGCTGCAGGCGGCGGATCCGCAGCGGAGCTGACCGCAGAGGATGTCATCGGCCCCTTTAAGCTCCTGGGGCAGAATACGCCCACGGCAGTCGTAGTGTGCGACTCGAGCAAGCGCGTCGTTCACATGAGCGCATTGTTCGAGGAGATCTCCGGAATTCGCGCCGATTCGGCAGGCGGCCAGGAGCTGACGCAATTGGCGCGCGATCAAGCGTTCTCGAGCATCGTGCAAGACCTGCTTATTCGGGCCGTTCCTGGGGCGGACGGCGTGAGCGAGGATTTTGAATTTTCGGGCACTCAATTCAAACTGCATGCGTCGGCCATCGGAACGATCTCAGGTTCGATCAAGGCCTACGTCATTCTCGCTGTGAAGGGAGAAACGGGATAATGGCCGGAGCCGTTCGATTCCGTACCGCCAATGTCGCGCGACAGCCCGGTGAGCTGGCCAGGTTGCGCGTGGTCCAAGGCCCGGACCATGGATCGGTGTACGTGCTTACGGCTCCTCGAGTGACCATCGGTCGCGGCGAGGAGAACGACGTTCTGCTTCAGGACCTCAAAGCCTCGCGCTCCCACGCTGAGCTCACGCTCACGCAACAAGGCTGGGTGTTCAGGGATCTGGGAAGCGCAAACGGGGTATTCCACAACCGTCAGCCCGGAAGGCAAGCCACCGTTCGTGGCGGCGATCAGCTGGGCGTTGGCGAGACGTTCATGGAGTTTTTAGTCTCTGCGGATTCCAATACGCAGATGCTCAACGCTCCGATGAAGAGCCTTCAGCAAGTTCAAGCCGAGCAAGCGGCCTTTGAGCTCCAAAGAGCCAAGGTACGTTCGATTGCTCATGCCTCGCCCTTGGGTATGGGCGGCGGCCCTTCGGTAGGAGGAGCGCCCGCGCCCCGAAATCCTAAGCAGCTCGTCTTAGGCGCGGCCTTAGTCGGGGCACTTGCGTTCACGATGTTCTCCAACCAAAGCCCTGTGCGCCGGGCTCTCACGGGCAGCAAGCCGCAGGAACAAGCCGCGGTCACCCTGCGGGATCTGGCTTCGTACCTTCCGACGACCGGATCGGGCGATCCGATCGCCGAGCGGACGATCGAGACGTTTTGGCGCGAGGGCATTCGCGAGTACCGCGAGGGCAACTACGTTCGCGCTCGCACGCAGTTTGACAACATCCTTCAGATCCGGCCTTCCCATGCCAAAGCGCGCCGCTACTTGCAAAACACGGAGCTTGAGATCGAAGCCCTCATCAAGAAGCACCTTGAGCAAGGAAAGCGCAATCTCGATGCGGGCAAGCTGCAAGCGGCTAAAGGAAACTTCGAGAACGTCCTGAGGCTTAAGGCGCGCAATCAAACCGATGAGCGCTACAAAGAAGCCGAAGAGCAGCTCAAGCGCGTG
>JBGAWT010000236.1:0-4285 GCA_044227445.1 Bdellovibrionia bacterium | reverse complement strand
GCATCGATGAGACACCTGGGTTGTACAACATCGGTCAAACGGGTGAGATGTGGCAGGGCTTGAGAAACGTCGGTGCTCCTGTGCCTCAGGGGTCTGAGATGGTCGAGGGATTCCTGCACGCGTGGGAACGCGTGATGCGCCCATAGGGTGTGCTTTCAATTCTTTTCCTACTGCGGCGCCCGATCTGCGCTTCAGAGCGCTTCGCTCGTGGCGTCCTCGGGGATTTCGCTCAGTGCGCCAGCCCGAACCTGGGATGGCTCCTTCGCTCACCCGCTACGGGCGCCCCGTCTGAAGGGCATCTCGGACCCCTCGCTACGGAAAAGAATTGAAAACACACCCTAGAGCCCCAAGAAGTCTTTGAGCTTAAATACGACCTTGGCTTCGATCTGGCGTGCGCGCTCGCGCGTGAGTCCGTAGTTGTCAGCCACTTCTTGAAGGGTCTGAGGCTCGTCTGAGAGCAGGCGATCATGCAACAGGCGCTGCTCGCGTTCGTTGAGTGTCTTCTCGAAGTCCGGCAGCTTCTTCTTTAAGAGCTTCACGAGCTCATTTCGAGCCAGTTTTTCGTCGGCGCTCTCTTCGTCATCGGCTAAGAAGTCGACGTGCGAAGCGCTGCGTCCTTCGCCATCTCCCACGGGCGCGTCGAGCGAAACCTCAGCCCCGCCTCCGCTGAGCCTGCCTTCCATTTCGACGACATCTTTTTCGCGCACATGCAGCTGATCGGCCAGGAGCTTAGGGCTGGCGGGAATTCCTTGCGCTTCGAGGCGCTCCTTCTCTCGCATGAGATGGTAGAACAGTTTTTTTTGCGCTTGGGTCGTGCCGATCTTAACGAGCCTGAAATTATCCAAAAGATATTTAAGCATATACGACTTGATCCACCATGAGGCGTAGTAGCCCAGGCGCGCGCCCTTGGAAGGGTCGTACTTGGAGACGGCTTTCATCAGGCCCACATTGCCCTCTTGGATGAGGTCCATGACGTTGGTGTAAAGCGAGCGGTATTCAAACGCGATTTTGACGACGAGCCTGAGGTTGGCTGAGACCAAGATCTTGGCCGCTTCCATGTCGCCCTCGTTGCGCAGCTTGAGCGCCAACGCCAGCTCCTGCTCGGCGGTGAGCAGGGGGTACCGCCTGACTTCTTCTAAGTAGCGTTTCAGCGGATCGGTGGCCGAAAGGGCGCGCGAGCCGGCTTCGATCTCGACGTCTTCTTCCTCTGCTTCATCGCTGAGCTTCGGGAGGCGCGTGGCAGGAAGGGAGCTGGCCTCCTCTTCGATCGCGGAGTCTGCATCGAGCTCGGTTTCTTCAACCTCTTCCGGCTCTTGGGTCTCGGATTCGGACTCTTCGTCCGAAATTCGGCGCACGTGCTCTTTGGAGACTTCGATGTCCGTGAGCTTGCCGGACTTTTTCGAGCCCTTGTCTGGGGTTTTACGCGGTTTTGGGGACATGAGCTTGAATTCTTACCGCAAAACGGGGGGAGGGGCCAGTTCGGCACGTCGATTGCTGTGGAGGCGCTCCTGGCATGAGTTGTCAAGGTAACAAATTTATGTTACCTTGATTGGAGCGAAGTTTGAAACGTATTCTGTTTTACAGGACTGAGAGCGGACGAGAGCCTTGCAAGGATTGGATGGAGGGGCTGGAGAAGCAAGCGCGAGCGAAAGTTGACGTATTTATCCTTCGGCTTGGGGCGGGCGGATCGAAAGGGAACGTCAGGTCGGTAGGTAATTTTGCTTCTGGCAGGTGGAGACAAAGGCTCGCAGTTTCGGGATATCAGATGCGTGCAAGACTATTGGAGGCTCTATGTATCGCAACAGTTCGTATGAAGAGTATCAAGCTAAGCAGTTCAAGGATCCAGAGTATGTGAAGGAATTTATTCTCGCTCAGATTGAGGGGCAGGACTCTGTTCCTTTGGAAGAGGCGATCATATTCACAATCAAATGCATGGGAGTCGCCGAGTTTTGCGTGCTTGCTAAGATGCGCAAGCAAAACGTGAACGATTTTCTCAAAGGGCGCCGCAAGCTCAAGCCCGAGACGATGGACGCGTTTCTAAAGCCCTTTGGTCTCAAGACCAAAGTGATTGCGGAGAAGGCCTCTTAGCTAGCCTACTGTCCGCCGCCCTGACGCCGTTTTCGGATGATGAAGAACAGCAACAGCGCTGCAGCCACGCCGCCGTAGATCAACAGGTCGTCGTTCTTCTTGGACACGGGTTTTGCGATCGGAGTATCCGATCCACCTTGAGGCGAAACGCCCGGAAACACCGAGCCCTCGGTAACGCCAGCAGGGACTTGGGCCGCATTGAACAGGTTGGCGTCTTTAGAGAGCGTGTTGATCGGAGTCCCTGGTTTACGAAACACCTTCAGGGTTTTCACCAAATTTTCAAACGGCTCGAGGTACTGCTGGTACTTAGTCTTGTTAATCGAATAGGTGACTAGCACTGCGATGTCGTTCTTGATCGTCGCTAAATAGCGAGTGTAGAAGCCTGGGATTTCGGATTCCAGATGAAGTGCGTCCACCCAGGATTGCCCGTTGAGCTCAAGCGAGCGCGCGTGCTTGGGCTCAGATTTCACCGGGCGACCTTGGATGCTCTTAAAGGTCTTGGCGTTCTTGAGATAGGCCTCGTATTTATCAAGGCTGTCTTGTTGGCCGCGCAACTTGGCTGCCAGGATAATTACGGCATCGCGTTTTTTGGCTTCGTCGGTTCCTTGGCAAACCCACTCGGCGGACTCCAGGTTGCATTGCCACTGAGGAGGCAGCTCGAATTCGATGAACTGGTTGGCGAAGCGCCCTGCCCAAGCAGGAACGGAAATGAACAGGCTCAAGGAGAGGGCCGCACAATTAAGAAAGGTTCGTTTCATTTGCATTCTCCTGACGCCTATTGCGCCTTGGACCCCAACACCCGTCTCGCGATGAAACCCTTTTCGATCCAAGCTTCGCGAAAATACTCTTGGATCTCCAGTGCGGACTCTTGGTCTTTCACAGCCGTGACCTTAGCTCGGGCAATCACGTCCCCCGGACTCAGATCTGCCTTTAGTATAAAGATATCAAAAACCTGACCGATTTCCACAGACCTATCCGTTCCTAGGTTGATCTGAATGAGGTGCAGTGGGTCATTATAACTCGTTACCTTAGCTTGAAGGTCGTAGCTTACCAGGCCCGTATTGGAGGTGTTGAGTTGCGGTGTTTTGAGCTCCTCGGGGTGCTTGCCCTCGATGCTGCCTAGCCTGAGGTCAAATCCAGCGCCTGCCATCCAACCGCTGGCTGCATTTTGACCCCAAACCGCTTGGCTGCCTCCTAGCCAAATGGCGAAGCCAGGGGTGAACTGAAATCCAAGCTTCAATTGCGCGGTCAAAAGCGTCGGATTGATCGCATTGGCCAGAAAACTTCCGCCCGTACCTGCTGAGGGGCGCATCGAAGGTTGTGACGCATAGGCATCGGTTCGAAGCGAGCCATTGCCCAGGGCATCGAGGCTCGCAAAAACCCCGATCTTATAAGGAGCAATCTCCAGCCCAACGGACCAAGGGATGGCCATGGAGAATCCGCTCGTGCGGTAGGTGAACCCTGCACCACCGCTGGCCGCAAGCACATATCCGCCGAAGGTCGCGATCTTTTGTGCGACGAAAAGACCCCCCGTAAAATCAAACGAACCATCGCCCATGTAAGGAAGGATGCTCGAATCCGCTACTGCATTTGAATACAGCGGGAGGTCGGCTTGAGCTTGAAGCGAAACTTGGGTGTAGCCGCCAAACAGCTCGAGTATCTTGAAGTTGGCTCCGGCTGTTTGATCACCAAACCAATAGTTGGTTCCGTTTCGTCCCGTGCTCGAAAGGGGTCTCAGGGCCCAAGTCGCGCGCGCGTAAATCGTGAGCCAGTGGGTGATGCCCGCTTCGAATAGGGCATCGCCTTCGAAGTTCCAAAGGCTTTGAAGCCCTGGCGCTGCCGCGCGATTGCCGTAACCATCGAAGTTGGCTGTTGTGGAGTAGGCCCGCGGTTGGATGCTGAGCAAAATGGCGCCGCGCGTCTCACGATGACGTTCCCAGAAATGCGTGACGAAATCCGCCCGCGCTTGAGGCATGCCGGTGAGGAACAAAAAGAGGGCGCCGATCACCCTTTGATGCTGCCACAATTTCGATTGGGAGTGGAGTACGGATGCAGTATACCCAAAGGATGTCTCTCTACGAACAGTCCCTGGAGTACCATTCCTCTGGGCGCAAAGGGAAAATCGAAGTCATCGCTTCGAAGCCCGTAGCTACCCAGCAAGATCTTTCCTTGGCGTACTCACCCGGCGTGGCTGAAC
>JBGAWT010000235.1:0-4361 GCA_044227445.1 Bdellovibrionia bacterium | reverse complement strand
CCATCAAAGACCGCACGCGCGTGATGTTCGCGTTTCGCGATGAGCTCTTAAAAGCCTTGCCGCAAATCGTGGCCACTAAGTCTTTTGAAAGCGGCAAAACGCCAGCCGAAGCCGAAGCGGGCGTCATGAAGGGCATCGAAGTTCTAGAGTTCGCACTCGCGCTTCAAAACATGGATTCCGGTGGCCGCATGGAAGTCTCTCGCGGCGTGCACTGCGAGTACCGGCGCATTCCGCTGGGTGTGGTCGCAGGTATTACGCCGTTTAACTTTCCGGCGATGGTCCCGATGTGGATGATTCCCATTGCGCTCACGCTGGGCAACGCCTTTGTGTGGAAGCCTTCGGATAAGACACCGATGACCTCACTCCTGATTGCCGAGTGCCTCAAGCGCGCAGGCCTTCCCGACGGTGTGTTCACCGTCCTTCAAGGCGGAAAAGAAACGGTCGAAGCGATCCTCGATCACCCCGGGATCCAAGCCGTGGGCTTCGTGGGTTCAACTCCGATTGCTAAAGCGGTTTACGCGCGCGGCACTTCGCACTTTAAGCGCGTGTTAGCCCTCGGTGGTGCGAAGAATCACATTGTTCTGCTGCCTGACGCGGATCCCGAGATGACCGCTCAAGGCATCACTGATTCGTTTACAGGCTGTGCGGGCCAGAGGTGTATGGCTGCAAGCGTCCTGCTTGCCGTTCAAGACGACAAGGGCCAGACCGATCGCTTGATTCAAAAAATCGTCGAAAAGGCTGCGACCATTGTTCCCGGACGTCCTGCAACCGCAGGTCCCACCATGGGCGCAATCATCACGGCATCCCAAGTCGAGTTTCTCCGTGGCGCCATCGATCGCGCCGAGAAATCGGGCGCCAAGATCCTACTCGACGGCAGGCGCTTTAAGATGGAAGGCGAATTAGCGGGCGGCAATTGGTTAGCGCCCACCATTCTCGATAACATCAAGCCAGGCTCCGAGGCCGCGACCCATGAGCTCTTTGGTCCGGTGCTGAGCATCGTTCGCTGCAAGGACCTCTCCCAGGCGCTTGAGATCGAGCGCTCCGGCGTCTACGGAAACGCGACGTCCGTATTCACCTCAAGCGGACCACTCGCAGAAGAAGTCGTCAGACAAGCTACCTCAGGCATGGTCGGAGTGAACATCGGTGTGCCGGTGCCGCGCGAGCCATTTTCGTTTGGCGGCATTTTTGAATCCAAGTTCGGTTCCGGAGATATCACCGGCGAGCACAGTCTGGATTTTTGGTCCAACGTCAAGAAAGTCACCGTCAAGTGGGCGCCTCAGCGCGACGCCACTTGGATGGGATAAGAAGGAGTCTAAGACCTATGTCAGCGCCTCATCCACACGCGAAGCGTAAAACGCACGTTGTTCTGACTTCCCATCCGAGCCACATCTATAAACAAAGCCCCGACTTACATTGGGGTGACAAAGATCCCGTCAAGCGCGGGCCCGTGATCGCAACACTCACCGATCCCGCGCAAAAAAATGCGATCGGAACGCACAGCGGGAGCTACACCGTTTACCGTGCGCTAGCTATGGCGGCAGGACAGATGGCCCAGGATCACCGACCTGATCTGACGAACACCGATCCGGTCGAGAAATTCGGGCCACATGACAGCTGGTTTAACCCCGAGAAGATCGTCTCGATCGATCCCTGGGGCGCGCTAGTCGGTAGCGCGTTTAAAGACATGCTTAAACAGGGCTACGATATTCGCCCGACCATCGCCATCACTAAGGCCCACCTTACTATGGCGGAATTAGCCGAGGCGGTCGCAAAGGGGCGGCTTAAGGCGGATGGCAAGATCCTCAAGGCCAACGGCGAAGTTCCCGTTACTAAAGCCGCAGTCGAGCCGGTGTGGTATCTGCCGGGCGTGGCCAAGCGCTTTGGCGTAACCGAAATGGCTCTGAGGCAATCGCTGTTCACCGAAACGGGCGGGATGTTTCCGGAGCTCATCACGCGCCAGGATCTCAAGGTGTTGCTGCCCCCGATTGGAAGCACCACGGTCTACATCTTTGGCGATCCGTCCAAATTGGGTCAGCCTGGGGTCGAACACACGGGTCGCGTGCACGACGAGTGCAATGGCTCGGACGTATTTGGTTCGGATATCTGCACCTGCCGCCCGTACCTCACGCACGGAATCGAAGAGTGCATCAAGACCGCACAAAAAGGCGGCGTAGGCTTTATCGTCTACTACCGAAAAGAAGGCCGCGCTCTGGGCGAAGTGACCAAGTTCCTGGTCTACAACGCGCGCAAACGTCAAGAAGGCGGCGACAGCGCAGCCACTTACTTCCATCGCACGGAGTGCGTGGCCGGAGTCCAGGACATGCGCTTTCAGGAGCTCATGCCCGACGTTCTTCACTGGATGGGCATCAAGCGCATCGATCACTTAGTTTCCATGAGCAATATGAAATACGACGCCATCGTCGGATCGGGCATCGAAGTCGGCGAGCGCGTTCAGATCCCAGATGACTTGATTCCCGCTGACGCCAAGGTGGAGATGGAGGCCAAGAAAGCGGCCGGATATTTCACGCCGGATGACATCAAAAAGGGCGAGGCTCTGAAAAAAGTCAAAGGCCGGGGATGTCTGGTCCAAAGCTCGTGCGCGAGCGAGCGCACTTGCTTGCGGGGAGGCTTGCGAGCGCAAAAGATGCGCGCTTTAAGATCCATCCCGAGCGTCTAGACCAAGTCGCTCAGTACGTGACCGAAGAAATCCAGCGCAACTACCCCAACGGCGGGATTCCGTTTCACTCCCGCTACGGGCACCTGCGCGCGGGTGGAGTGGACCGAATCGCAAAGCTCGAAGTTCGCCTCACCCAAAAGGGGCTGGATCACCTGGCGTGCGCGCGCTCCAAGATCGATCTCGTCGTAGCCTCCGTCTTGGTAGACGCAGGAGCCGGCATGCAATGGCGATATCAAGAAAATGCCACCTCCTACTCCCGCTCCGAGGGCTTGGCCGTGGCGAGCTTCCATCTTTTTGATCAGGGGCTTTTTTCTTCCGACACCCAGGCCCCTTGGCAGGTCGATGCACAGGCTCTCCAAAACCTCAGTACCAGGGCGATGACCCTTGGGTTTCAGGTTTCGGATTCCAATCCCATGGTGGGACTTGAGGGCCGCACGGAGCTTCTAAAAAAATTGGCCTCCTGTCTCAAAAGCCATCCCGAAATTTTTAAGAACCCTCGCCCAGGCGCCCTGCTCGATACGCTCCTAGAGCGCTCCAAAGGTGGGACTGTCCGTGCTGGCGAGATCCTAGGCCTCGTGCTCAGGGGACTGGCCGAGATGTGGCCCGTGCGCGCGCGCGTAGGCGGCATCCCGTTTGGCGACGTTTGGCACCATCCTTTACTAGGAGAGCGTGGGCGTTTTGAGTCGCTCATGCCCTTTCATAAGCTCTCGCAATGGTTGACTTATTCCTTGATTGAGCCGATCGAAGAAGCGGGGCTCAAGGTCACTGGCCTGGACGAAATGACCGGTCTACCCGAGTACCGAAACGGCGGTTTGTTGCTTGATCTAGGATTACTGGAGCTAGCGGATCCCGCCGACGCACAGAAGGCCCACGATCCGAGCTCGCTGCTTGTGATCGAATGGCGCGCGCTCACCGTAGCGTTCCTCGATCAAATCGCTGACCGCATCCGAGCGAAACTCAAAGTCAGCGCCACCGAAATGCCTTTGGCCAAAATCTTACAGGGCGGAACCTGGTCAGCCGGCCGGCGCATCGCAAGCACCAAACGCGCTGATGGAGGATCACCCCTTCAAGTCGTCAGTGACGGAACGGTTTTTTGAAAGAGGAACATATGTCTAAGGTCCATCAAATCAAGCACCCAGTCATCGAACATAAGCTAGGCATCCTGCGAAATAAAGACACGAGCTCGTATGAGTTTCGGCAGATCTTTTCGGAGTTAAGCGTGCCTCTGGCCTATGAGGCTTCGCGCGATCTCAAAGTCGCCCCCGAAGAAATCTCCACTCCCATGGAAAAAACCACGGTCAACCGCGTGGCCGAAGATGTCATCGTCGCTTGCATCCTGCGGGCTGGCGAGGGAATGCTCGAGGGATTCTTAGAGGTTCTGCCCTTTGCTCGTGTAGGGCACATCGGAATTTATCGCGACAAGAACATGAATCAGACGGTGGAGTATTATTTCAAGCTCCCCACCGAAGTCACGGGCCGGCCCGTCCTCCTGCTCGACCCGCTGCTTGCCACCGGTGATACGGCCTTGGCCGCAATCGATCGACTCAAGCAGTACGGAGTCGGAAGGATCAAGCTCGTGACCGTGTTCTCCTCCGAAGTGGGGATCTCCAAAATCCAAGCCGAACATCCGGACGTGGAGATTTACACACTGAGCATTGAGCGAGCCCTGAACGATCACGGCTAC
>JBGAWT010000003.1:0-38272 GCA_044227445.1 Bdellovibrionia bacterium | reverse complement strand
CTTTCGTCCTTTGGATCATCCGTGCCGGGCATCCCATCCATAGCGATGGTCCAGAGGTTTTCGGTCTGGCCGTAAACGTGCAGCGTCTTAATGCCGAGAACATCGAAGGCCTTTTTGATCGGAGGCTCGAGCGGGCCCAATCCCACGGTCACGGATTTCATGCCGGGCATGAGGCGCTTTTCGTTTCGGCAGGTGTCTAAGAGCGTTAAGAAAAACTTAGGCGTCCCGACGAGCCGGGTGACGCGGGATTCGGCGATGTAATCCAAGAACTCCAGGGCCTGCAATCCGTGATCGATCACGAGCGTGGCGCCATTCATCATCGGGATGAGCATGCCGTGCACGAATGAAAACGGATGGGACCAATGCATCTGCGTGAGCACCCGGTCCGTGGGCAGGAAACGATAGAGCGGCTTTACGGCCGTTGCTGCGGCTTGCAGCTGCTTGTGCGTGAAAGCTACGAACTTAGGCTTCCCGGAGGTCCCGGCGGTGCGAAGAAGCAAGACGACGTCCGTCTCTTTAGGTGGATTCTCGGGCGGGGGAGTGAACGAAGTGTCGTACTCGCCGCCGCGTTTTTTCTCGATTTCGATGATCGGAATATTGAGGCGCTCGTTTTGCACGAGGTCGCGCGCCTGCTGCAGAAGATCCGAAGTGATAGCCAGGTGAGTGGCTTTAGAGTCTTTGATCCATTTGGCGGCGTCTGCCGGGGGCAGGCTCGGATCGACGGGAATCACCACCGTCTTAATATTGGTGAGCGCAAAGAAAGTCGTGATCACGGCCGGAGAGTTACCCGCGAAAAAGGCGACTCTCTGCTCAGAGCCGATCTCATGCTGGTAGAGGTAGCTCAGCCTGGAGATCGATTGCAGGACGTCTTTGACGAGCGTTTCTTTTCCGAGCCAGCGCCAAGCGGGCTTGGTTTGATTCTTGGAAAGGTTCTGCAGCAGAGCCTGAGCGAGAAGCATTGAGATTAATTATAACGATCAAAAAATTCCTTAAAAGCCTTGTTTGCAAGGTCTTCTAGGAATCTCAGCTTAGGTGGAAGGTGAATGGCTTCGGTCTTCGCTTCGGCCCGAACGAAATCCGTGGCTTCTGCCACACCGCTCCGAACATCGTCATCGAAGATTCGGATGAAATCGAGCTGCACGCGCACCTTGGCATCCAGCACCTTGACCCGAAAGACTTGCTCGGTCTTGCCATTGCCCGTTTCGGCTTCAAGCTGCGAATCTTCGGTCTCAGCCTTGTCGTGGCCCTCGTGAATATCCGCGTCAAAAGCCAGCACCTTGGCCTTCAAGGCATAATCGGCCTCCACTCGCTTGGTCAGGTCCTTCCAATCACCGGGCTTGAAATCGTGCGCGTCTTTAGCTTTTTGGATTTCCTGCTTCGAGACGAGGATAAACGAGCCGTGCTGAACGAGTTGGTTAACAAGCGCGACTTCGATCACCTTGCGTGCGGTCTCTTCGCCCTCAACAGAAACGAGGGCAACCTTCTTGCCTTCCATCTGGGAGAGCTCGGGCGTTTTTTTCTTAGCACCCGCGCACGAGGCGAGGGTGAGAACCGAGAGCAGGCCTAGAGTGACCTTAAACGCCCGCATGGATCAAAACCTTGAGATCCTTCCGGAAGATGACCTCGATCTTATTGGGGTAGATGATGCGTCCCACAATGCCGTCACCGAAAGTCTCGTGCGAGAGCTTATCGCCCAAGATGAACTGGCCCTTAGGCGTGTACTTCTTGGAAGGAATGTCCTTGTGGGTGGCCATGAGTTTTTCCCACTCGGCTTCGATCGGAGCGGATTTATTGGCTTCGGATTTCTTTCCGCGCTTGGGCTTTGCTGCGCCCGGCTCGGTGACACCCTTAGGTGGCTTGAAGGCATGCTCTTTCTTGCACGTTTGGCATTCGACCTTGGCGATGCGATCGCCCTTCATCGCCACGATGACGTGGTTGAGGTCCATTTTACAGCTGGTGCAATAAGCCAGAACTTCTTCGGCGGTGCGAGACATGAATCTTCTCCCTAGGTTAACTGCTTGGGCCTGATTTTAGTCCTGTATCGGCTTGGCCGCAAGCGGTAGGTTCGGGGGTGATGGCGCGAAGTGATTTACTCGCAAATGCCAAAGAAGCCACCCATTCGCCGGGCTGCTACCTCATGAAGGACGCTGCGGGGGGCGTGGTCTACGTCGACAAGGCCAAGAACCTCCGCAATCGCTTGATCAGCTACTTCCAGTCCGCGGTTCACGAAATCCCGCGCGTGGAGCTCATGGTCAGCCGAGTGGATCGGTTCGAGGTCATTTTGACTGAGACCGAAACAGAAGCCCTGCTGCTCGAACACACGCTGATTAAGAAGTACAAGCCGCACTTCAACGTGAGGCTCAAGGACGACAAGGCGTATCCGTATCTCAAGATCCAGATGGCGGATTCGTTTCCGCGCCTCGAATGGACCCGTCGCGTCTTGAAGGACGGCGCGCGGTACTTCGGGCCTTTTCCTTCGGCCTGGGCTGCGCGCCAGGTGCTGCAGCTTTTGAACGAGACGTTCTTGCTGCGCGATTGCTCGGACAACACATTTAGGCACCGCTCGCGTCCCTGCATTCTGCATCAGATCGGGCGCTGCACTGCTCCTTGCGTGGGGCTAATCTCAGCGGAGGATTACCGGGCATCGTTGGGTGAGGTGACCCGAGTGCTCGAGGGCAAGGGCGACAAGCTCATGAAGAATCTGCGCAAGCAGATGGAAGCGGCCGCTGAGAAAGAAGACTTCGAGCATGCCGCCCAGCTGCGCGATCAGCTGCGCAACTTAGAGATCGTCACTGAGACCCAAGGTGTCGTTGAGGCCGGCTCACAGCGCGATCGCGATGTGCTGGGCCTGGCTTCTGAGGCTACGGATGCGCACGCCACGATCTTGCGCATTCGCGGTGGGCGATTGCTCAGCGTCCAACATTTTGTTTTGAACAATGTCGATCCGTCGGTGTCCGAATCCGAGTTAGTCGAGGAGTTCCTCTCGCAATTTTACGTTCCGTTGGCCGCGGATCCCGACGGGCAAGCCGATCGGCCTAATGAGGTTTTGGTGCCCGTGGCCCCTCGAGCCCTGGGCGAGGAGACCGCGGATCAAGGTTTGATGGAGTTGCTCGCGACCCGCCTGTCGGTGCAGGTCGTTGAGGCCGATCCGAAGGTGCCCGCCGATCAACAGCTTTTGAATGTCGCGCGCACCAACGCGACTTACGCTCTGGAGCAGGGCCGCAAGCGCGATGCAGGTCACGGAATCCAGGCGCTCGAAGAGACTCAGGAGAAGCTGCAGCTCCCTAAACTCCCGCAGCGCATCGAGTGCTACGACATCTCCAACATCCAGGGACAAGACGCGGTGGCCTCGCGCGTGGTGTTCCGCGATGGGGCTCGGACAAGAACCTCTCTACCGCCGCTACAAGATCCGTACGGTCGAAGGCTCCAACGATTTTGCGATGATGAAGGAAGTGTTGGGCCGGCGTTTTGCCAACGTCGAAGAGGAATTGCCCGATCTCGTCGTGGTCGATGGAGGCAAAGGGCAGTTAGCGCAAGCCGTGGCGATTTTGGAAGAGCTCAATGTCCAAGGCGTTGAAGTGGTGGGCTTAGCTAAGGCGCGCACGGAGCGGGACTTTCAAGCCGCTGAAGTGAAGTCTTCGTTTGAGCGCATCTTTATTCCGGGTCGCAAGAATCCCGTGGCGCTATTGCCGCATACTTCGACGTACAAGCTTCTGGTTCACGTTCGCGATGAGGCGCATCGATTTGCGATCACGTATCACCGGTTGCTGCGCAGTAAGCGGAGCCTGGGGACCGAAAATTAGGCCTACGGCTTCCACTCCTTGGTCTTTCGCGTCGGGCGGTCCGTCGCGTCGCCTTCGAAATAAGAGATCTTCAATCCGCCTGATATCGCAGCCAGCGAGATCGGTCCGTCCGAGGTCACGCGCTCCAGGATCTTGTCCGCATTCTTAACGGTCGAAATTTCCAGAACCTCGACGTGAGCTCCAAACCTCAGGAACGAAAGGGTGTACGTCGTGCCGCCGATGCGACGCACTTCGCGCTTGAGTAGCGTTCCCGTGTCCTTCACGTCGCTGTAGTCATCGGTCTCCTCGGGCGTGGTCGCCAACACGACCGGCGCGCCAAAAAGAATCAAGGCAACTAAGAGAGTTTTCATTTTTCGGCCACCTTCTCTTTCGCTTTCTTGGGGTGGGTCAGTATCAAGCATTCAGGCACGGGCGGCCACTTGGCGCCAGCGTCCACTTTATCCAGGCAACGCGCGCAGTCCATAGTGGTTTTCGCGTATTCCTTGTTCGCCTCCGCCGAAGGGTTGCCATAGTAAAGGCGCAACGTGCATTCGACTTCAGCGTGTGCGGTGAGTTTTTTCTTTTTCTTCTTATTCTTCTTTTTGTTTTCTTCCAGCTCTTCGGGAGTCTCAAGGCCCGTCTCGCGACCTGCATTGCAGACCATGCGCTTGGACTTGAGCGTGAAGATCGACAGCGCGATCTGGAGATCGGGGTTATTGCCGAGCATGTCTTGGATCTCATCCGCTGTTTTGGTGCGAAACTCCTCAGGCAGCTCCTGGTTTCCGATCTTGCGCAACCGCAGAAGCTCCTCGGTGGTTGACCGGGTCTGCTGCATCATTCCCCGCGCGGTGAGCGGTGGGAAAGGTACCGTGCAGTCCTTGTCTTTTTCGGGATGGCATTTAGGAATGCATCCTTCGGCCGTGATCGCAGCGGGCTCGAAGCTGGACTCTTTATACGCCAAGCAGGTGAGCACGTTGTCAGGAGGGAAGTACTCGTTGGATTTTTCGCGCGCGGAGATCATTGACTCTCGAAAGAGGTCGTAGCGCTCCTGAGGGTCAAATCCGGCCCAGGGTGAGGCTTTGGCAGATTCATTGAGAATGGCGCGAACGCATTCCGGCTCGGTGATCTTGCCTTGCAGGATTTTTTGCTGAAGCTTGCGCATCTTGACGTCGAGTTTGTCGAAGTCCACGGGTTTGGGAGGATAAATATCCGGAATGGTGCCTTTGACGAGATGGAGCTCCTCATCCACTGCGCGAGACATGTCGTCTTGAGGGGTAAGGCAAAGCTCTTCGGCCGGAATACGGCTCACTTCGCCGATTGCGCGCAAGAGTCGCGCAGTGCCCGGAGTCTGCTGGGCGCGTGCGGGTGCTGCGACTAAGAGCGTCAAGATGAGAGTAAGGGCGCAAGCACACAGCTTCACGTCCTTCGTATCGGAACCCGAAAACGATTTATTAACGCGCTGGAGCGGGGAGCCCTAATTCCTTCATGACCTGCTTCAGGTCGTCCCAGGCTTCTTTCTTAGATGGCGGGTTGCGCAATAAATAAGCTGGGTGAAACGTCGGCATGAGCTTGGCTCCGCCACGATAGGGGTGGAAGCGGCCTCGCAGGTCCGAGATGCGTACTTCGGTACGAAGCAGAGTCTGAGCCGCGAACTTGCCCAGCGCCACGACGACCTGAGGTTGCAAAACGTCGAGCTGGCGGAACAAGAACGGTTCGCAGGCTGCGATTTCGTCTGGCTCGGGGTTGCGATTGCCCGGAGGGCGGCATTTGACGACGTTGCAGATAAAGACATCGGCGCGCGAAAGGCCCATCGCCTCGATCATCTTCTCGAGGAGCTGGCCTGCGCGGCCAATAAAGGGTTTGCCCTGAAGGTCTTCTTGCTCGCCGGGAGCCTCGCCTACGAACACGAGCTTGGCGCGTGGATTGCCTTCGCCTACGACGATCTTGGTGCGCCCGCTGCAAAGCTTGCAGCGCACGCAGCCGTTAGGGCCTGCCAGCAAATCAGCTGAGATTTTTTCTAACGTTATGACGTCATTTACGCGTTGAAAGCGACGCAAAATTTGAGCAGAACGGCACATGATAAGTGCCAGAAACGCGCCTGTATGTTAATAGCGAAGAAATCTTCAAGATTTGCTTAGAGTCATCGCAGAATGAACCCTTTTCAGGCGGCGGATTTCAGATATCAACTTCTGCTGTGCCATAGAGCACTTGCAGAGCCACATGACCGCAGGCGTAATTGTTGATAGCGGCTGGTTAACACAGGCGTGATGTGCAGACCGTACAGCGCACAGGTACCAGCTCAACGGTTGTTCCATCAGCATAGAACTACGGCGTACCGTCTGCTCGACGTTGATTGAGCATAAGAATTGCTCGTAGCAACCTGCAGGTTGCGGTTTTCAGGTAAAGGTTGTTCTTTACCTTCTTTATGGTACTTTGTGAACTTCCAGACGCCAACGCCCACACGCTTCATCAGTTGTTTAACGATATTGGCCTCACTGTGCTCATAGCGACCCTCTCCGTTGCTGTGGTGCGGGATTCTTTACGCGTACGCATCTCGGTCGATGAGGGAGTTCCTGGGCCGCTGGCAGATGGCTGGCGCGCAGCGGCAGAAGCCTCGCTCAGGTGGGTGACCCTCGAGTGGAGCATCAGTTCGGAATGCGATCTGAAGTTGAGCCTAGCTGGGGCGCAGAGTCCCGTGCCCCTAGGCTTCGATCCCAGGCCTGGAGCCAATCTAGGCGAATGGCGCCCCGAGTTTGAGCGCTCAGCGGGGGTGTGGGCGCTAGCGGGTACGCCTCGCGTGTGGCTTGATCCACTGGGCTATTGGGCTAAGCAGCGCAAACAACCAGAGAAGTGGGCCGAGCACGAACGGGCGCGCGATGCAGGCGCGGCCCTCGAGCAGCGCTGGGCAGCCGAAGTGCAGGGCAAAGTGCAATACTTCATGCCGCTGGACGAAAGGCGCATGGTCTACGTTCTTTTGACTCGATGCCAACCCGACGTCGAGCTCAGTAGTGCCTCTCGGCGCGCAGCGCGCTGGTGGTTTGGCGTTCACAGTCAGAATGTCGTGATCCAAGGCGGATTTTATTCACCCTGGAGCAAGATGGTGAATCCCCCTGGTGCGCGTCGCTGGGAGGAAATCTCGCCGATTCCTTCCCGATAATCAGGATGCGCTGCGCTACTTAAAATACTGAACTTCCTTTGACCTCCTTCTTAAATCACCGACACTAAAAGGAGTGCTCAAACGTCTTTTGCAAGCTTCCGCTGCGATGACATTCTCCTTGTTCACGGCCAACCACGGGGCCTGGGCTGTGCCGGGGCCTGTAAACGATCTGGCGCCTCGCTTGTCATCCGAGCCTGAGATCCGAGTCAGGCTTTTTTCGGCGCGCCCCGAGATGGAACTCGCTGGCGCTTACTTAACCCTTCAAGGCGACGCCATGATCGCCGCTCGCGAGCCTTGGTCGCGCTGGCGCGTCGCGTGCGATTCGCGTGGAGTCCGAATTCGCTCTGCATACTCCCAGCGATTTCAGCCCGTAGGAGCTCGACTTGAGGTGCGTCCGTATTACGGAAAGTTTCAGCTGGGAGCTTCCTCGTTTCGAGGCTCGCTGACTTTGATGGCTACCTCCCACGGCTGCCAAGCGGTGAATCGCGTGAAGATCGAAGACTACCTCGCAGGCCTCGTGAATGCGGAGTTCTCATCCAAGTGGAGTTACGAAGCGGTCAAAGCGCAGGTCGTGGCGGCTCGCTCCTACGCGCTGGCTCGAATCCAAAGCGGCGGTGTGCGCAGGTGGGACGTGGAATCCAGCGTACGCGACCAAGTTTACACCGGCATGGAGCGCGAAGACGGGGTGGCCTGGCAAGCCGTGAGGCAGACTCGTGGCGAAGTGCTAACGCTCAGTCGGGGCCGAGGACCCGCATCAAGCACATCGCGAGCCTTGGTGGCTTACTACCACTCCACTTGCGGGGGCATGACCGAGTTGCCGCAAAACGTTTGGGGTCGAGGCCAACAGGGCTATCGCAAGAGCGTGAGCTGTCCGTTTTGTTCGGGCTCGCCCAAGCGTTCCTGGGAGATGACCCTGAGCTCCCAAGACGTGCTCGCCGCAGCGGGTATCGTGGGTCCGCCGCAGAACGCGCGCTTTGAAATCGAAAAGGCTCCCTCTGGGCGCGTGAGTCGAGTGAGCGTCGAAGGCGTGGATGCGTCGGGTCGTTCGCACCGAGTGCAGATGGATGCCGGATTGTTTAGGGAGCGCATCGGAACGCAGAAGCTTCCGAGCCTTAATTTTGACGCTTTGGTAACAATCTCTGGCGGACAATGGAAACTCAAAGGCCGCGGTTACGGCCATGGCGTGGGCTTGTGCCAGTTTGGCGCCAAAGCGATGGGCGAGCAGGGGCGGCACGCAAAAGAGATCCTGGCGCACTATTACCCCGAAGCGCAGCTCAAACGCCTGTGGTAAATTAGTATCTCTTCATGTCCGACCGTCTCGACGATTACGATTACTCTCTTCCCGAGGAGTTGATCGCGCAAAAACCCGCGTTTCCAAGGGAGTCGTCTCGACTACTCGTGCTGCATCGCAAGGA
Source organism: Bdellovibrionia bacterium (assembly GCA_044227445.1). Lineage (GTDB taxonomy): Bacteria > Bdellovibrionota > UBA1018 > UBA1018 > UBA1018 > JBGAWT01. Next base: position 29,918 of record JBGAWT010000003.1, on the reverse strand, counting down.
AGGACGCTGGGAGCACCGCCGCTTCACGGACCTCCCCGAATATCTTGGTAAACAGGACGTTCTCGTCGCCAATAACACTCAAGTCATGCGCGCGCGATTGTTGGGCCGTCGTGTGTACACCGAGCGTGGCGAAGAGAAAGTCGGCGGAAAGACAGAATTCGTCCTGCTCGAAAAGCTGGGAGATCGTCTTTGGGAAGGGCTTTTTAAGGCGAGCACGGCGTACGTGCCGGGCGTGAGGTTTCGGGTCGAGGGTACGGGCGGGGTCTGCGTGACGGGTGAGCTCGTGCGCGGATCGGCCGATAGTCCCTTTGGGACCGTCGTCGCTCGGTTTGACGAAGATCCGACTCAGGCAGGCGTGGGCGAACTTCCGCTGCCGCCTTACATCGAGGCTCAAGATCCAGAGGCGCAAAAAAACTACCAAACAGTCTACGCGCGGGAGTTGGGATCCGCTGCTGCGCCTACGGCGGGCCTGCATTTTTCGGAAAGCGTTCTCAGCACGCTCAAAGACAAGGGCGTGGGTTGGGAAGAGCTGACGCTTCACGTGGGACTTGGGACTTTCAGGCCCATCAAAGAAGAGGACGTTTCCAAGCATCGGATGCACGAAGAGCGCTACTTCATTCCGAAGGAAGTCGCCGAGCGCCTGACGCTGGCTCGAAACTCGAAAAAACGGCTCGTCGCCGTAGGTACGACGAGCGCTCGAACGCTCGAGAGCGCATGGGATCGTCAGGCGCATGTGTTTCACGATGGCGATGGACGTACGGATCTCTATGTTCGACCCGGTGCGTACGAGTTTGGAGCGGTGGGCGCGCTGATCACGAACTTTCATTTGCCGCGCAGCACGCTTTTACTTTTAGTCAGCGCGTTGGCGGGACGTGAGCTCATCTTAAGCGCTTACGAAGATGCGGTGCGTGAGCGTTACCGTTTTTTTAGCTACGGTGACGCGATGCTAATTCTCTAATTTCCCCGGATTTTTCGATGTTTTTTCTTTGTACTTTTCTCCAGCACTCTCACCTCATTGGGGGCAAAGGGGAACTAGGTCATGAAAAAACTCAAACATGTAGTGGCTTTGTGCGCAGTCTTTGGAAGCTTGAACGCATTCGCAGCGCCGGCGCCGGTGAGATCCAATTCGCCGACGCTTTGGGAATTAGGTGCGACGGCGGGCGCGTTTAGCTTAACGTCTTTCAATCCGGTAGCCTGGCAGATCAATGTCGCAGGCGATGTCGGCTATCATTTCCTAGCAGGCATGCAAGCGGTGCTCATGCCTCAAGTCTTGATTACTCCAGCTGGTGGCACTTACGGGACGAATATCGGTATTCGCCTCAACCACTCGTTCACGGAGAACATCAAGGATGACTTTTTCCTGTTTGCCGGTGCGTTTCTGGGCGGAAGCACGGTGGGCGGTGTTTCGAGCTTCGCGGCTCGTTTCGTAGCTCATGTGGGTAAACGCTTCCTGATAACGGAGTCGGTTACTTACCGCCCGTTTGTCGGCGTTGGCGTCGGAACGAGTGTCACGGTTGATATCGTCCCACTGAGCTTCAGTTTTTTCTTTTGATTTCAGGACGGGGGACCCTACCGCCCCCGTTTTTTGTTTTTGAACTCCACGCGGGGCGGAATGTCGCTGGCGTCGAGCACCACGGGTTCTTCCTTTTTCTTCGCCGCTGGTTTTTCGGAGCGCGATGGAGCGGTTACGGTCGGCGCGCTTTGGTCGCTGCCCTCATTCAAAGAAAACATTCTTCGTAGGTTCTTCTTTTGCTTCGATCCGATCTCCTGCTGAGTTTGGCTGGCTCGCTTATCCCATGACGACTGAAGCTTGGTGCCGAAGGATTTGGAGTCCTGAGCGCTCAGAGGCGTGCCTTCGCGGATGCGCTTAAAGAGCTCCGTCTGCGTTTTCTCTACTTCCTGCTGAGCGGGGGGCAAGTCGCCCTTTTGGGGCGCCGCAGCGGCAAGCGATGTGATGAGAAAAAACAAGGCTTGGATGGTCATCCAGCCTTTAGGATGCCAGAAGCCTCCGCTACAATAAAGGCATGACGTGGGTAATCGCATGGATGATCTCAAGCGCCTGGGCCGCCACATCCCCGCCCGCGCTTATCAGGCAAGATGGCGGAACGTGGGTCGTGCCCGCACTTTGCGATCAAGCTCCGTTTGAGTCCTGCGCCAAGTACCTGGCTGATTTCGAATCAGGCGTGGATCACGCGGTGACCGAAGCGCTGTCGCGTTCTTACGCGGGCCAGTCGGTGATCGCAGGGCAGGTCAATACGGGAGGGGGAGGCGCGCCTTTGCAGCTGCCTTCGGTTCAGTTTCAACTTCCTGTGTGTAATTTGATGAACTCCAAGTTTGGCTCCGGCGCAGAGCGAACGACCAATCACCTCACGCAAACCTGCGGCGCAAGCCAATGCCGGTGGTCGTGCACTAAGACTCAAGCAGGAGTCATCGACTGCGGGGTTTCGGATCCTAAGACCTGCAACAAGGAGCGAGCTTGGGTCAGAGGCGCGCTGGTCCAGCTGGTTTGGAAAAAAGCCCAAGAGGTAAAAAACGAAGTCAAGCAGACCAAAGTCTTGAATCTCTCATCTGGATGCGAGGCGGCTTCCAACGATCCGACGCTCTCGGCGGTTTCGGCCCGAGTCGCCACGGGCGTGGAGCGCTATATGGAGGTCAACGCGGGGCGTGCGCCTTCGTGCGATATCTCGATTGAGCAGGGAGGCGTGAATGCAGCCACCGCCTTGGAGAACGAGCCAGAGACGGAGCAAGCGGCCTGCTACCTAGCGGCTGCTCGAAAGATGCTTGCGCGCTTTCAGTTCGATATCGCCGTGTGCGAAGTGTTTTCGCGGGCTGAGAAGACCTGGCTTTTGGAGCGCGGGAATTTCGACCAGATTCCGATGTTAGTCGGAAATCTCGCGGCGGCGGATTCGACCTGCCAGGGCAAGAAAGGTGATCTCACCCAATTTGAGTCCTGCCTTAACGCTCAATACTCCCAGCGCATCGAAGGCAAATTTCTGGATTACATGGGGACCTATGCGTTTTAGAGCGGCGCTTCTCCTCGTGCTTTGGAGTACGGCGGCCTCCGCGATGTGCGGCAAAGACGCGACCGACTGTTGCGGGCTCGGTGGCGATCCCACGGCATGCCGTGGCGGCGACGAAGGCGGGCCTCGTGGGGGCGGAAGTACCAACCCAGGCTCAGGTTCGACGACCCCCGGTACGGGCGGCAATGGCACGAGTACGGGTACCGGCGGAACGGGCGGGAACAGCTCCAACACCCAGGTCGTCATTCAGATTTCGACAGGTCTTTTGTACTGCCCTCCCGCATCGACGGATTGCACGCCCTGTCCCGCGGGTACGACGGGGGATGCGGTCTCTTGCGGCAACAGCGCTGCGCCCTGGGGAACGGTTCAGACTTCGGCTCTGGTCAATAGCGCGCTGATCTTGAACGCTGTGGACGAAAACCTAGCTCGGGCTCGCGAGCTCCTGAGCTGCCCAACGGACAACATCACGCCGTTTTGCAGCAAAGGCTCGGAGATGGGGACGGGCCCTGTGGCGCCGCCCGATTCCCTGCCTCCCGCGAGGATCACGTTTCCTGGCGTTCCCAAGAAAAATTGACCTTTATACTTGGACTCTTCCTGGGTAGAACCCCTCCCGCCTATGAGCGTTTTTTTGGAATGGTCGACTGAGGTCGGCCCCTTTGCTTGCAACTGCCGCGTGATTGCTTGTCCCAAGACAGCGCGCGCTGTGGTGATCGATCCAGGGGATGAGGCCCCAAAGCTCACGAAGTGGATTGGCGGGCTTAAGACTCCCGACGGTCGTCCTCTTGAGGTCGTGGGCTTGCTGCATACCCATGGGCACCTGGATCACATCGGCGCAACACGAGGCCTCAAGGAAGCTTTAGGGCCCAAAGCCGAGATCCGGCTGCACGCGGGCGATGATCCTTTATATCGGGCGTTGAATGAACAGGGCCGCCTGTTTGGAATGGAATACGACGAACCCCTTCCCGTGGATCGATTCTTAGAAGATGGCGAGAGTTTTAAGGTGGGCGAGCTTAAGTTCGAAGTCGCTCACACACCCGGCCATTCGCCTGGCAGCGTGTGTTTGAGGTTGCATGAGGACTCTGGCCTTGCTGTTCCCGAATCGCTTTACACCGGAGACACCCTTTTTAAAGGCAGCGTGGGGCGCACCGATCTGTGGGGTGCCAATCAAGATCAGATGTTTGAGAATATCCAAAAGCGCATCTTGAGCTGCGATGATGACACCCGCGTGTGCCCCGGCCATGGCCCCAATTCGACCATTGGCCGCGAACGCAAAGAGAATCCCTTTTTGGTGTGATCGATGGCGCGAAGTAACTCCCAATCACCTCTGAAATTTACTCTTGAGGCCACTCAAGGAGCCGCACGCGCGGCGACATTTACTTTGCCAGGGTCATTGGGTCGCGAGCATACGGTCAAAACGCCCTGCTTCATGCCGGTGGGCACGCAAGGAACGGTCAAGGCGATGTCCCCGCGTGATTTGCGTGAGATGGGCTCGCAGATCATCTTGGGTAACACCTATCATTTATACTTGCGCCCCGGACACGAGCGCGTGGAGCGCCTGGGCGAGTTGCACAAGTTCATGGCCTGGGATGGGCCGATCCTGACGGATAGCGGGGGGTTTCAGGTTTTTTCGTTAGCCGGACTCAACGCGATCGATGACGATGGGGTGACGTTTCAGTCCCACATCGATGGCAGCAAACACCGTTTTACGCCCGAACTCTCGATGCAGATCCAGCGCGGCTTAGGCAGCGACATCGTCATGGCGTTTGATCAGTGCCCGCCGTTTCCGGCGACCCAAGACCAAGTGCGTGCGGCCATGAGGCGTACGCGTGCATGGGCCGAGCGCGGATTCAAAGTAGAGCTCAAGCCTCATCAGATGCGTTTTGGGATCGTTCAAGGCGGGCTTTACGAGAACCTCAGGCGCGAGAGCGCGGCTGAGATCGCGGAGCTTCCTTGGGATGGGGTTGCCATCGGGGGGCTTTCGATCGGCGAGAGTCCCGAGATGATGCATGAGATGGCAAGGATCACCGCGCCGCTGCTGCCCTCGGATCGCCCGAGATACCTCATGGGCGTGGGGCGGCCCCAAGACCTAGTAGAGTGCGTAGCGGCTGGCGTGGACATGTTCGATTGCGTGATGCCCACGCGCAACGCTCGCAACGGGCAGCTGTTCACTTCGCGCGGCAAGATCAACATCAAGAACGCCACTTATGCCGACGATGCGGGGCCTTTGGACCCCGAATGTCGATGCGAGACATGTCGGCTTTTTAGCCGAGCCTATCTCAGGCATTTGTTTGTGGCCGGCGAAGCGCTATCTGCTCGTTTGAATACGGTTCATAACCTGACTTATTACCTCGAACTGATGCGCCAAGCGCGAGCTGCGATTTTGGAGAATCGGTTTGACGATTGGAGGAAAAATTTCTATGAAAAGCTCAATGAAAATCCTTAATGTCCGTTGGTGGGTTGGTTCGCTGGTTTTGGCAATGTTCGGTTTTTCGGCATGGGCTGATGGTCCGGCGGTAGGCGGAGCGCCCGCGGCAGCTCCTGCAGCTCCCGGTGCGGCAGCTGGCCAGCCTGGCGGCGTGATGGCGTTCCTTCCGTTCATTCTTACATGTTTGGCGTGATTTACTTCCTGATGATCCGCCTCAGCAAAAGAAGATGAAAGAACAGCAGAGCATGCTCTCGGCCCTCAAGCACGCCGACGAAGTGGTCACCAGCTCGGGCATGTTGGGCACCGTCAAGGGCATCACCGAGAAAGTCGTGACCTTGGAAATCGCTGACGACGTTAAGGTCAAGATGCTCAAGAGCCAGATTTCGCAAGTCGTTAAGGGCAAAGTTCAAGAATTAGCGTAAGATCTCTGGCCTAGGTCAGAAGAGGGGATTCAGCAATGGGACGAAGCTGGTGGGCGAAGTTCGCTCTGCTCGTGTTTTCTTTGGGGATGTCGGTTGTTTACGTCTATCCCACGCTTTCGGGGCTGAACCCGGAGACAACGAAGTTTCCCTTCAAGCAGAAGGTCAATTTGGGGCTCGATCTCCAAGGCGGCCTGTACTTGGTTCTGGGCGTCGACTTCAATAAAGTCTTTAAGGACGTTGTCACGCGCCAAGCAGCATCGGTGAGCGGAAGATTCAAAGAAAAGTCTTTTTCTACCGCCAATGCCGAAGTCGTCACAGCCAATCTTCCTTCGGATGATCCCCATCTCACGATCGCTTTCGATGCGGGCAAGCGCGACGCCGCCTATGACGTCATTAAGAAGGAATACTGGGTCCTGCGCCTGGTCAGCGAAAAGCCAGGAAGCTTTGAGCTGGGTCTCACGCGCGAGTACCGCCAGGAAGTCCGCGATAAGACGATCAACCAGTCCATCGAAGTCATTCGCAACCGTATTGACGAGTTCGGTGTTTCGGAACCTGCTATCGCCAGCCAAGGCACGGATCGCGTGGTCGTTGAGCTCCCTGGGGTTCGCGAAGTCGATCGCGCCAAGGATTTGATCGGCCGCACGGCTCGTCTGGAGTTCAAGATTGTCGACGATTCCAAGTCGCCTCAAGAGCTCTCGCAGTGGGTTACGGAAGCTGAGAAAAAAGGCGGCTTCGCTTTTAAAGAAGGCGAGAAGTTCTCTGAGTACGTTCGTAAAGTGAACGAGGCGCTGAAGGGCAAGCTGCCCGAGGGCCGCGAGATCGCCTTTGAACGTGGCAAGGGCGAGGAAGCTCAGATGAAGCTACCTTATCTGCTCAATACGCACGCCGACGTCACAGGCGATGATCTCCAGGACGCCGTCGTCGGATTTGGCGAGCGCCAGGAACCAGTCGTGAATTTCACCTTCAATCCCAAGGGCGCCGTGGCGTTCGAGAAGTTAACGACCGCCAACAAGAAAAAGCGCTTGGCCATCGTTTTGGACAACATCGTGCATTCAGCGCCTGTGATCAACGGGCCGATCGGCGCGCGAGGCCAGATCACGTTGGGTCAGCGCGACTACGAACACACGATGAAAGAAGCTCGCGACTTGGCCATCGTACTTCGGGCCGGCGCGCTACCTGCGCAGCTGGAGTTTTTGGAGCAACGCGTGGTCGGCCCATCGCTTGGGCAAGACTCCATTAAGAAGGGCGCAACGGCTAGCCTCGTAGGAAGCTTGCTCGTGTTCATGTTCGTGCTCTTTTACTATCGGGTCAGCGGCGCAATCGCTGTCGTCTCGTTGGTGTTTAACGTCCTGCTCGTCATCGCAAGCTTAGTGGGCTTGGAAGCGACGCTGACCCTCCCCGGTATCGCGGGTATCGCGCTGACTGTGGGTATCGCGGTGGACTCCAACGTGGTGGTGTACGAGCGTATTCGCGAAGAGCTCAGGCTCGGAAAGCGACCACGCGCCGCCGTGGATTCGGGATTTCAAAAAGCCTTCCGAACCATCTTCGATGCCAACGTGACGAACGCCGCCGCAGCGGTCGTGCTCCTGCTTTACGGCACGGGCCCGATCAAGGGGTTTGCCGTTTCGCTGCTCATCGGCATCGTGACGACGCTCTTTACGGCTGTGTTCGTTTGCAAAGTCTTGTTTGACGCATATCTCAGGGTGCTGGAACGCCGCGACGCCGCGACGATCAGCATTTAAGCGAGGGAATCATGTTTGAAATCATTCGGCCTGGAACCAAGATCGATTTCGTAGGTAAGCGACGCATCTGGTTGGGGCTTTCCGTAGTCGCGATCGTCGGAACATTAGCCCTGTTTTTTACCAAGGGACTGAATTACGGCATCGACTTCACCGGTGGCGCCGAAGTGCAGCTGCGCGTGCCTCAAACCTGGGACATCGGTCAGTTGCGCAGCACGCTTTCGGCTGCGGGCTTAGGCGATATCAAGGTCCAGCAGATCGGCGAGCCTAATTCGCGCGAGTTTTTGATCAAAGTTCACGGCGGCGAAGGTTCGCTCAATCAGGTTTCTCAAAAGGTTGAAGCGGTCTTGGGCCAGAAGCTTCAAAAGGGCGAATACGAGATCCAGCGCGTGGACGTCGTGGGTCCTGCGGCCGGCAGCTCGCTGCGGATGAGCGGCTTTCTGTCCATGTTCTACGCCCTGCTTTGCATCTTGGTGTACGTGACGGTTCGATTCGATTTCCGTTATGCCCCAGGCGCGGTGTTGGCACTCTTCCACGATTCCGTGCTGACGCTGGGGATTTTCATTCTCACGCAAAAGCAGTTTGACCTTCAGATCTTGGCCGCTCTTTTGGCCCTGATCGGCTATTCGAACAACGACACGATCATCGTTTACGATCGTGTTCGCGAGACGATCGCCCATCACCCGGAGCTCAAGATTGACCAAGCGGTCAACCGCGCGATCAACGAAACGTTGGGTCGCACGTTGCTCACTTCGATGTGCACGTTCCTAACGGTGCTCGCTCTTTGGCTCTTGGGCGGCAAAGTCATCGAGGACTTCGCATTCACGCTCATGGTGGGCATCGTCGTTGGAACTTATTCGTCGATCTTCATCGCGAGCTCCATCGTGATCTACATCACCGAGTACCAAGCCAAGCGCGGGCGGGCTGGCTACAGCGCACGTTCAAAGAGTCCAGTAAGGGCTTAGTATGAACGGGGGGAATCTCAGCTCCAAAAGCACCGGGGTTTTAGCCGGGAGGGAGTGGATTCCTGTCGCGTCTTCTTCTTTCGACGCGGTGGTCTCGCGGGATCTGGCCCGTGAGACGGGACTGAGTCCCGGTCGTGGAGATCTGCCAGAACCGGAGGCCTCACGACGGCCGATGAGATCGCAAGCTTCCTTTCGCCCTCTTTAGAGGACCAGCATCCTTTTGAAATCAGAGATCTCGAAGCCGCTGCCGAACGCCTGGTGCGTGCTCCGCGACGCCGGAGAGTCCGTTAGGATCTTTGGCGATTACGATGTGGATGGCACGACGGGTTCCGCGCTTGAGTTCTGGTTTTTCGGGACCTAGGCTTTGCTTGGGATGCGCGCCAACCCGATCGCTTCAAAGATGGCTATGGCCTCAATGTCGGAGCGGTCGAAGAAGCCCATGCTGCCGGTGTTCGGGTACTTGTCACAGTGGACTGCGGGATCACGAGTTTTGCGGCCGCCTCGCGCGCGCGTGAGTTGGGCATCGAGCTCATCATCGTGGATCACCATCAGATCGATCCTGTAAAAGGATTGCCCGAAGCCGTTGCGGTGATCAATCCTCAGCGCGCGGATTGCCCAAGCGGGCTCAAGCAGCTCTGCGGTTGTGGTCTGGCGTTTTACTTGTCGTTGGGCCTTCGCGCTAAAGGTCGCGCAGAGCACGGCTGGGTTTAAGGATCGGTTGTGAGCCCAATTTGCGCCAGCACTTAGACCTGGTGCATGGGTACGGCGGCCGATCTCGTGCCGCTCGTGGGCGACAACCATATTTTGGGTCGCCACGGACTACAGGTGCTCAAGGCTTCTCCTAAGCCAGGGCTCCGTGCGTTGCTTACGGCCGCTGGGATCGAAGCCGGCAAGGACCTGAGCCCAGGACACCTGGGGTTTGTTCTGGGCCCTCGCATCAACGCTTCGGGCCGAATGGGTTCGGCAAGCCTGGCGCTGGAGCTGTTGTCGACTCAAGATGCTGCGCGCGCTCAAGTGCTTGCGCAGGAGCTCGAGGCGATCAACCAAGAGCGCGCCAAGCTACAAAACGAGATCTGGGACGAGGTTCGCGCCGAAGTCGAAGCGGGAATCGCTGCGGGCCGCTTTTCGCACGCGGTGGTCGTAGGCTCTGTGCGCTGGCACGAGGGCGTGGTCGGAATTGTCGCTTCGCGTGTTACTGAAACCTTTCACAGGCCTGCCATCGTCATTGGAATTCGCGAAGGGCACGCCAAAGGCAGCGCACGCACTTATGCGGGCAAAGATGTTTTGGCCGGCTTGCGCGCGTCTTCGGCATTTTTGGCGGGCTTCGGTGGGCACCGCCACGCAGCGGGTGTGAGCTTGAAGGAAGAAAGTCTGGCCGCGTTTGCCGAAGCGTTTAACGAGGCAATGACTGGCGATCACGAAGCGCCTCAAGCCTCGCCGCTTAAGATCGATACGTCATGCGCGCTAGAAGACTTAGACCTCAAAGCGCTTCAGCAGCTGGAGCGCTTAGGTCCGTTTGGTCCAGGAAATCCCGAGCCTCTGATCCGCGTGCGCGCGCGCATCGCTCAGCCAGGTTATCGAGCTCTTAAGAACCGGCATCTGAAGTTCACTTTAGTGGGCGACACGGGTTATCTCGTGGACTCGATTTGGTTTGGCGCCGCAGAAGATTTGGCGCTCTATTCGCGCCTGAGCTCGGAGCGTGACCGCGAAACGCCGCTTGAGTGGGCCGTGGTGCCTGAGATCAATCGTTTTAGGGGTCGCATGTCGCCTTCGCTGCGCGTTCGCGACGTTAAGCTGACGGAGTGACTTCCGACTCCGAAGAAGTCGAGCGTCAAGCAATGAACTTCTTGCGCGGGGGATTCCGCCACGCGTTGATTGAATCGATCGATGGTTTCTAGCAGTTCTTCTTTGAGGCGGACCTGGTCAGCGCGCGAGAGACTTACAACGGCCGAGTAGTGGAGATCGCTCCTACGCGGGGACTCCTGCGCCCGGTCTAGAGTACGCATTCCTTGCAGGCGCCAGTTGATGTGGTGTTGTTTGACCCAATCAGAATCCGCGCCCACGTGAATGCGCGATTTTCCCATGCGGTATCCGTGAGCATGGGTTTCTGCAAGGCCCGTCTGGCTTAAGAACTCGAGAACCTCCGTGATGCGCGCCTCAGGTACCGACAAGTAACGCGCGATTTCTGCGCGTGACTGGAGTCTCTCGAGCGAAAGACAGAGATGAACGGCGGCAAACAGCCAGGAGCTGTAATAGCGACCTTGCGACTCCTCCGAAAGTTCCATGGGAACCTTAAAGCGCTCCTTCAATATAAAACGTCGATCCAAAATCTCTTTGAGTTGGCGCTGGTAGTGTTTCTTTAGGCCCGGGGTGCCAGCGCGCCCGTGGTGAACAAGCAGGATAAAGAACTGTGCCTCTTCGTCATTGAATCCAAAGAAGGTGCACATCGCGTGCGCTTGTTCGCCATTGAGGTCGGCATCGCCCGAAAGAATACGACTGAAGTAAGCAGGTTGGCATTTGGCGGCCGCGGCGAGACGCATCTTCATGCCTCGTCCGCCTTTGGGGGAAAGGTGGATCCAGGTCAGCAAAAAATCTCGATAGTTCTTAAAACTATAGACAGTAGAAGCATCCACGGAGGGTTCTTTACTTAAAGTAAAATTAAAAAACAACAATTGATTAATTGACTTCAGTACTTGTGAGGAGCTACAGAGATGCGGCATGAAGATTCAGAGAGCGTTCAGACTGCTCGCCTCCGTAGCGTTCTTTTTGGCTTCCACGTCTGTTAGTTTTTCCGGAAGCGAATCAGGTGGGAATTCGAGTGGGGGAGGGGACGAGTACTCGCGCGAGTTTCGCGAAATTGGCGAGGGGCTGGCCAAGAAGATCTCCCAAGCACACCTTCAGCAGGTGTATGGATTTTCGTTGTCCGATTTCCAAGAGGCTGTTCGCAAGGTTCGGGTGATTACTGTTCAGGTGGCGTGCCTCGTAGCTCAGCGCCCGTGCCCCCGTCGTTTTATCCGTGATGCTGTGAACAATCCACCGGGTGAGCGTCTTGGAGAGGTAATCCATTTGAGCTCGGGTCGGTGGTATCTTCTGCGCCAGTCGCCGGAGTTAGCGGAGCGGCTTGTGGCTCACGAATACTTCGGAATCTTAGGAATCGAGCGCGACTCGGATGAGCGCTCTCGGATGGTGCTCGCGTTGCTCAACGGCCCACAAAAGCTTCAAAAAAACCCGAATCGTAACCCCAGCTGCTTTCATCGATGTCTTGAAAACCAAACCCTTGAACGAAACGCCTGTAAGGTTTTACGTTTCTTGGCCGACCGGGCGCGCTGTGAGAGCGAGGTAGATAGTCGTATCAATCGCGCCGTCTGCGAGCAGCGCTGTAAGCAAGATAGCGAATATGACTATGAGCCGGCGCCACCCCCAATTGAGCTGCGTGGGCCGCCGCTGAGCCCTGAGTGCGAGCAGAAGAGCAAAGCCATCCTGCCTGCTATGGGGGTTAAGGTTTGCCAAGGTTCCGATGCTTACAAGCAGGCGATTTCGGCACTTAAGTGGAAAGAGTGCGGAAATCCTCGAGCTGGCATTCAGCAGTTCTCTGCTTATGATTTTCTCGAAATCGACGGGAAAAAGCTCCGGGCAGATGATTTCGTGAATGAAACCCCGGTTCCGCTTAAGGTCGCTTTATTCAGTTTCTTTGTTAGACCGGTGTCGGAGAGTTGCGTAGTTGTTCGCGGCGATTTTCGTATCGATCTATTCGGAAAGTCGAACTGGAAAAGTACGGAGGATTTTTTGGGCAGGACGTCCTACCAACGCCTGCGCGTCAATCTCACCGAGGATCGTTGGATCTCAAGCATCGATTTGGGAAGTTTGACTACGATGGATGGATTACCCGATTTCTTATCTCCTCCTGTTTCGGGGCATGAGCTTTGGTTGCCAACGGATCGAGACGTCGTTCGCGATGGGTACATTGACTCAGCAGAATACAGGTCGACGCTTAAGAAGGACTTCCAGGGTTTTCTCTCGTATTAGTTGGGTTTTTTTGCGTAATTTTCCGAAAAATTAATTTACGCCCCCTTTATTTCACAAAAAAAATATAACTCCTCTCTTCGGGCTTCCCTTACGTTTGCTGACACGAGGGGATTCAAATGAAACAGAGACGTTGGGTTGTCGTTGCTTTTTCTTGCCTATGGATGTGCGCTGCTCTTGCGGAGGAAACCGCGATTCAGACGTGTCAGAGCACAACGCAAACGCCCCAGACGGGAACCCGATGTGTGACTCGGGCCAACGTAGTCTTTGTGCGCGCCGACGATGGTTGGAAAGACACCCTGTCGGGGTTGACCTGGATGGACCAAAAGGATGCCGATAACCAGAAGGGTGCCGAAGAGAATTGCGCCAAAGTGTCCAATCATCGGCTTCCTTCCAAAGCGGACTTTGAAACGGCGGAGCTTCATGGGCTTCGTGATGTGATCTGGGACATGAGGCCCGAAGTGCTTGGAAATAAATATCACTACTATTGGTCTTCTTCATCCGTGCCTGGTTCGTCGGACAAAAAGTACCTTTTTAATGCGCGGATGGGTTACTCGAGTGACTTCGAGAGTCAGGATCTTTCGTTTCCTGTCATCTCGGGTCGCTGTGTAGCTGCGGGTAAGCCCGTGAGTCGTTGCGGGGAAGTCTCTCAGGAATCGCCGATCGGAACTGTCTGTTTGTCCACGAAAAACTTCTACTTTGAGAGAGTGAAAGGGGCTTGGAAAGATCGCGTCACGAACCTGGCTTGGAGTGATGCCCAAACAGGAAAAAGACTAACTAACCCAGGTGCTGAAAAATACTGCAGCGATCAGATCCAATCCCTTCCTAGCCAAGATCAATTTATCGAGGCAGAAGACCATGGTTATCGCGAAATCGTACGAAATGTGCCGGATTCCAAGAGCAAGGGGAACTTCCCGTATTGGACTTCAACTGGGGCGGGAGGCGGGATGCACGTGTTTATCATTGGAAACGCTGGCTACCCGAACAACTGGAACTCCGACAGCCATGAGCTCTACGCTCGTTGTGTAACTCAATATGTAAGCCCTTATGTGAGGCCATAAATAAATCACTCGGAAATCGACAGAGCTCAGTTAAACTCAGAGCATGTCGATCAATTCCGAAAAAGACCTCCAAGGGCTTCGCAAAATCGGTCGCATCGTCGCGCGCTGCCTCCGGCATATGCAGTCTCAACTCGAGCCCGGCATCACGACCCTTGAGCTTGATGCGATCGGGGGCCAGTTCCTCGCGGCGCATGGAGCCCGCTCGGCCCCCATCCTTACGTATAACTTTCCGGGCCACACCTGCATCAGCGTCAACGAAGAGGCTGCGCATGGCATTCCGGGGCCAAAAGTCCTTAAGGCGGGAGACCTCGTGAACATCGATGTCTCAGCTGAGCTCGATGGTTACTTTGCCGATACCGGCGGCTCGGCCATCATCCCACCTGAGTCAAAACTTCATCAGCGAGTCTGCGCGGCCGCGAAACGCGCTCTTGAGTCCGCGCTTCGAGAGGCGCGAGCGGGAGCCCCTCTCAATCGAATCGGCTACGCCATTGAGACCGAGGCGACCAAGAGTGGACTTACCGTTATTGAAAACCTAGGAAGCCATGGAGTCGGCCGAGCTCTTCACGAGGAGCCGGGCTTCATCGCCGGTTATTACGACAAGCAGGACAAACGCATTTTGAAAAAGAATCAGGTGATCACGATCGAGCCCTTCATTTCTTCGGGCGCTCGCGAAGTCGTTGAGAAGGGTGACGGCTGGACGTTGGTAACCCATCCCGGGGTTTTTACTGCGCAATACGAGCATACGATCGTCATCACCGAAGGCATGCCGCTGATCATGACTTTGCCGGCGTAGCCCCCGCGTCATCGCACCTGAGCTCCAGCATCCCGCGTAGGTCTCGCACCATCGCACTCAAAGCATCGCTCCAATAGAGCAACGACCGACTACTCACTACTCGCAGCTCGGGCCTAAGCTCAGCGATCTTGGACGAAAAATGCTGGGTCGATGCGCAGGAATAAATTCCCAAAAATCTGAGGTGCTCGCGCGAGCGGTGGGTCGCAAGCCCCGAGAGCAAATCCGCTAGCTGTTGCTGTGAGCGCGCGTACCAGGTGTAGTCCACATGTTTGTCACCCGTAAGCCTGGGCGGTGAAAAATCCGGTCCGCCTCCGTCGCGCGAATGTCCGTTGTAGAGCAGCCAGGAAGCATTTCGCAGCGCGCTCTCCCAGGTCGCAACGAGCGCTCGCTCGTGATCCCTGAGGAACGGATCCTTGCGGTTGACCTCATCGTCAGGTCCTAGAGTCGAATCCCAAACCACGAGCTCAACAGAAGTGGGCTCGGCCAACGGTTCACCCCGCGGCCAGCGCTTAAGCACCCACTTGGAGTAGGGAAGATAAGCTACGTGCGGATCGAGCCATTCGACGGACTCGCGTACAGATTTGAATCCGAGATCCGCGAGCTCCGCTTCGAACGCGAGTCGTTCGGCTCGGTCTCCTACCCATCGGTCGGGGCGTGAGTCCTTGTAACCAAAAGCCACCGCGATCTTAAGCAGGCCGCCTGGGATGCGTTTTTCGTATCCCGTCTTGCAGGCCTTGCTCTCGTAGTGATGCGTGCGGGTGCATCCGGCCAAGAACAGCGCTGTCAGCATGAACGCCGCCCTCATGGGGACTCTCCCAGCACATCGGGTGCCAATCGCTTTTGCGCATCAGGCGTGAGCTCGCCTGCGATGGCCTGAGCGCGGCGCTTAAGAGCGGGATCTTCTACCCGCAAAAATAGCCTTAACGAATCCAGATCCGCGCCCAATCCGTCGCGCAGCAATTGAACGCGCAGGGCGCCGAGCGCAGCCCAGCGATGAGCGGTGCCGCTTTTTTCGAGCCACGCCTTCCACCCGGGGCGATCCAAGCGACCGCGCAGGCGAATCCAGGTCTCAAGCGCGATGAGTGAGCGCGGGCCGCCTAGAGCGCCTTCGGGAATGGGCGAGATCCACGAGGCAATTGCATCGCGCACTCGGGGTAATTCGTTTTCGGGCGCAAGCGCCACGGCGGCTAGGATCGGAATGCCCGATGGATCGGTCTCGATCTGCGCAATCGCATCCTTGAGGAATTCTCGCCACTCCAGTGCCACAATCGCATCCCATGCAAGAGCTCGTTCCGCAGCGCTTGGGGATTCAATGCCGCCTCGAAGCAATTCGCGTGCTCGCGGGAGCGCTGCGATCTTTTTGAGCGCCTCGCGCCTGACTTGATCGCTCTCGCCCGTGAGCCTGCGTGAGAGCTGAGCCCACTCAGGGCGTGGCTTGGGGGCGGACCCCCGGTCCGAATCTGAAGTGCAGCCTGCTAACAGCAGAAGAGGAATCAGTCGCGCAGATAGTGGCACGTGTAGCCGCCTGGGTTTTTAACGAGGTAATCCTGGTGGTAATCCTCTGCCGGGTAAAAAGTCTTAGCCGGAACGATTTGAGTGACGACGGGTTTTTTCCATTTACCCGAGGCATCGACCGACTTCTTCTTGGCTTCGGCTACCTGTTTTTGCTTTTCGTCTTGGTAAAAGATCACGCTGCGATACTGGGAGCCGCGGTCATTGCCCTGCTGGTTGAGCGTCGTCGGGTCGTGCAGCCTGAAAAAGTAGCTCAGCACTTCGTCATAGGAGATTTTCGACGGGTCAAACTCCACGCGTACCGCCTCGGCATGTCCGCTAAAGCCCTTCTTCACTTCTTCGTATTTGGGGTTTGTCGTTTCGCCACCGGTGTAACCCACTTCGGAATGCAGGACCCCGGGCAGCTTTCGAAGGATGTCCTGAACTCCCCAAAAGCATCCGCCTGCTAGAACGGCGATTTCTTTTTTCACGGTGGGTCCTTTCTTGGGTGGCGCGGCCCATGTCGCAACCGAGAGCAGCGCAAGCAGCAGTGGTAAACGAGTGAGCGACATGGCAGCATTTTACCCGTTCGCCACCAAAGAGGAAGGGAAGTATGAGCCGTTACAAGAAGCCATCCGAGAGTGAGCTCAAAGCCAAGCTCAGCCCTGAGCAGTACGAAGTGACGCAGCTTTGCGGAACGGAGCCGCCCTTTAGAAACGCTTATTGGGACAACCACGAGCCGGGCATTTACGTGGATATCGTGACGGGGGAGCCGCTGTTCTCCTCTACTGACAAGTTCGATTCGGGCAGCGGGTGGCCGAGCTTCGTGAGGCCGATCAAAAAGGAAAACGTCGCTGAGCATGAGGATCGCTCCATTTTAGGAATGCCTCGCACCGAAGTCAGGGCGGTTGCCGGAGGAACTCATCTGGGCCATGTGTTTGACGACGGGCCGGGGCCGACGGGGCTCAGGTACTGCATCAATTCCGCATCGCTGAGATTTGTTCCCGCGAGCCGGCTCGAAGAAGAGGGCTACGGCGAATTTCAGGCCTTATTCGCTAAGGAGCGGAAGTGAGGTAGGAGCCGCAGCGGGGTTTGCCGTTGGCGATATTTCTTAGACCTTTGGAGATGGCCGTTACTACCTGATCTTTTGCAAATTCGCGCAGAGGCGAATCCAGGCGCTGATAGATCTTGCCCTCAGGCGAGAGCTTGAGCCATCGCTCGAGGTCCCATTCGTCCAGCCCTGCCAGCCCTTTACGGAAGAGATTGAGGTGTTCGGTGGATGCCACCCAAGCAGAGCCCGTTTTTCCGGGATTTGCCCACGTGTGCAGGTCTTCTAAAGTCATCACGTCAGGTAAGCGATCTTGAAGCTCAGCAAAAACAAGCTTCTCTTCTCGCGATGCCTGTTGCTTTGCTGCTGCTGCTACCACCGAAGGATCAACGGGCGGGCGTCGGGGAATTCCATACTCCGCTTGGTGCGCCGAGATCTTGGGCGTGCTTCGAGCCACGGCATTGGGGCCTCGGAGCGACTTTTGAGGCTCGCCATCGATATCGCGATGCCAGTTAAACAAAGTTTGCGAGAGTGAAGGCTCCTTGGCCGCGATCTTGGCAAAGAAGTCGACGTTTCGGTCAAAGGTCTTGAAGTCGGGAGATGCGGTAACGAGATTCATTCCCTCTTTGTAGATCGCGCGCTTGGAGTTGGCTTCGATCTCAAACATGCGCTGAACGGTCAATGGATGCGGAACCGCAAGGCTCGCTTCGACACGCCCCTTGGCGAGGTCAAACAGAACGACTGCTTCCATATTGAAGAGATCGTAGGTGGCGGAGATCCATGCATGGTTCTTGTTCGCTGCTACCGAATGAATCTGCTCAAAATCTGCGGCTGCGGCGGACATGACGCGTCGAAAATGGGGGGCGTCAAACTTTTGGAACATTCCGCCGTTGGTTCCAATGAGAGCCATCTCGTTTTTGGAAACGATCAGGAACTTTCCGCGCTCGATTTCTTGGATGCTTTGGATGGGGGTTGAGAGTTGGCTGGTTCCAAAGCGATTCATCTTTCCTTCTTCGCTGACCCGAACCAGATCCTTGCCGTCCACGACAGCGAGAACTTCTCCGTCTGCGCCATCGGCGATGGCTGCCACGTTTGATGCGACTAGGCTATAGACGGTCGAGGAGACGGGCGCTGGAGACTTGGAGTAGACATACAGTTTGCCCGAAGCGTAGAGCACGGCGATCGCCTTGCGCGACGGAAATGCAGAGAAAGCTTTGATTTTGCCCGGGTGCGTAGTCTCGATGCTCAGGCCGGCATCGATAAAGTCCCTGTGCTTTCCGTCCCAGACCTGCAGAGTCATGAGTCGAGTCGGGGTAGTGGAGTTTCCACTATTGGAAAGCATCGTGGGGCGTTGAAGGGTGGGCTTAGTGACTGTCAGTTTTTCGGTATCGTGACTGGGCTCAGCAGCATGGGCACTGACAAATCCTAGGAGCACACCGCAAAAGGCTAAAACCCGAAAAACCATACTCCCTACTACCGCCTCGGGGGTTGCGGTAACACGACTCAACTAGGCTGTAAAGACGGCCCGTTTAATAGCTATTTTGGCTCAAGAGCCAGGGTGCACTTAGCTTTTTCGTTGGCATCCATGGCTTGGACTCGGGCATTGGCGCGGCTTTGATCGTACAGACGCCATTTCTCGAAGTGTCCCCCGGACATCACTCGCGAATCGCCCGTAGTAAGCACTTCCATGCTCGAATCCACGCCCGGCCTGAGCAGGGGGCGTAGCACTCGGTTCATCGCTTCGATGGGCTTACCGAGCTTGGATTCCTTGATTGCGGCTTTGGTCTCGCCCAGCATCTTCTTGAGGCGTGTGGCGACTTCCTTGCGGGCTTCCTCGTTGAGCTTAAATCCGCCTTCGACTTCCTCGCTTGAAGCGAAGACGCCGCGCTTGAGTCCACCGAAGTTCAGATCCAAGAAGCGATCCACCAGGGCCTCGGTCTCATAGGTGCGGAATCGGTTGTTCCGGAGCGGAATCAAGTGATCCCACCAGACGACCTGGCTAGACGAGATGAAGCGAACTCCCGAGGCCAGCTGCAGGAGTAGCTCCTTGGCTTCGACGTTCACCGTAGCGGTTCCGCCAAACTTAGTGCCCACGAATTTTTCTAAAAGCGGCATTTTGCCTTTGCCCAGACCGTGGGTGCGAACGATGGCCTGTTCTTGAGCCAGGTCCGTGAGGATGGCGGCCACGAGCGATTCGCCAAAAGCCTTGCCGCCCTCGCCCGTGAGCATTTCGGGTTTTGCCTCGCGTGCGAGGCGATTGAGGATGCGAAGCTTCTTGTCAAAATCCATAGAGAGGAAGAGTGCTTCGATATTGTCGCGGCTCACGACGTATTCCTGCGTATGGAGCTTCTCTCCCGGAACTTCGACAGCCAAAGCCGTGCCCACGCGGTTATCGAGGGTCGAGAATACGCGCAACGTTCCATGATGAACCTGCTTAAAGCCCATCTTCTTGGCGATGATCTGGGGGGCTTCCTGGACATCTGCCACCACGATGTGGCGGGTGAGCGGGTCTTGAGCGGTAAGTTGCTCTTGAAGGGCCTTGGCTTGAGCATCCACCGACTTGGCGTTGACTCCCTTTGGCGAAAACAGGTTCCAACTCGTGACCTTCACTTCGGACACGGGTTTTTCGTCCGAAGGGATCATGAGGCGCTCGAGGATGGAGCGGCCCGTGGACTCTTTGGTGTCACCCAGGATGAGAACGTTGATGTTGTGCTCTCGCGTGGCTTTCAAGAAATCCGACTTAGCCAGGTAGAGCTCGGAGGTGGACTTGCCGCTGGCCACTTCGATCTCGTTGTTTAAGAAGACGATCGTCTTGCCCTTGAAGTCCTGAAGCAGGTGCGAGCCGGATTGCAGCTCGCGCGTGAGGTCCAAGTATCCGTTGAGCGAGATATCCCAGATGTCCATGCCTACGCCGATTTGCTTAGTGAGCCTGCGCCAGGCGTTGACTTCTTCGCGTGTGGTCTTGTTATTGGTGACGAGTAGGAAGTCCGAGAGGTCGCTCTTGGCGTACTTTTCAGCCACTCGGACTGAATAGTCGCGGAACTGAATGTCTTTGGCCACTGCCGCGCGGTCAAAGGTGCCCATGCCGAGAGAGGAGTGGAAGTTAGACGAAGTATAGGCCGTCGCGTTTTTCGAAACCGAGAGGTTCAGCGTTACGAGAGTGGATTCGCCCGCCTTAAGCAGGCTGATCTGCCGCAAGAAGCCTTGTTCGAGGGACACGGGCTTTCCTTCGGAGTCCGTGAGCGTGATGCTCTCAGGCGAGAGGTCCCCACCCATGCGCTTGATGCCCGTTTGGATGATGCGCCTGAGTTCGGATTCACCACCGAAGTCTTTTTTAGAGATGTTGGTGACCTTCCAGATGACTTGCGTGGATTCGCCGGGAGCGAGCGAGGGAAGCGCCGTGATCGGGCTGATCTCAACGGGGTAGGTCACTTCAAACGTTTGTTGGTTGGGGAAGTTCTCAAAGTGCCGGTTGGCGCGGTTCATGAGGGCCACCGGCGAAATGGTGTCGCGAATGACGAAGCGCTCTCCGGGCTTGGTGATCGTGGTGTCCTTGACCTTGAAGTTAATCACTTGCTCAAGCGTCACTTCTTGGCCAGGGGCGATGGAGCGGGGGATTGCCAACTGCTCGCCCTCGGAGATCGCCCATTCGCTGTTTTTCAAATAGACCAAAACATCTTGGTGCGAAGGCGTGGGCATCTTGCCTGTGTTTTTGACCCGAATTTTTCGAATCTGAATGGCTTCGCCTGGCTCGATGATCGAGTCCGCATTTTGGCCGTGGGTGATCTCGTAACCGGTGAGTGCTAAGTCGTAGCGCTCAGTGAACGTCTTGACGCTGCCGTCTTCTTGGGTGACGTCGACTTGGTAATGGCCGTCTGGTGCATCGGCGCCGTTAGAAACCCGGGCGTTGCCGTCGCTTCCGCTGCGGCCGCGCGAGCCGTCGCTGCCGCCTGAGTTGGAGTGGTGAGTGGTTCGAGTAACGGTGCGAGTTTGGGAGTTTCCATCGCTATCCGTGTAGCTCTCGGTGTCGTATTCAGTTTCGGTCCACGAATACGAACTGCCGCCGCGTCCGCCCGCGCCACCGGAACCGCCCGAGCCGTTCTTACCGGCCTTACCGCCTTTGCCACCATTGATGTCGTGAGTAAACAAAATGAGCAGATCAGTGTCCTTGTGCGAGAGCTGCACGGTGACTCGCCCACCCTTGCCGCCGTTGGAGCCGCTGGTGGCATTACCGCCGTCACCGCCGGGTCCACCATTGCTGCCGTCAGATCCACTGGAGTAGCGAGTTGCATCGCTTCCGTCGCTGCCGCGATATCCTGTAGCGCCATCGCCTCCGTTGCCACCGTCGCCGCCTTTGCCTCCGCGCGCTTTGAGTACGATGAATCCGCTCGAACCGATTTGTACCGAAGGCGCTTGGTTTTGCGGAGCGTTCTTGCCTGGAGGTGTGATCGTTCCTTTGAGTACGACTGCGCCTCCTGTGGGGGATTGAGGCGAAACTTGAATGGTCATCTCACCCGCATGTTGACCTGGCTTGGATTGGGTTGCGTTTGCGCCGTCGCCGCCTGAGCCAGAGCCGTCTCGCCCGTTAGCGCCATCCGCTCCATTCTCACCCGAAACGTTGAACTCGAAGATCGAGGCACCGGCAGTCGAGGCTGCGATCGTTCCAAGAAGGAGCGTGGCAATGAGGGCTCGGGAGTTGAATCGTTTCATGGCGGCGGACCTTATAATAGTTGACTTATTTTGTCAATAAATGGAATCGAGCTTAATTGTCGTCCGAAAGGAGTTCGTCGACCACTTCGCTGGCGGCTTCGGCCTTACGGGCATCGTCGCGAGCGGTTTTAAATGCCGGCAGAAAAACCATCAGGCGAGGGTCGATCTTGGAGTCTGCCGCGATCGTGATGTTCCACACATCGCTCATGAAGGTGAGCAGCTTGCGCTTCATCGTGGCTGCTAGGCCATATTGGGCGTCGCGGATCTCAAAAGTGGTCCAGATGAAGTCTTCTTTGTTTGAGAGACCCAGGCTTTTTCCATTGGCGTCGGTGATGGTGTACTCCGTTGTCACTTTAAAGAGGCTTTGGAGGATCTTCTCGGACACCGTTCCGATGAGCTTGTCGTTGCAATCAAAGATGTCCAGGGTGGTACCCCAAGCAAAGAAGCGTTCCTTGGCCCAGGCCGCTCGGCGCTTGGTCGTAGGGTCCATGAGCTCAAAGGTGGTCGTCCATTTGAGGACGCGCTCTTCGATGAGGCCCACCTTGTCACCCGAAGCATTGGTGATCATGAAGTCCGTTCCCACGGTGATGACCTTTTGATCGGCCTTGAGCTTACCCGTGAGGCCCAGGGCAGCGCAGCCTCCGGAGGCATGGGCCTCGGCGCTTAAAACGGCCAGGGTGGCGGTTACGGATAGGGCGATGAGCTGGATGAGGGCTTTCATATTTCTTCTCCAATGCGTTGCGTTAAGTGAGCGCAAACTAACCCAGTTTTAGCTTTGGCGTTGTCCTGAGGCGGTCAAGGGAGTGTGGAGATTAAGTCAAGACGGTGGTTTCTATCATTAGTTGACTTATTAAGTCTTAATTGATACCGGCCTACCCGTGCGAACGCGTGTGATGCTTGCAGCTTTGAGTTTGTTTGCCGTCGCTCCAGCTTGGAGCGCGGATCCTGTGACGCCGACTCCTCCTGCGCCTGTCGCGGAGGCTCCAACGCCGGCGGTCGAAGAAAATTGCGTCACCAAGCTTCGGAACGCGGACTACCCGGCGAGAGCCTTTTTTCAAATACTGAGCGCCAATCCCAAGACCTTTGAGCTCACAAGAAAAGAGCGAAGAGCGTTGGACGTTTACTTGAGCTGGGTGCCAAAACCCGGGCAGCATAAACCGGAAGTCGAATCGCTGCGCGCCCTGGCCGGGGATTACCTCATGCCGGGAGTATTCAATCTCATTCGCTTCTGGTGGCGTTCACGAAGCGTCGGTAAGTTTTTTCAGAATCTCAGCGACGAGCGCATCGAGCGCTGGATGACTCAGATCGAGTCTGGGGTTTCGATTCGCGCCTCTGAATCGGATCGAAAATGGGTGACCCGACAGATCCATCTAGCGCGGTCAGAAGCAATGCAAGAGTACAAAGGCAATATGCTAGCCGCTCCCGAAAGCAAACGCTTGAGGCGAGTTGTGTTGACCTCTCTGTTCCTGGGGTTTGCTGGTTTGGATCCACTTTCGGCTGCTGCTAATCAGATTCGTCCGACTATCCCGGAACAAACGTATTTAGCTGAAGCGAAGACTCAATTTAAGAAGCCGCTGAGCGAATCCAATGTAACGGTGATTTTCGATCCTTACTTATCGGGTGGAGCGATGGCTCCTTGGGATTGGAGCTCGGTAATCGGCAGAAGTCTTCCGCGCGAGGCCAAATCCGTGAAGCAATTCTATGCTTCGAGCCTCGACATGCTCAGCAACTCTCTGAAAGAAGCAGGCCAAAGCGACGTTGTTGTTCTGGCCTTCCACGGCAATCCTCGCGGCTTGGGAATTGGTGGCGAGTATCTTAGCGGGCAGATGGGCCAGATCGAGAGCCGGCTGCCCAAGGGCGTACTTAAGCCCGGTGTGACTATCGTCTTTTTCGCCTGTGACTTCGGTGATCGTCCCTTGGATTTCGTCCCTTCAAAGGAAGAAGAGACCTGGATCAAGCTCGCTAAGCATCTAGCCAAAGGGTCTTTTACGGCTGTTAGTACCACCAACTCCATTGAGGTCGATATCAACCCGTATTCCAAGCCCATGGCTCGCGGCTTCGGCAATATCCGTGATTGGATGTACGGAGGTCATTACTTCGATCTTTGGGATGCAGCCGAACAACGAGCCTCGGGTGACTTCTCACCAACCTCACGCTGCGCGTGCTGAAGTGCGAAGGCGCTGCCAAACCAAAGTGATCCCGGTTAAGGAATAGAGTTTTAAACAAGATAGTTGAATTGACCCCCGCGGCGTTTTCCGCTAAAAGCCTGATCGGAATGATCTATTTTTCAAAGTCTCCACTCAAACTGATCTCGCAGCGCTGCTGGAGCACCTCTCGAGGGACGCTAAGCTTAGGCGCGCGCCGCGCAAGCAGATCTTTCATTGGGTATCAGCGCCATGTCCTGGATTGGAACCTGAGACGGACGTCTCCCCGAGACGCGCGTGGCTCACTGACAACGTTGAGATTCTCAGACTCAAGGAGCGTTTCTCCAAGCAAGCTGAAGACGGCACGCATAAGTTTTGTGGGACCTCAACGACGCCAAGACCATTGAGAGCGTGATCATACCGGCTGCGCTTAAAAAGGGCCGCGAGGCCTTCGCTTCGCAAAACGGCGTGCCAGCTAACGAAGAAGCCACCCTCATGGCCCACGGCCGCAGGTTTGCAGGCCGCCAAGTCCAGGACGACACGGAGCTGACTAAGGACAACTGGTCGCGCCTCACGGCCTGCATCTCGAGCCAAGTGGGCTGCGCGATGGCTTGCAAGTTCTGCCTCACGGGCATTCAAGGTTTAGACCGTTCGCTGAAGACTGAATAGATCGTCACTCAAGTTTTTGAGCTCAGGCTCAGAGCCCCGATCACCAACATCGTGTTCATGGGGATGGGCGAGCCGTTGCATAATTTTGAAGCCGTGGCTAAGGCCTGCGAGATCTTGATTGATGCCGATGGCCTGGGTTTCTCCAAGCGCAAGGTTACTGTTTCGACCAGCGGACTCGTTCCTCAGATCGAGGAGTTGGGTAAGCGCGTGGACGTTTCGTTGGCCATCTCGCTCAACGCTACGACCGACGAGCAGCGCTCGGCTATCATGCCGGTGAACAAGAAGTGGAACATCGAGCGCCTGCTCCAAGCTTGCGCCGAATATCCGTTGGGCCCGCATCGCCGCATCACCTTTGAGTACGTCATGCTTCGCGATTTTAATGATTCGATGGAAGACGCCACGCGTCTCGTGCAGCTCGTTCGTCCGATCGCCTCGAAGATCAATTTGATTCCGTTTAATGAGCACCCCGGTTCCGAGTTCAAACGTCCGGACGATGCAGTCGTAAAGAAGTTCCAACGCTACTTGCTGGATCGTGGCGTGACGACGACCGTACGTATCTCGCGTGGGCGCGACATCTTAGCTGCCTGCGGACAGCTTCGGAGCATCCTTGGGACGGCTCGCGGAAGCGATCGCCATAAGGACTGGAAGCAACCTGCTTCAGCCGTCTAATCCTTAGACACCCACGTTGGCCACAGCCTTCATATATTGGCCATAGGCCCTGGCCTGAAACTTGAAAATGCTCCGCCCTGAGGTGTTGTATGCGGGCTGTGTATTTGCGTAGCGCATTGGTAGTGGGGTTGATCGCAGGCCTGGGCGGATTCGTAGCCCACTTCACCCGAGCCGAATCGACTGCAGATATCGAAGCCGCCAGGCTTTGGAAAGCCCACAAAAAGTTCATTCGAGACGAGCACGGCCGCGCTGTCATTTTGCGCGGAGTGAACATCTCCCAAAAGCAAAAGCACCCTCCGTTTTTAGATTTCCAAGAAGAGCCTGATTACGCCCGCATCCACGACGACTGGGGCATGAATGTCATTCGATTCATCATGCCTTGGGCCGCGCTTGAGCCCAGAAAGGGAAAGTGGGACCAAGAATATCTCACCAAGCTTAAGCACCGCTTGGATTGGGCCCATGATCACGGCATCCGCGTCGTGCTGGATATGCACCAAGACGTGTTCGGTGAGGGCTTTCATTTTGGCGGCGACGAAGACGGCCGCGGTGGCTCTGACGGCGATGGAGCTCCGCTTTGGGCATGCAACGAGAGGAACTACGCTGATTTCCGATCGATGGATCCTATCGACCCGTGGTTTTTCAATGTCCTGCGCCCCTCGGTGATGGATTGCTTGATCAGGCTTTGGGCTCCTAATTCCAAAGTCATGGACCACATGATCCATTCGTGGGCCGTTGTCGCGCAGCGATTGGGCGATCACCCCGCTGTGATTGGTTTTGATCCGCTCAACGAGCCTTTTCACGTCAACATTGCGAATTTCGATAGTACGAGGCTCAGCCGATATTATAATTTAGTCGTCAAGCGCATCCGCCAATACGCCCCGCACTGGATCGCTTTCGTCGAACCGTCGTCCACGCGCAACATGGGAATTGCGCCCAATCTCGAATTGGATTTCGACAATATCGTTTACGCGCCTCACTCGTATGACGTGAACGCCGAGACGGGTGCAGGATTTTTGCTCGATCACGAACCTGCGCTCAGGCACCACGTCGAAGAGCTTCAGGGCGATGCCGACAAATTGAATGCGCCGCTTTGGATCGGCGAGTACGGCGGAATGGCCGATCGCCCCAATATCTTTGAGTACATGAACACCCAAAACGAAGCTGCCGGCATGCATGCGGCGGGCAACTCGTATTGGAACTATACGCGCGACAACTGGTACGGGATCTTGGTCAGAAAGGGCCACGAGAAGCCCGGCCCGCAAGGCGACGAAAAACCTGAACTCATGCGCGCCCTCATTCGCGTTTATCCAACTCGCGTGGCAGGTGACCCTGTGAATTGGCTTTATTCGCCCGAGAGCGAAGGATTTATCTTCAAGTACCGCCCGGATCGCAGCATTAAGGCTCCAACCGAGATCTCCATCGCACCTCGTCTTTACAAAGACGGTTACGAAGTGATCTGCGATGGCTGCAAATGGACGAGCGAGCCTGATAAGGGAAGGCTCTTAATCACCGAACCCGCTGAGGGCGAAACCGGACGAGTTGTCCTGCGCACAGCAAAGAAGGTCAAAGGACCTTCGTGGTTAGACCGCGTTCGACAAAGGCTTGGGGTCGAGCCTTCGCTCAACTTCTTAAAAGAAGCCGAAGACCGCTCTACTGGACAGTAACGTCGAGCTTGCGCGCCTCAAAGAGGTGGCACTGGTCGCGTCTCACGTATTCGGAGTTGTCCTTAACCGTGAGCACGATCTGATGCTTTCCGCTCGAGAGGCTCGTTTGCAGAGGCGCGTATCTTGATCCGGTCTGGACCTCTTTGCCGTCCACGAACCAATGCGTCTCAAGCCCGCCGCTTGGGCTTTGCACTTGAGCATCAAACGTCTGCTTGCCGCCGCTTGCTGCTTGGGTGATCTCGCTTTCAATGGGCCTGAACACGTCGTGAAGTCTCAGCACCATTTGCTCGCGGCAGATCTTGCAATAGCTTCCGTAATTGGATTCCATCTTGCACATCTGAGCGGGGCGGTAGAACAACGTCGCGCAGTCTGCGGCTCCTTGGTAGAGGCCCACCTTGTCCCGAAATTCTGCGGTCGCAGGCGTCGGCAGCGGAACTGATTTGTCGAGCCACGCGTTCCACTTGACCTTGTCAGGCGTCGTGGCGCTGGCGTTCACGTTGGGCTTGTCCCAAGCAAAAATATTGCACGGATCGCCGGGAGCTACGTATTCGTCGGCAAGGCCCGCAAACCCGTGCCCAAATTCGTGGGAGAAAATATCGGCATTCATCGCAGCCATATTGGTTTGCGACGGGAAGAACACCGAGGCGCCTCCGTACTTAGGGGAGTTAGCTAGGATGTAGGTGGATACCGCTACGCCCTTGCCATTTTCGTCCTTGAGCTGACCTTGAATGCCGGTGGCTCGCAGGGGCAGGGTTTGGATGATGAAGCGGTCATTGTACTTGCTGCCGAACGTGGCGTTGATGCAGGCCACGGGGAAGGTCGTTCCAAAGGCCGTGTTCTTAAGCCGGTTTGTTCCGTCATCGCAGCTCACGCCGCTATCGACGCTGGGAATTTCTACGCGCCAGATGTTGAACGTATGAGCGTATTCCTTAAACGGCGTGAGTGAGAGCAGGTGCCTCCTGACGGCTTCGACGTCTTGGCGGAAGCGGCCCATTTCCTCCTGCTTGTATCCGTCGGACATGATCAAGATGTTGAGGCGATTGGAGCGTTTCTCGGATCCGTAGACTTGAACAAAGCCTTCGGGAACGCCCGAGGAGGTGGTCGCGAGGGCTTGAGAGACGACGCCTGTGCGAGTGGCCTGCGCTTTGAGGGCGCTCACGAGGTACTCTTTTTTCACGCCATTGACGTCCATCCGGATGCGCTCGGCTCGCGGGTCGGTAGGAAGCTGCGCTTGGACGTTGATTCCCTCAAACCAGCGGTCCAATGCCGCGATATGATCCGGGTTGCCTGCGCGGCGGATCTGCTCGCCCACGGCGCGCTTGGCTTCGAGCAGGTTGGGAATTGGAACTTCGGAAAGTACTTTGCCCGAAGCATCAAGCATCTGAGCCGAGGCTCCAGTCGAAAGGTGGGCGTTGAGCAGAGGCAAGGCGCTCACCGATGCGGCGGATTGAGCAACCGGCTGAAGCGGTAGGACGTCCCCACCCGTGCTCCATCTCATGTCCACCGACAGCGCTTGGGAGTTTTGCCTGACTGAGGAGCTTTGAAGCGCTTTCTCGACAGAGCACTTCATGACCGTCGGCTCGTTGCACGAGATAAGGGCTACGATGGGTAGGCAGGCAAGAACAGATCTCATTCCATGATCTCCTGGTAGGGCCCGCCTTCAGTGGCAGGACAGATATTGAATAATAAAAGTTTAACGAATGGAAGAGGGGGAAGCAAACTACTTGGAAGCTGGAACGCGTTTTTCTTGCACTGCGGCTGCTTTTGCCGTGAGGTCGAAGTTTCGGTAGACACGCAAGAAAGCCTGGGCTTCGGGCGAAACGCCGTCTGGAGTCATCGAAGCGCCGCCCTCGTAGTTCACAACTCGAGATTCAAGAACGCGGTAAGCACTATGGGACGCCTGCGCTTGTCCTTGCTCAAAGGACTGCTCCAAGGCCGCGACTCCTGGCGAGAGGATTTTCTCCGCAAAGCTTCGCTCCAAGGATTGCGCCGGTAGGGTCTCGGGCAGAAAGTATAGCGACACTCCCCACGAGGGCTTGAGTCCGTGAGTTTGCGCGTGAAAGACCTTCTCGCGCCTGAAGTCCTCGTAGAGCTGATACGAGCCGCCATGCCTAGCCTGAGTCGCTTGTTGCTCGAGCTCCGCGATGATCTCGTTTTGCTGATCGTCGCCCAAGCGTTCGTCAGACATGCGCGAGGAGATCACGATTCGTTTGAGCTCTCCCCAATGCGAGATGGCGAGGCTTCCGAGCAGAGCGTTGATGCCGACTACGGCGGCGATGAGCTCGGAGCGCCTCATATGCTCGTCTCCGGAAGCACGCATGAGGCGATGAACTGCATGTTCTTGACCATCTCGGCGATGTAGCGCTCGCGCTGGCGTTTGGGCCAAAGGTCCCGGAGAGTTTGATCCAGGGCTTCGGCATCGGTGAGCAGATGGTAGGTGAGCTTAGGGTTGGTGAGCAGCTGCTGCACGCCGCGCTCGCCGCGAAGCAAGTACTGCTGCGTGAGCACGATGAACATGGAGCGAGCGCCCTTGTTGTAAGCTGCTGCGGCGTAAAGCCACATCAGATCCGGATCGTAGGAGATCTTCTGCGCATCGAGCGCCGCGCGAAGCTGCCAATAACGATTGTTTAAGTAGGAGGCCGATGCCAGTACCGCGGTGCCCTCATGGAAGTAACTCGCCTTGTCGCGCTTGGGTTGCTTCCACCAGCGGCCGACGCGGACTGGTTTGACCGCGAAGCCCAGCTTGAAGTCCAGCGGTAGCTGCTGGGGCTTGAGAGCTTTGGTGAGCAGGTAGCTCGTTCGCGAATCGTATTGGTCGGTGTCCTGGTTGATCTCAACTAACGCGTTGTCGGTAAACTGTCCGATGCCGCGCGCGCCGGCTTCTTCGTTCGAAGCATTGAGCAGGGGGTCCAGTCTGCTTTCCTGGAACAGCACACACCAGAGCAGGGACTTAGGGACGCCCAGGGTCGATTCGGCTAGGGCCATTTGTTTTTCAAGGAACTCGCGCTCGTGTTTGAGCAGCATCCTGTGTTTTTGCAGGTACTCCAGTTCCTTCTTAAAAAAGTCATTTTGGGG
>JBGAWT010000234.1:0-4453 GCA_044227445.1 Bdellovibrionia bacterium | reverse complement strand
GTCCAGTGGTGGTGGGGAGGGATGGGGATATCAGGCTTGAAAACGAGGCAGTGAGTCGAAAGCACGTGGAGCTGAGGCGAGAGGCGAATGGGTTTACAGCCAAGGACCTTGGGTCAGTGAACGGGACGAAGGTCGATGGGGTTGAGCTAGGGGCCAAGGTTTTAGCTCGGGTTCGGTGGGGAGCCGAGGTCAGCCTGGGGGAGAAGGTTCGGTTTAGGGTGCTTCCGCCCGTCGAACCGGAAGCCAATGAGCCTAAAACGGCTGAGATGCCTCCTCCGCGCTTCGAGAAGGTTCCGGACGAAGGATCGGTAGGGTTTGAGTCGACCGTCGCGCTGGAGGCCTCTGATGGCTCTAGGAAGCGTCGCGGTCGTCGGCCGGGGTTGACGCTGAGTCCGAGGGACCTCGAAGTGCTCGGTTGGATTGCAGAGCATCGCTGGAGCACGCAGGGGCTTTTAGGCGAGGCGTTCTTTTCGACACCCAACCCGCTCAAGGTCAGTCAGGGACGGAAGCCAAGCGGCAAGTACGGTCGCGAGCGGCTTTGGGCACTCGAACGTGAAGGGTACATTCAGCCGTCGCGGTATCGAGTGGGGACGACGGTTCCTCTGACGTTGAGTCCGAGAGGGTATGCGCTCCTGCACGGTCAGGGGATGGTCGAGTGGGCGCATCCGTTTCCAGACATCGACGTGGCTCGCTTCGAGCATGAAATCCTCGTGCAGCGATTACGGATTCTGTTCGAACGGATGGGCGCGCGTGGGTGGAAGACCGAACGGATGCTTTCGCAGCTCAACCGAAGCGAGGGGCTGCCGTACGTTCCCGATGCGCAGTTCGAGATTGGCGATCAGAAGTTTGCGCTTGAAGCAGAACGAACGCTTAAGGCGAAGAAGCGGCT
This sequence comes from Bdellovibrionia bacterium, assembly GCA_044227445.1. Taxonomy (GTDB): domain Bacteria; phylum Bdellovibrionota; class UBA1018; order UBA1018; family UBA1018; genus JBGAWT01. The sequence goes on along the minus strand of JBGAWT010000234.1, from coordinate 3,564 downwards.
GCACGAATTTTTAGAGCAGCGGGCCAAGGCCAACAAGCGAACGAAGATGATTTACGTTCTGCCTGAGCGGTTATTGGCGCCATTTTCTAAGGCGATCGCCGATGCACGCGTGGCGTTCGTTCCTGGCCTGTTCGTGCTCGTGCAGGAGGAGTTTGAGCGCGGTGCGACGCAGCTCGTGGTGCGGTGTCTGAACTCCGAGTGGGCGACGATGTCGCTTGCCGAGCTGCTGTCAGGAAAGAACGAGCCGGCAGTCGTGCGCAGGCTTCAAGAGCAGGCCAAGGAGGACGCGGCGTCAAAGAAGAAGCGCGAAGTATTTGCGGCCGAGAAGGCGAAGATGCGACCTCTCATCGAGGAGATGGTGCTCGATTGGCGCGCTCAGCGAAACGCATTTATCGAGGCATTGAACGCGAACAAAGCAGGGGAGGGGAAGCTGCTTTATCGAAAAAAGGCGCTGACGAAGTTCGAGCTACCCAAGCGCTGGCAAGAGGTGATGGCTTGGGCCGACAAAGCGCGACAGCTCAATGCGGTTGGCGAAGTCGATGAGTTTCGGGATTGGGTTGAGAAGGCCGTGAGACAAATAAACTGGGCGATTGAACACGGTGGCGATCTCCAGCAAGGGTTGCTGAAGTCGTCTGCATCTCAGGGGCTTTTGGAATGGGTGAAGGACTGATATTTGTGGGATATCCCAAGGCTCAAACCGAACCCTCGTGCTAATGGGTTGTGCTGTCGGTCTCCGTAGTGCTTCCTTCGGGCTTGGCTTTTCCAAGCACTGACAACAGCTTGTCCTGCGCGAACGATTCGCTGGTCTTGACCAGGCGGGCGTCAACCATCTCGTAAACGATGTTGTAGTAAATCAGCAATTCGCGCCGCAGAACTTGCAGCTTTGCTCATAGCCTCAGAGGTTTCCATATCGCGAAGCGATGTGCTTCGCATTAAACACAACATACCTGATTGTCGTGGCGCCAATCCTTGAGGCGGAGTGTAACGACCCAGTTTATCTGCGAGAGCCTGATACTGTTTTGACAGAGCTTCCATCTTGTTGATGGCGGCTTTAAGTGCTGCTTTAGTCCTTGGAACAGCATCAGCAATTTTCTGTTCTTCAAAAATCGTAACTACCTTGCCTCCGTCTCGGGCGTTCGGAATCATTGCAACGGCAAAATTATATTCCGCAGATTGACTCGGTTTGATTGACGGTCCGCCCATGTCACCCTCCAAGGTGGTGACGACAGCATCGACGGTTTTAGGTGAGACGTTGCTAAAAAATTCACGTTGTAGCGTTCGAAACATAGAACCGAGGCGTGGGTTTTTTCGGACGGCTAGCAAAACATGCGGCGACGCGCGCAGTTAATTTCACACTTGAACGCGTGTTCCCAGCCGACTGCGTGCAACCAATTCAGCCTCGCGCTAAGGACGAAACCACCACGCAAAAAGAGCCTGAACGATTACGAGTCGTTCAGGCTCCAAGTAGCCCGGAGGCAAGTCCGAGCATGACAGCTACGCTAAAGCCAGAACCAATCACGCAGCAAGACCCCACACCATTGCAGGCTGAATTGCCTTGGAAAAAGTACGAGCGCGAAGACGTACCAGAGCTTCCAACTGAGCAGCTCATGCGTCAGGACAAAGTGCGCAGGAAGCGAGATGCAGCGCTTACGCGTGAAGCACTTGCGCGTGAGCTTGAGCTCGAGCGGCGAGAGGTTGGGTACAGCGCGCGGCTACTCGTGCAGGCAACTCTGCCGCATTCGGAACCAGACATTACTCAGTCGAGCGAATTTAAACGGTCGAATGGGTTTGTTACCATTCGCATCCAAGCGCGCGAAGAGTTTGGATTCCCCTATGGGACTTATCCCCGACTGCTTTTGAGCTGGATGACGACCGAGGCTGTTCGCACAAAGAGTGCTGAGATTGAGCTTGGTGAGTCGCTACGCGACTTCATGACGAAGCTAAATCTCGCGACAACTGGTGGGCATGATGGCTCAATCGGTCGACTTCGAAACCACATGCAGCGGCTTTTTACGTCCACAGTGTCAGCGACCTACCAAGAGGCTGGCCGCTGGGTTGATGTTGGCTTTAGGCCGGTAGAAAAGGCGCAGCTTTTTTGGGACCCAAAGCATCCAGACCAAGGCGCGCTCTGGAAATCGACGATTCGGCTTAATCAAACCTTCTTTGAAGAGATTATTCGGCGACCAGTACCGCTCGACATGGGAACACTCAAAGCGCTCGCTAAAGGGCGCTCGCCGATGTCTCTCGATATCTATGCCTGGCTAACATACCGTTTTTCTTATCTGCACCAGCCGACGCTGATTCCGTGGGGGCTTCTCAAAGATCAGTTTGGGGGTGATTATGATCGAGAGCGCGATTTCAAGCGCAAGTTCATAGGACACCTAGCTAGGGTCAAAGAGCATTACGCAGAAGCCAAGTTCGAAGTGACGCCAGACGGACTACGCCTTTTCCCGAGTCGAACGCATGTCCGGCTGATTCGCGCCTAAAAGCATTCACGCCACCCCGATTTTTTTTTCTAACGTCTCAACCCGTTCGACAAGTGACGGCTTGGAAATAGCAGTGCGAAGCGCGCTGTTTACGAGTGTCTGGTACTTGGTTCCTTCCGCCGCGGCTCTTGCTCTAAAAGCGTCAAGGACCTCTTCATCAAGCCAGATCGTAATACGTTCCTTCGCAGATTTACTGCTGAAGTCAGCATCGCTGAGAACGTCGCGTTTTGCGTAATTAATCTTCTTCTTGGCCATGGATATTCCTCCATCCTGCCCAAAGCTTTTCATGGCGTTTCCGAAGTTCGGTTTGAATTCGCCGCACATCGCGGCGTGAAAAACCACTGCACGCTATGCACTCCAACGAAGCGAGAGCGAACTTTGCGTGTGCTTCCGGATTCTTCATGCTTGGCCAAAAAACTTCGACGTGTGGCGGGTCATGGTCGTTCGACCAGACCCGAACGATAACGTTTCCGAAGCGGAACAGTTCCACACAAAGTTATTATATGACTTTGTATGTATAAGTCAATCCAAGTGGAGTCCCGGAGAACGTCCTCGTCTGTAAGGCGATGTTTTTTGCGCATGTCCGGTCGCGCTCGGCATGTCAAAAAAGTGCGCATGTCCGGTCGCGCCTTGCGCATGTCCGGTCGCGCCTTTTGCGCATGTCCGGTCGCGCTTTTGCGCATGTCCGGTCGCGCCCTCCTTATATGTTCCTATAGTTACCTGTAGGATCTCCTGTGATCACGCGTGCGCGCGCGAAAGCACGTTGCTTGCCCACTCGAAAACAAGGACCCGCGCTAGTCGCGCGGAAGCAATCAGGGGGCTTCGCCCCCTCCCTCACCCCCACGAGGGGCTGCCGCCCCTTCGAACCCAAGAAGGCTTTTGAGAGCAGCCTGCGGCTGGTCCTCGTCTCCGAGCTACTAATGGCGTTGCAACGCCGGGAAACCTTGGTCACTCACGAGCGAGCTTGGGAGCCCCGGCTCACTGGGGGCTCCGCTTCGCTCTGCCCCCAGCCCCCCGCCGAAATCAAAAACAGGCATACAACTACAGGTAAAAACACGTGGTTCCAAAAACCCTGTTA
>JBGAWT010000233.1:0-4447 GCA_044227445.1 Bdellovibrionia bacterium | reverse complement strand
ATCCATACTATCTCCATGATATTATTTAAATAAAACAATTTTAGTCAACAAAATGAAGCCGTGCTATATAGCTCTAGGAACAAATAGAGCGTTTCATGGCAGTACCAACCGCCCCTAAAAAGAAATCGAGCGTTAACCCCTGCATCGCCAAAGGCCGTGCGGGTGGTTCGCGCTCGGGCGGGGTGGTCTACAAGATCAAGGGCCACGTCGTTCGCATCAATGGATGCGAATGCGGCCAAGCCTTCTTGGACTTAAGCCGCAAGAGCGAGGCATCGCGGCGTTATGCTTATGCCCCTGCGGGTTCGGCCCATCCCGGCGCACTTCTCACCGCTCAAGGGCCACAGGCGCAGTTTCCACCCCAGAGCCTGGAGATCGTTCCTTGCCAAGAGCGCTTTAGAAAGGAAGACTCACCCGCTACGCAATTCCACGTCCGGGCGATGGGCAGCCTCACAACCTTTCGCGGCTGCCAGTCCCTCGAAGAAGATTTGCTCGCCCAGGCTCTCGTGCGGCACCGTCCGCCCAAAGAAGAAATCATGGGCTGGAGGGAGCCACCGGACAAAGACGAGCAGCGCGGCGAGTACGACGCCTGGGACGATGCCGACAGCCTTGAGTCTTGGAAGTACACGCAGTCTTTGACCCAAGCGACCGAAAACGACGATCTGGACGAAGACCAAGACGGCGAAGACAAAGAGGAGGACCAAGACGGCGAAGACAAAGAGGAGGAGGTCATCGTCCCTCGCCAGAAAGAAGCCTGGGTCACGCTGCTCTATAAGCGCTCAAAAGAGTTCAAGCTCACCTACCGCCAGCGCAGTGCCTTTGAATTGGTTTACCCCAAATCAGGCCCTGGACTCACCCACGCACAAGCAGCGAAAAAGCTCCGCATTTCACCCCACTCATTGAAAGATCGCATCGAAGGGATCAAAAAGAAGGTTGAGGATCGCTTTCCAGGCATCACGCAAAAGGAAAAGGAGATTCCCGGGCTGTGGAAAGCGCCAGATCGTCAACTAGACGGCTTCTACGTTCGTTCTCGCGCTAAGCACGTTGCGCCTTTGTATCGCGTGAATCCTAAGACAGGACAAAAGGCGCTGATGCGGCCACGCAAGGCCGAGGACAAGCTGCTCAAAACACCGCAGGCCAGAATCTCAGAGGCGCGGCGCAAATACTCTCTGCATGTTTATTACCCCGCCCACAACGGCAGTTGGTGTTCTTGGGTCCCAGTGATCGAGGGTAAGTTCAGTCGTGGAAGCGGTGGCTTTGATCCAGCCATGGTTAAGGTGCGCTTAGCGAACATTAGGCCTGATATCCGGCCTAACAAGCCGACAGAATCGAAGCTCGATAGCGAGCAGTTTAGACCCGGACTTACTCCTGACCTAGGACTTCTCGAAGTTGATCCGGCCTCGTTACTTGCTACTTCGACGAGCACCCAACTGGACTAATCGCGACCCGAATGATAGCTCCTCCGGCAAACATTTCCTTTGGGAGGAATTTCATGAAATTTTTCAACCTGGCAGTTTTGAGTCTTACATTCGCCCTAAGTGGCTGCGCGCACACGATGATGCGTGGTTCCGTGGCAATGAAGGTTAGCCCTCAAGAAGCGCATGTCTGCCTCGGCGATAAAGAAGTAAGAGCCGGGGATCGCGTGGGACTCTTTAAAAACGTATGTCGTGGTAAAGGCGCCATGTGCGAAAAAGTTCGCTTAGGCGAAGGGGAAGTTACCAAGACCCTGAACGATCACTACTCCGTAATTAAGGTACAACCTGGCGTGGCGTTTGAAGAAGGCACCATCGTCGAAAAACTCTGATCAAGTTTTTCTGCAACCGCTCAAAAGCAATCACATCACCATGAAGCTGCCGCGAGTCTGCTTCTCGGCTCCATGAACACCACAAGTAAACGGGAAGGTCCCCTTCTTGTCTGGTGTGATCGTTTGGCTGACAGACTCACCCGGCATTGCCATGAGTTCAAGGCCAAGGTCTGGAGCTGTAAGTAGGAACATCTCGTTTTTTGATGCCTTAAGAATGATCTCTACGGGCTTTCCTTTGAAAATGTGAACCATCGTCGGCGCACAAGTACCGTCGTCTTTTCCCTGGACGACCTGAGAGGATGCCTTCTCTTCAAGAAGATCGAGAAGGTATGTGTAACCAGCCTTCTCAGCGATTTTGTAGGCAGTTTCACCGGCCTTGTTCTTGAGCGAAAGATCAGGTTTTCCATCAAGAACTGTTTTCACCAGAATGTCGTCTCCACTAGCAGCGGCGATCATCAGGGCCGTGGTTCCCTCTTTGTCTTGCACATTAGCCTGCGCCTTACGGTCGACAAGAAGTGAGGACTCCGAAGCGTGCCCATACTTCACAAGCTTAATAAGAGCCGTTTCTCCGTTTGCAGGATCGCGAACATCCACTATTGCTCCGCGATCCAGAAGAAGCGTCAATACTTCACCCAGAGAAAGCGAGTCGCGGCTAGAAAACATAGGGGTGTCGCCTATGTTTGGATCGGAAGGATGACCTCCCGACTGGGGAGCACGGTAGCCACACGCAAGGTCCGAGGCCGCAAGAAAAGGCGTGCAGCCCAATATGTCCTTAGCATCAACCGCAGCGCCGCAATCTAAAAGCCATTCGATCTGATCGACACTTTCGTATTTTGCAGCAGTAAAAAGTTTCGCGTTGAGTTCGGCGGGCTTAGGGCAAGCAGCGACGGGCGGATTTGGAACACCTGTGATAGCGCAGCGTAAGCCCGTGATCTTTTGCTCAAACCGGAGTCCTTTGTCCATTACGGCTTCAGCGAGAAGGTTGGTGCCGCTAACTTCTTGAGAGCGGATGGAAAGCGAGAAGGAGCTCTCTCCCAAAACATCGACGTACGAAACTACCCCGTTCTTTTGCTTACGCTTGACCGTGTACGTAAATCCCCAACGCCTAGAAGTGTTTTTCAGGGATGCGGTTAAGCTTTGGAAGCCCGCAGGAGAACCAGGGCTGTGTGTCCAAGCGACATCGACCGTCGTCTTATCATCAGCGGATTCCGTTTGGCATTTCACCTGCTCGGCATGAGCGGAGAACGAACTCACCGCGCACAGAACAAAAGCGATTCCCAATTTCCAAAAAATGCTTCCCATTGACTCCCCCTCTTTTGCGAACCCGAGACGAACAACCTAGAAAAAGGGACAGGGTCTGTCAATCAATGCAAAGGAACAACGCCACCGCTGTAACCGAGGTCAGCTCAGCCAAACGCTACTTTTTGGCGAGATGCGTTTTTACGCGTATTTCGTTTAAGAGCGGGTTTCCTGCCTCGAAATCAGAAATATTTTTTAGCGTCGCCTGAGCGATGTTTTGAAGAGCTTCCCTCGTGAGGAAAGCTTGATGGGACGTAATCACGACGTTGGGAAAAGTTAGAAGCCTTGCCAATACATCGTCCTTAAGAACTTGATCTGAGAGATCCTGAAAGAAAATACCTTCCTCTTCTTCAGATACGTCAAGTCCCGCAGCTCCGACATGGCCGGACTTGAGCGACTCGATCAGCGCTCGGCTATCAATGAGCGCACCCCTCCCAGTATTAATAAGGTAGACTCCTTCTTTCATCTTTTTCAGCGCCGAAGCATCAATCAGGTGCTTTGTTTCTGGCAGGAGAGGGACATGAAGCGAAACAATGTCGCTGCGCCCCAGCAGCTCGGGGAGCTCAACATATTCGACAATACGCTCTCGTTCCAGCCGGTCCTCCCGTTTGACATCATATGCCAGGACGTTGCAGCCGAACCCCCTCATGATTCTGGAAAAGGTAGCGCCAATCTTCCCGGTTCCTATGACGCCAACCGTCTTTTCGTGAAGGTCGAAGCCCACAAGACCATCGAGAGAAAAATTCAGGTCCCGGACTCGGTTGTATGCTCGATAGATTTTGCGGTTGAGCGCGAGAAGAAGACCAACCGCATGTTCAGCAACTGCATGCGGCGAATACGCCGGCACACGCACTATCCTGATTCCAAGTTTTTCCGCTTCTTGCAGATCGACGTTGTTATACCCAGCAGAACGTAGGGCCACGAGCTTTACTCCGTGGCATTGGAGTGTGCAGAGGGTTTGTGCATCGAGTTCGTCGTTGACGAAACAACAGACGCATGAAAACCCGTGAGCCACCATTGCTGTTTGGTGAGTGAGCCTGGGTTCAAAAAACGAAAGCTCATGATGAAAGAGTTCGTTTGCTTTCGTCAGGGCATCTTTCTCGAAATGATGCGTATCAAAAACGGCTACCTTCACTTCAAAATCTCCCCAATCTGAACTTGATCAAGATAACGATGGAAAGCGCCAGCACTGCCTAGCTGGGTTCCAGGCTCAGTAAGGGTCGCACAAGCAGCTGCCAATCCGTACCGAAGAAGCTCGCCGCCCTCTTTGTCCAAAAGTGCAAGAAATCTCCCATCTTGCCTTGTCCGAAGCCCCCACCGATGCAAGACAGCGCACATTGCTCCAAC
>JBGAWT010000232.1:0-5379 GCA_044227445.1 Bdellovibrionia bacterium | reverse complement strand
TTGATTTGCCAATCACATGTTGGAATTCCAATAAGTTCGGCTTGATCAGCAACGGAGCAGGGTCTGACTCACAAATTCTCTTTAGAGCCGGTCCGGGGACATCTATCACGCATTCGCACTCACGCGCCGCAAGCCTGTCAATAATCTGGACGATGTGCCCGGCGTCAAAGCCCGAAGGTAGACTTCCACCTAGAATTACTAGGCTAGCGCGGGGTATTGCATGAATGCGCGCTAATAATGCTTGGTATTCGGATCGAGAAATATTCGGACCTGGAAAGCTAAGCCTGGTCTGGTGATGGTCGCCCCGATTGGAAACCGTCACGTTGATCCTAGTCGATCCTTTGATCGGCACGAACTCGCTTTTTAAGCCCTCTGCATCAAGTAGATCTTGGATCTCTTCACCAACGCCGCGGCCAAGGAATCCACTGACCGCTACAGGAACGCCAAGCCGGTGAATAATCCTAGCTGCATTAATCGCATTTCCGCCCGGGAACCGAGTTTCCTCGTGAATATAGTTTTTCTCATCCGGAATCACCCGATCGACCACGCCACCCAGATCAAGGGCCGGATTCGGGGTGATTGAGATAATGGGATTCAATCGCATATTCACGGCCTAAAGCTCTATTCTTCTCAGTCTTAGAGCATTTCCAATGACCGAGACGGAGCTAAAGCTCATTGCCGCGCTAGCGATCATCGGGCTCAGCAAAACTCCGAAAACTGGATATAGGACTCCAGCAGCGATCGGAACTCCAAGCGCGTTGTAGATGAAGGCGAAGAACAAGTTCTGCCGAATGTTCCGCATAGTCGCTCGGCTAAGCCTACGAGCGCGAACGATGGCACGCAGATCGCCTTTGATTAGAGTTACGCCCGCACTTTGAATAGCAACGTCGGTTCCCGTGCCCATCGCGATTCCGATCTGCGCTTGCGCGAGCGCCGGAGCGTCGTTCACGCCGTCGCCGGCCATCGCGACAAATCGCCTTTCCGCCTGGAGAGATTTCACAACTTCTGTTTTTTGCTGAGGAAGAACCTCGGCTCGCACTTCAGCAATACCGAGCTTCTTTGCGACTGCTTGAGCCGTCGTCTGGTTGTCGCCGGTCAGCATCACAACCTGAATTCCCTCTTCTTGAAGAAGTCGAATAGCCTCTTGAGTTGAGGACTTAATTGGGTCAGCAACACCGACGATGCTAGCGAGTTTACCATCGATAGCGAGGTACATGACTGTTTGCCCGTCGAGACGAGCCTTCTCAGCAGTATTCTGCATATCGCGCAAGTCAACGCGTTCTTTGTCCATCAGTCTCTGATTTCCGAACGCTACCTGATATTGGCCAACCCTACCTTTCACGCCAAGGCCAGTGAGTGATTCAAAGTCCCGTGCATCTTGAGGATTCGCGCCCGTCCTTTCTCTTGCACCCGATAGAATCGCAGCGGCCAGGGGGTGCTCACTTCCTTTCTCCAAGCTCGCGGCAAGTTCCAAAACTTGCTTCTCGGAAAATTCGGGCATAGCAACAACAGATACGAGTCTTGGCTTTCCCTCAGTCAGTGTTCCCGTCTTATCCACGACGAGCGTATCCACTTTTTCAAGTGTCTCAAGCGCCTCGGCGTTCTTAATGAGAACTCCGGCATGAGCCCCGCGTCCCGTGCCGACCATGATCGACATCGGAGTTGCAAGCCCCAAGGCACATGGACATGCAATAATCAATACGGCGACTGCATTGACGATCGCATAAGCGAGCTTCGGCTCTGGTCCCCAAAGAGCCCACGCAATCGCTGTTACGGCGGCAGTGAGTACCACGCCAGGCACGAAGTAAGACGCGACAACGTCTGCAAGCCTTTGGATGGGAGCGCGCGAGCGTTGAGCCTCGGCGACCATCCGAACGATCTGCGAAAGAAGCGTATCAGCTCCAACACGTTCGGCCTTCATGACAAAGCCTCCCGTTCCATTCACCGTACCGCCGGTAACTCGGTCGTTAGCTGACTTTTCAACCGGAATCGACTCACCCGTAATCATCGACTCGTCGATCGAGCTTCGCCCCTCAATTAGAGTCCCGTCCACCGGCACTTTTTCTCCAGGTCTCACTCGCAGCTTGTCGCCGACCTGGATGCTTTCGATGCCAATGTCCTCTTCGGACCCATCGGGTCGAACGATTCTCGCGGTTTTCGGAGCAAGCTTGAGAAGAGAACGAATTGCGGCGCTGGTTTGGCCTCTAGCTCGGAGCTCGAGCACCTGACCAAGGAGTACAAGGGTCACGATCACGGCTGCGGCTTCAAAGTAGACCCCCACTTCGCCGCTTTCCCCACGAAAGGACTCTGGGAAAAGATGGGGCGCAAGAGTCGCTACGACACTGAATACAAACGCGACGCCAGTTCCGAGAGCGATCAGCGTGAACATATTGAGGCTTCGATTCTTGAGGGACTGATAGCCGCGCTCAAAAAGAGGGCGTCCCGCCCAAAGGATCACTGGTAGCGCAAGTCCAAGCTCGATCCACCGCAAAGCGGTCGGTGTAAGGAGCGTCATCAGCGGCATTCCCGGCAGAAGATCCGACATCGCCATCAAAAGCAGTGGCACCGCAAAGAGCAAGCTCCACTTGAAACGCATGCTCATGTCGGTCAATTCTTCATTGGGCTCCTCGTCAATCGCGACCTCCGCTGGCTCAAGAGCCATTCCGCAAATCGGGCAGGAACCGGGTCCGATCTGTCTAATCTCTGGGTGCATTGGGCAGGTATAGACCGCTTGAGAACTCGTCTGGATGCGGGACCTCTTCTGCGAACCCACATCGGAGCCGACATATCTCGAAGGCTCTTTCTTGAACGCTTTCAAACAATGCTCGGAGCAGAATGCATACGTCTTCCCCTGATGCTCAGCCGAATGCTCGCGGGGTTCTTCCACCTTCATTCCGCAGACTGGATCGACGATTTTAGCTGAAGCGGCGGCAGAGTCTTCAGTTTGGCCAACATGGCAGCACTGGTCAGGTGATTTATTGTGAGAAGGCGAAATAGAACTTTTATCATGGAGGGGCATATTCATCCTTTCTTCTAACCTTTAATGAGTCGCATGAGCTCTGTTATTTTTCGCTGAAGTTGTTCAGGTTCACGCGAGAGTGCAGCACTTCAAACACTGATTCAAATGCTCACTCAGGATGGATACCTCGACGCCCTTCAGAGTCAGGATTGCGTCCGAATTTGTTGGATAATTTCCGGCAGTAGCGACGCTCGTGAATCATTCGCTCGATTCCTTGCAATTGACCTACGACTTTTCGGAGCCGACTCAGCTCGACGGAATGATCCGGGTGTTGGTGCGACTCGCTTCTTCCTTCTTGAAGTGACCATAGCGATTCCTCTTCACGAGACACTCTAGAATCAGTTCACCGGGCGCCCGCATAGGGATGAGCCACTGCAAAAGTTGGGCCTTTTGGCATACTCCCTGCTAGTAGGGGTGTGTAGGGCGTTTTCCAAGTGTTTCCTTTCTTGGGCGGGACGTGCTCTGTCACAAACGAGGGACAAAAAAAGTCCCTCCAACAAATCGAGGAGTAGAAGAAAATGAAAGCCAGTCGTCTTTTAGTAGCAATTCTATTTTCAGTGCCGATGTTTTCGGGATGTGCCCATAGCTTGATGCGAGGCTCTGTCGCGATGAAAGCGAATGATGAAGAAGCCCATGTTTGTATGGGCAACACAGAAGTTAAGGTCGGGGACCGCGTTGTTCTATATAAAAATGTTTGTCCACCAGCCAAGGGACGCGCTTTAAAGGGTTTAGCTGCTTGCACTAAAAGAAGTTGGGGGGCGGTACGGTAGAGAGGGCGCTGAATGAGCATTACTCGGTTGTAAAGGTTGATCCCGGGAGTTCAGTTCGAAGAAGGACTGTTGTTGAGAAGGAATAGGTTTCTTTTGTCGCCCAGACTTCGCCGCCACTCCGACTTGTGCAGTATCGGGGGCTAAGTCTGGGCCTCAAAGGTTTAGCCAATGTAAAACAGGCTTTACAGCGTAGATTAGGTCTCCGATCTGCAAAAGCCTTTGGAACGCAAGGATTAATGAATCAGCACCTATCACCCATGATCTTCTTGACGCTGCTCTTACCCAGCACCTGCATGGCGGAATCGCTGACACTCGCCGAATTCTTATCCCAGGTTAAAAAAGCCAATCCAACTCTCGAAGCAGCGCGTGCAAGAGCCGAGGCAGCAGGGCATCGAGTTGGCCCTGTAAGCTCATTGGAGGATCCTTTTGTCGCAGTAGGTGTAGACCAAGTTCCTTTTAGCGGCGGTGGCGGCTCCGTGATTCGCTACCAACTGAGTCAGACTATTCCTTTTCCAGGAAAGCTCGGCGCTAAGGGAGACGCAGCCAAGGGACGCGCCGAAGCTGCCATGGAGGATACCGAAACAGCCACACGGACGCTTACCGTTCTCGCGACGCAGATTTTCTATCGAACTTTCTTTAACCATCGAACTATCGGCCTGAACGAAGAGAGCCGTAATTACCTTCAACAAACAATAGAAAGCACTAAGTCTCGCTACAAGTCCGGACAGGAGAGCCATCATGATTGGCTTCTTGGAAAAGTGGAGCTTGGCGTGCTCGAGGCCGAAAAGCTCCGTCTCGGACGAGAGCAAAAAGCTCTTCATGCCGCTCTCAACGAGCTTCGTAGTCAACCCCCAGAATCTCCAATCACAATAGAGGACGTCCAATTCGAGACTAAGAAGGAAATCGAGATTGATCCGTCCACGCTGATAGCGACTCAACCCGAACTACGCGCATCAAAGAAGACCGTTGAATCGGCGCAGGCCGATGAAAGGGCCGCGAAGCTTTCCTATGCCCCTGACTTCGTCATCCAAGGGATGGCGATGCAGCCACTTTCGATGGGCATGGGCCAGCCCGCAAGTTGGGGCGCGATGGCCGGAATTAATCTCCCGCTCTTTTTTTGGAGAAAGCAATCAGAGCAAGTGGGCGCCGCTCAAGCCGACCAAGAAGCGGCTGATGCCGAGAAGAGAAGTCTAGAGAACAGACTTCATACCGAAATTATCGACGCCACGGAACAGCTTAAATCGGCTCGCGATATCGTGGCGCTCTATAAGACGGACGTTATCCCTCTCACTGAGATTGCCGCAAAGAACGCTCGCTCGGGTTACGCGGCTCGAAGACTTCCACTCACTCAGCTCATTGATACGCTCAAAGTCGGTAGGATCCAGCAGCTTGAGCTTGTGTCGGCCCAGATCGACGTCGAAGTAGCAAGAGCGCGGCTGGAGAATCTTCTCGCGGCTCCTCCACTCATGAAGCTCGCTCCAATCAGACCTACAGTGTTCGGAGGTGCAGCGATGGGGTCGATGGCCGAGGGCATGAGCCCAGGAACGTCGGGAACTTTAAATATGGGAGCCGGGATGAGTGGCCCCACCA
>JBGAWT010000231.1:0-5131 GCA_044227445.1 Bdellovibrionia bacterium | reverse complement strand
TAACGCCAACGACAGGGCTTGCACGACAAGCACGAGCACGAGCGCAAAATTTCCCGGCTCTCGGCTGAGGATCGAGGCCACTAAGTCAGAGGGCTTCCCGAAGGCAAAGGGTGTGATCCAGGAGAGCAAAAATAAAAGGGCGCCGGCCGTCACAACGCGGGTCCAGACCTGGGTTTGAAAAAGTGAGAGCACGCTTTCTTGCGTGTAGCGGATCCAGCGGATCAGGCCTGCTGCAAAAACCCCAGATGCCACTGCTACGATTCCCAGAGTCGCCCAAGCTCTCCAATCCAAGACGCCCAAGTTTTGCCAGGAGATCCCTGTGGTGCCGGTCAATGGCTGAAAGGCTGCATTCAGTGGCCGGATCCCCAGCGTGCCGTGAAGAACCTGGCTGAACGCACAAGCGACAAGCGCGGAGCTCGCAGAGACAAGTACGCCCCCGCCAATTCCCAGCTCAGTGATCAACAAGACGGCGGAAAAAGGAGCCGAGAATGCCGCCGAAATCCCCGCAGCAAGCGCTGCAGCAGCATCGGCGCGACGCTTTTGCTCAAACCATCGCGCGGTTCGGTCACGCCACTTGAGAAGTCCTGCGTGGGCGAACTCCGCGGCTGGACCCTCGGGGCCGAGATGTCCGCCAAAAACCACCAGCAAAAGCGAGAGCCCTGCGCGTCCCATCCATTGCGAAGCGGGTAAAATCGCGCCAGGTTGATGGATATGCAAAAAGAGATCGGCCACTCCGTCGTACACGGGGCTTCCTGGTCCGCGGTCGAGCCAAAAGCGTTGCAAGACAAGGCCTAGCACCGTGATGGCCAACACCCACAGGGGGGATCCCCACGCAAACGACCCACCTCGTTCCCATGCAAGCAGGGGAATCGTGGAAGCTATCGCCGCGGTTATGCCCGCGAGCCAGGCCGAGCGCATGGCTATTCCACCGTGACGCTTTTCGCAAGATTGCGAGGCTTATCCACGTCCGTGCCGCGCAAGACAGCGAGGTGATAGCCCAGGAGCTGAATGGCTGGAGTCATGAGAAACGGAGTTAGCGCGTTATGAAGTCCATGCGTCGGAACGGGAATCCAGTCATCCGCAAGGCTTCGTAGGGAGTTATCGCCTTCTTCACCGATGGCGACGATGCGCGCGCCACGAGCTTTGACTTCTTCGAGGTTTGAGAGCGTCTTGTCATGCCAAAGGTCATTGGGAGCGAGCACGACCACCGCCATATCCGAATCGATCATCGCGATCGGTCCGTGCTTGAGCTCGCCCGCGGCGTATCCTTCGGCGTGAACATAGGCGATTTCTTTGAGCTTGAGCGCCCCTTCAAGAGCGATCGGAAAGGACAATCCACGGCCGATGTAAAAATATCCTCGAATTCCAGCCTCATGAAGTTTCTTGGCAACCTCTTGAGTGATCGAGCTGAGGCCGCCTTGATTGCCTAAGAGCTCAGTGAGCAGATGAGGCAGTTTGACGAGGCCTTCAAAGAGCTGCTCGATTTCAGCTGCCGAGCGCACTTTACGAACGCGAGCCAAATGCCCCGCGAACAGCAGAAGCGTCGTCATTTGCGTCAGAAACGTCTTAGTGGCAGCAACGCCGATCTCAGGTCCGGCTGCCATATAAAAGACGCCGTCTGTCTCGCGCGAGATGCTGCTGCCGCGAACATTGGTGATGCCCAGGGTGGGAATTCCTTTGCTCTTGAGCTCTCGGAGTACAGCCAAAGTATCGGCCGTTTCGCCGGACTGCGAGATGCCGACGACTGCATCTCCCTTGCCTAAGACGGGCTCGCGGTAGCGAAACTCGCTAGCAAGCTCCACGTCCACGGGGATTTTTGCCCAATGTTCGATCCAGTACTTGCCGATGAGAGCGGCGTGCCAGGAAGTGCCGCACGCCACGAGCGTCAGTTTTTGAGCTTTGCTGAGGATTTCAACTCCAGGTTGTAGGGCTAGCGGAAATGGATCGGTCTTGGCGCGATCCAAAAGCGAATTCAAAGTATCCACCAGCGAAACGGGTTGCTCATGGATTTCCTTGAGCATGAAATGAGGGAAGCCTTGCTTGCTGAGTTTTTCGGGCGACCAGTCCAGTCTCGTCGGAGAGCGTTTGACGGGCGATCCAGTCACCAAGTCAAAAAGCTCAGCAGTCCTTGGTTCCGACTACGAGATCTCCATGATCCATGAAGTACACGTCTTTGGTGAACTCCATCAGAGGCTGCGCATCGCTTGCGAGCTGCTCCACCTTCGGGGTCCAGTGCGGCAACCAGAGGGGATCCGTTTCGACGCCCACCACGATTCCGGGCTCACGCTCGCTCATGACGACGATGCTGCATTGGCCTTCAAGCGGTGAAACTCTTGCGTACGGCGCAACTCCCGGCGCCGCCTTCCATTTCGTCATAGACCAAGAAGCCAAAGAGCTCGCTATCTGTTTCGGAAGCAGGCTTGTGGCCTCTTTTCAGGATCTCAGCTTTGAGCTCCTGGTAGTTCTCGATGATGCCGTTATGAACCAAAACCACATGGCCCGTTTGATGCGGTGCGTTTGTGGTGGGTTTTCCGTGCGTGCCCAGCGAGTGGCCGATGCCGATATAAATCACGAAAACGCTCTGTGCTTCCTTGAGGAGCTTTGACATTCTCTGGGCGACCTTGGGATTTTTTTGACTTCGATTTTGCCATTTCGCAGTACGGCAACCCCGGCCGAATCATAGCCGCGCGGTATTCGAGGCGTTTGAGGCCCTTCAATACAACGTCTACCGCTGGGCGATGCCCCACGTAACCTACGATGCCGCACATAATAGTCTCACTTTCCTTCGTCCCGTCCCGAGCGGAGCTTGCGAGCATACCCAGGTTTGTTGACTTGTCTAGCCCGCGCAATGGCCATGGCATCGCCGTCGACGTTCTCAGTGATGGTCGATCCCGAGGCGATGAACGCGCCCTTTGAAATTCGAATCGGAGCTACGGCATGGCAATCACTTCCCACAAAGACGTCGTCCTCGATCACGGTCCGATGTTTCCGCTGCCCGTCAATGACCCGTCCATCGAAGTTGCAGGTGATGAAGCCGCAGCCGATGTTAACGCCGCTTCCCACTTCCGCGTCACCCAAATAGGAAAGGTGGGCAATACTCGTTTTCGGTCCGACGTGAGTTTTCTTGAGCTCAACGAAGTTTCCGATCTTGCATCCGTCGCCAATCGAAGATTCGGGCCTGAGGTGTGCATAGGGGCCCACGCTCGTGCCTGATCCGACGCTGGAGTCGACGACGACCGTGCCCGTCCTGATTTCAGATTTTTTTCCGATGACCGCATTCGATAGCACTGCGTTGGGCCCTACTTTACTGCCTTGAGCCAGGCGCGTGGTACCTTCGATACGGCAGCCCGGGAAGATCGTCACATCCTCTTCGATCTGCACGTCTTGATCCAGCCAGGTGGTGGTTGGATCGATGATGTCGACGCCTTGCTTAGCCCAGTGACGAACTAAGCGGTCGTTGAGGAATCGTCTCGCTTCGGAGAGTTCCCAGCGGTCATTGATGCCTCGCAGATCGCCTGGATCCGTCCATTTGAGGATGTCGATTTTCTTGCGCGACTTAGCCGAAAGCTCGATGAGATCCGTGAGGTAGTACTCGCCTTGGGCATTCTTGTTGCGGATGCGGTCCAGTCCAAATCTCAAAAATCCGGATTGGAACAGGTAGATCGATGCGGCGACTTCGCGAATGAGTTTTTCGCGCTCATTGCTGTCGCGCTCCTCGACGATTCTTAGTACCGGGCCTTTGGATGATCGACGCACCACGCGCCCGTATCCTGTTGGATTGGGAAGGTCGCAGGTCAAAAGCCTCACTGCGTCGTTTCGGCCCAAAGGAAGAGCCATCGCGCGCACGAGCTCCTGCGGAATGAGGGGCAGGTCTCCGGGCAATATAAGGATATTTGCCTTTTCTTCGCATCGGGCTTTTCCCCAAGGCGAATCCAGAGCGCATTTGGCGGCGTCGCCTGTTCCATTTTGCGCGGGTTGAACCACGAATTCGATCTTGAGCTCTTGGTTCACGGAATCCGCTCGAATAGCCGCTTCCACCTGCTCGCGGCCGTGTCCTACGATGATCGCGACATTTGCGCCAGGCACCGCGTGTGCGACTTGCCGCAGCACGTGCATGATCATGGGTTTTCCGGCTAGTGGGTGAAGAACTTTGGGAAGCTGGGAGCGCATCCGCTTGCCTTGGCCTGCGGCCAGGATCACGACGGAGCACTGGTTGGATTCTTTGTGGGCGCTGCGTGCGGGCATGACCTTTGAGTTATGCCACTTCGTGCGAGAACTGCAAGCTAACGCTTTGAGCGCTCGATGCCGAATTCTTTCATTTTGGAATAAAGATGGGAGCGATCCATTCCGAGTTTCTGAGCGAGCTTCGAGAGGTTCCCGTCTGATTCATCGATTTCGCTGACGAGGAGCTTGCGCTCGAAGTTTGCGACGCGGTCGTAGTATCGTGCGTCATTCAGCGCGAGTAATGCAACGGATGGGGTTTCGGCGTGAGATTTCTTCCTGATTTTCTCCGGCAGATCGCTGGATTCAATCGTGTCTCCTTCAAGCAAGGTCGAAACATACGCGATCACATTGGAGAGCTCTCGAACATTGCCAGGCCAAGGGTAACTGGCCAGTTGTTTCATCGCTTCGTCCGAAATGCCGATGGCCTGGCTTTTTTCGCGCTCTAGGAAATACTCGCAGAGCTCGGGTAGGTCTTCGGTTCGCTCGCGAAGAGGAGGCACGAAGATCGGCAAGACGTTGAGCCTCTGGAAAAGGTCGTCCTTGAAGCCTCCTTTTGCCGAAAGCGTTTCTAGATCTTGGTTGGTCGCGGCAATCACTCGGAACGAAAGTTGGATCGGGCGCGAGGAGCCCAACCGCAGGATTTCCTTTTCCTGAATCGCTCTCAAGAGTCTCGCTTGAGTGTCGAGTCCCATGTTGGCGATCTCATCAAAATAGATGACGCCTCCATCGGCTTCCTCGAAGAGCCCCTTTTGCTGCCTCTCCGCTCCGGTAAATGCGCCCTTTTCGTGGCCAAAAAGAATGCTCGATGCCGTGCCATCCTGGATGGTTCCCGAGTCGATAGCGACAAAGGGTTCCCAACCCTTGAGCGAAACCTGTTTTCGCAGCTGTCTAGCGATGACTTCCTTGC
>JBGAWT010000230.1:0-4526 GCA_044227445.1 Bdellovibrionia bacterium | reverse complement strand
GCAGCCGGTTTCAACCACCCAGCTCATCTTTCTGTCGTCTCTTTTTACCTGGCGAGGTCGAACCCACTTGCGGTGGTCGTGCGCGCCAACGATTAGATCGATCTCTTGGACTTTCTCCAGGAGGTCTTCGTTCTTATCTGTGTTGTTGTGCGAGACGACAATGATCGCGTCGACCTTGGGTCTTAGCTCCTTAGCCAGCTCCTGAACGGATTCTTTCAAAGGCTTGAGAGGCACAGGATCAAAAAAACTGTCGTAGATCTTGTCGAAGGTCGAAAGACCGATGATGGCGATCTTAGCGCCGTTTACTTCTTTAATGATGTACGGATGAATGAGGCGGTTGAATCGATCCTTACCTTTATACTTATCTGGATTGAGGTTGGCTGAGACCAGGGCCATGGGGCTATTGGCTGATTCGATGGCTCTGAGCAATACATCCGGGCCATTGAGCCAGTCGTGATTGCCGACGACGGCGGCGTCATAGCCGATTTGGCCCATCAGCCTCACATTGTCTTCGCCCAGCCCATTGGTGTAGTAGATCGAGCCTTCGGAAAAATCCCCGCCATCGAGCAGGAGACTGCCGGCGCTTCGGCTTCGGATCTGGTCGATCTTAGTCTTGATCCGCGCCAAACCGCCTAGGGAGGGGACTCCTGTCGAAGGTTTAAAATGCGAATGAAGGTCGTTTGTATGGACGACCGTGAGGTCAAAGGCCTCAGCTGCCCTGCTTTGCTGGCTCCAGGCCGAAAGTACGAAAAAAACCGGCAAGAAAACAAAACGGCCAGCCCACACCCATCCATGATGCGAAAGCCCCATCCGATCCCCCTTGTTTTACACGCCCCATGAGCGTACGGCCGAATCCTGCGAGGGTCAACGCACCCCAGGCGT
Source organism: Bdellovibrionia bacterium (assembly GCA_044227445.1). Classification (GTDB taxonomy): domain Bacteria; phylum Bdellovibrionota; class UBA1018; order UBA1018; family UBA1018; genus JBGAWT01. The sequence continues at coordinate 3,644 of JBGAWT010000230.1, read as the reverse complement.
TTTTCCTCTAGCCCTAACGCACCTGCTCTCGTAAGTAGGAGGAAGCCATGATCCATCTGACCAACATCTCGCGCCAGTACGGCACCCGGGTCCTGTATGCCAACGCAAGCTTTCAGGTGCGCCCTAATGACAAGATTGGTCTTGTGGGTCCCAATGGTGCAGGCAAGACCACGATCTTCCGGATCATCATGGGCCAAGAGGGAATTGACTCGGGCACCGTGAATATCGCCGATCGACTGATCATAGGATACTTCTCGCAAGACGTAGGTGAGATGAAGGGGCGAAGCGCCATCCAGGAAGTTGAAGCTGGAGCGGGCCGCGTCTCGGATTTGGCCGCGGAGTTAGCGGCGTGCGAAAAGAAACTTCAAGATTCGGCTGAGAACCCCTTGTCGGATGACGACATGGCGGCTTTGCTCGAGCGTTATGGCGAAGTGCAACTCGAGTTCGAGCAACGCGGTGGGTATGACCTTCACTCGCGCGCTCAAGCTATTCTTACGGGCTTAGGCATACCTCCCGAAGATCACGATCGCCCGGTGGAAGCGTTCAGCGGCGGCTGGAAGATGCGAATCGCTCTGGCCAAGATCCTGGCTCTCAATCCACAAGTATTGTTGATGGACGAGCCCACCAACCACCTGGATCTTGAGTCCATCATTTGGCTCGAAGAATGGCTCCGTGAGTTCAAAGGCGCGCTCGTTATGACGAGCCATGATCGCGAGTTCATGAACCGCATCGTTTCGCGCATCGTCGAGGTAGCGAACAAAACCATCACCTCTTACACGGGTGACTATGAGTTTTACCTTCGCGAGCGTGAGATTCGCCGCGAGCAGCTCCTGGCCGAGCATCGTAAGCAGCAGGACATGCTGGCTAAGGAAGAGGAGTTCATCGCCCGCTTCGCAGCACGAGCCTCCCATGCCGCTCAGGTTCAATCGCGCGTGAAGAAGCTTGAGAAGATCGAGCGTGTGGAAATTCCGGCCGAAGAAAAAACAATGGCCTTTGATTTTCCGGCGCCTCCGCGCAGCGGCAACGACGTCGTGAAGATGTCTCATCTTGGCAAGGAATGGACTCTTGAAGACGGACGCGTGAAGCCCGTGTTCTCAGGCGTGTCAGGCACCGTGCGAAGGCTCGATAAGATCGCCGTTGTCGGCGTGAACGGGGCGGGCAAATCCACGCTACTCAAGACCATCATCGGTCAGGCGCAAGCCACTGATGGCTCAGTGCAGCTGGGCGCGAACGTCAACGTCGGTTACTTCAGCCAGCATTCATTAGACGTGCTCGATGGAAACAAGACCATCTTTGACGAGATCCATGACCGAGTACCTCATGCGACCATCGGTTACGTCCGCAACTTATTGGGTGCGTTCTTATTCAGCGGGGATGACGTCTATAAGAAGATCAACGTGCTCTCGGGCGGCGAGAAATCGAGAGTAGTATTGGCAACGCTTCTTGCCAATCCCGTGAACTTCTTGGTCCTCGACGAACCGACCAACCACTTGGATATTCGTTCGCGCGAGATCCTGCTTGAGGCGATTCAGAACTTCGATGGAACCGTCATGTTAGTGAGCCACGATAGGCATTTTCTGAAAGCCATCGCCGGCCGAGTGTTCGAGGTCGATCATGGCGCGCTGCGTGTCTACGAGGGCGGCTACGATTACTATCTTTCGAAGAAGGCCTCAGGGTAAGATCGGCGGGGGAATGAACTTCGTTGCCATCGACTTTGAAACTGCGACTTACTCACCCGAAAGCGCCTGCGCTGTAGGCTTAGTTCGCGTCGAGCAGGGCAAGATCGTCAGACAAGAAGCATATCTTATTCGCACTCCAACGCCTGAGTTTCGCTTTACATGGGTGCATGGAATCACTTGGCCTCAGGTCATGGCGTCACCAACGTTCGGGGAACTTTGGCCCAAGATCGCGGATTTTTTCTATAATGTGGAGTTCGCTGCAGCTCATAACGCGGGATTTGACCAAAGGGTATTGCGCGCTTGTTGCGAGAGGTATGGAATTGCGGCGCCTCCGATTTCCTTTGAATGCTCCATGATCATGGCGCGCTCGGTTTGGAACCTTTTCCCCACGAAGTTGCCGGATGTGTGCCGCCACCTGGGCGTAGCTCTCAATCACCACGACGCGCTGAGCGATGCGCACGCTTGCGCCCAGATCATGATCGCGGGCCATGCGGAAATGCGCCGCAAAGCACGTGAGTCGCGGCTGTCTGTTGATCTTTAGTCGCGGGCTGCGCGTCTGAATTTCTCGAAGTATTGAATCGTTCCACGAATGGCTTCATGGATCTGCGCGCGGGCGAAGTTTTCGTATTCGGTCTTCTCGATTTCGGCGCTGCCAATGGTTGTATCGCCGAAGGTGTTTCCCCACCTTCCGTAATGGCCGAAGTTCTCTTGCTTAGATAGCTCCAGGTCATACTCGGTGGACCAAAATGCCTCGCCCCAGGTTTTGCGAAGCTCGCGGGGACCTACCTTATAGTCAAATTCGAGATTCAGCCGATCGAGCGTTTGGCGTGCCATTTGATCCAGGATCGACAGGTAAGTCCCATCCAGAGATTCATTGAAAACTTCGTCGCATTCCCTTGCCGAGATGAAATCAGGCCACGCCTTGCTGAAATCAAAGTTATCGAAACGGTCCTTGCCCAGGTGATGAATGGGCGCGGCATGAGCGGGATTGGTCATGTCCTGAATGTAGTGGGTAAGCGCTCCCATGAGCTCGAAGTTCTTAGGGGACGCGGTGAGCTGTTTTTCGAGCTTTTCAAAGCGGGGGACTAACGATCCTACGCCGATGTTCCAGTGTCCTTTTCCGAGGTCTTTGCCAGCCTTATAAAAATGCCAATTCGTGAGCTTGCGGGGGACTTGCAAGTCCTCCCAGTCGTTACCCGATTCGATTTGCTCGGCTTGTTCAGGGGAGATCTTCGTGAGCTTGTGGGTGGCTAAACAGGCGTTATATCGCTCCACGGCGCTTCGGGTGATCTTTCGATGCGTTTCGACGGAGTAGGCGTAGACCCCAGTGGGTAGCGCAATGCTTAGGACTATGAACGAAGCCAGAAGCCGATTCATGGGCGGAGGTTTAGCATTCGGACGTCTCAAAAACAAGTTGACATAAATAGTCAGTGATAATAATGCACTGCATCAATATGGTATTCCAAAGGCTTCACACTGCTTTATTTGGACTGATTTGCCTTTCGATTCCGCTTTCTTACGCGGGACCAGGCGATGGGCTAAATTTGGAGCGCTACCAGCTTTCCGTGAAGGAATACTCTTTCTTGTTGGGCCTGAAGTCCACAGGCGTTCTTCTGAGCCAACCTAAGGTCAATCAACAGCACGGGCGTGACGAGGTCTCTATTGGCGAAGGGGTCTTGCGTAGCGCCATGATGGTCGGCTTGGGCAATGAGCTCTTGGCGGCGACGAAGTGGGTAGGACATCGGCACATCAAGGACGCCCTTGAGCAGATGGCGATGGATCTTCAGGGTGGGGTCCACCAAAAAAATCAGCAGTATGCAGCTCAGGTCGCCCTAGTTTCGGAGCAGGTCAAAATCGGCGTCCGGTTCGCGAATCGACTCGATAGCCTAGTCGAGCTGGCGAAAAAAGAATTCGAAGAGAACAACACCGAGATTGGAAAGATCTTCCAAGCCGCCGGTAGCAAGC
>JBGAWT010000002.1:0-38387 GCA_044227445.1 Bdellovibrionia bacterium | reverse complement strand
CGTTCCCGCCCGCATCAATATCCATGCCATGGGCTGCACCAGGCGCCTTGCCATTGAGCTTCACTCTAAATCGCACCGGCTTGCCGCTCACCCCGGGTCCGAGCACCAGATGCAAGTCCCGGGCATGAAAACGGTACACGATCTTCGCACCGGGCGCCGCGTTCTCGGAATGCTCCTCGCGCACGATCCACCGTCCGGTGAGGCCCCATTCATCGCGAGCGGGGTCGCGTCCTAGACTATAGCTCTGCTCGCGCTCACGCACGGCCTCGGGCTCGGAGATCCGATGCTCCGCTCGAGCGTATCCGACATAGGTTTCGGGCGATTGCTCTGAGGCCTCGGAGCCCTGAGCTTGAGCGCCACGAGCGGTGATCCGGACAAATTGCCCGTCACTGGGCTTCCCATCTCGCTCAGCAAGCAGATCTTGAATCGCCTTCTCGGTGGATTCGTAATCGCCTTCGCCGAATTGGCGATGCTTGATCTTCCCGCTTCCATCGATCAAGTAGTGAGCCGGCCAGTAGCGATTTTTAAACGCCCGCCAAAGTTTGAACTCATTGTCCACGGCCACAGGGTAGCTCAGCCCCAGCTCGTGCACTTTTGCTTGCACCGAAGCGACGTCTTTTTCGAACGCGAATTCGGGCGCGTGCACGCCGATGACAACAAGCCCTCTGGATCGATACTTTTCCCACCAGGCCTGGACATAAGGAATGGAGCGCAGGCAGTTGATGCAGGAGTAGGTCCAAAAATCCACGAGCACGGTCTTGCCCCGCAAACTCTCTTTCAAAAGGGGCTCCGAGCCGATCCATCGCGTGGCGCCTACGAGTTCTGGAAGCTCTTGAACCTCGTTGTCAGCAATAGTGGGACTCAACCACTGAACCAACTTTTGCTCCCACGACTCCGTCTGCAGGCGCGAGAGCTGAGTCAAGATGCCGCGATCCCAACCCAAGCCGATGGCAAGAACTCCGAGCAAAACAAATGAACCTAAAACGCGCCTCACCCAGATATCCGCGCCGAGGTATTTCTTCATCGTCTTGAGCAGCCGCCCTCCGGCCATCAAAGCCAGCGCAAGCGAAGTGGCGGCCCCCAGCGCATAGGCGAGCAACAAGACTGAAGTCCCTACGCTAGCACCCTGAAGCGCAGCTCCCGTGAGGATCAATCCCAAAATAGGACCTGCGCACGGAGCCCAAAGCAAACCGGTTGCTGCGCCAATCACCAACGAACGACTCCAAGACTGCTCTTGGGGATTTGCCTGACTCAAGCGAGCTCCCAGCTGGGTCAACGGATGGGTGATGCGTTCGGCAAGCGACGGAAAAATCAGCGTCAGCGCAAAGATCACGAGCACCAGGCCTGCGATGAGTCTTCCCCATTGGTTGGCGCTTACGGCCCAAGAGCCACCTAAGACCGCAAGCGAGGAGAACGCCGCGAAGGTTGCGGCCATGCCCAGTAGCATCGGAATCCCGCTTTTCCTAAAAGACCCTTGCGCGTTGCTAAACACGAACGGAAGGACGGGCAGAATGCATGGACTTAAAATCGTGAGCAAACCACCCAGATACGAAAGGATCCAAAGAAGCACGGGTTAGGGTTTCTTTTCGGATATCGGTGCGGGTGCAGGTGCGACTGCGGGCGTGGGTTGAGGTGTCGGTGCGACCGCTGGAGCAGCAGGTGCAGCAGCAGAAGCCGCCGGAGCAACGGGAACCGCCGCAGCTGCGGCTCCAGGCTTTGCGGCCACGGGAGCCGCTTGCTCTACCTTGATCGGTTTGTCGGGGGTATTGAACCGGGGCACTTCCTTGCCGTCGACAAAGTGCTTCTCGTAAAGCGGCTTGCCCACGTCATCCCACTCTTCCCATTTTCCGTGCTTCAGACCCATTCGATACTCGCCTAGGAGCGCGCGTTTACCGTTGGGGTGCCACTCGATGTAAGGACCGTCGTTTACCCATTTCTTATTGCGATCCAAGCGCTGGTAGCACTGCTTGTTGGGGTGATCGCCTTTAACCGCGTTTTCGCGCGCTTTTTGGCCCCCCTCGGAGCAAGGAAGCCGAGGCAGGGTCGCGCAGGCTGAGAAACTCAGCATCAGAAGGATCAGTGCCCTCATCATTATATATATTAGCTAAAAAAACTCAGGCGGGGCCGAAAATCCCTCGCTCTCGGCCGTCGCCGGGGAGCCGCCAAAACGCGCAGCGATCTGCAATGCGGCGCCCGAACTCACAAAGAATCCGGCATTTTGAAACATTCCGCCTCCAAAACCCCGGAGGCTCAAATAATACTGACGCGAAGCAGCAACAGAATTTAACCTGAAATTCAGGCTCGTCGTCATTCGTAGCTCCGTTGACATCACGTTGAGCGAAGAAGGATGAGAAGTCCACCCCAAGGCAGGCCCTAAGCTCCACTCCCAACGCTCATCGGCGGATTGGAGGATCAGAAGCTCACCTGAGATCGAGGCGCTTTGACCCTGTCCCAATCGGAATCCCGAAGCGGTCAAAAGAAAAAACTGGCCATCCACGCCGATACGAAAGCGCGGCCAGACGTAGCCCATACCGATGCCCAAGGCGCCTATTCCAGACCATCCACTGGGGCCTTGAAGCGCAAATCCCCAGGGCGCCGCCACCACCTCCACACCCGAGCGATCGTAGCCCCAGGTTTTTTCGGCGTGATGCCAATGCCACTCGACGACCTGTGCATCCTTGAGGCGAGCAGATTGCTCGAGGTCCTCGTCCGTGACTCCGTTAGAGGCGTCCAGCTTGGATCGCTCGCGCAGTCTTACGGGGCGATTCAAATTGAAAACCGTTTGAAAGAGCAGCGCGTCCTCTCGCCACAGCCTTACAAAAGCGTGCTGCCTCCGCTCGGCAGACAGAGCCTTCCAGTCTGCAACCACAGCGTCCGCCCACTTGAGTGTCTCGTTGTCGTCTTTGGATAAAAGTCGATGCCAAGCAAACTGGCTGGCAGCGCACTCGATGCGGCTGGCGCACCCTTCGGGTACGGGAGCGACCGAGGCACGCTCAGGTTCGCTTTCCTCCAACAAAAGACGCGCCCACTCCCGCTCCTTGGCTCGAGGCTCAAGCTCGCTCTTAAGAAACTCCCGCCACTCAGGCTCGGTGCCTTGATTCTGCAACCACAGCCAACGCAGGAACAATAAGCGGCTCTCCGAAAGCTTCAGACCCAGATCAACCGGTACCCCTGCTTCGGCATCAAAGATCCGCTTGAGGAAAGCAGCGTCCAAAGGCTCGAACCACAGGTGAGCCGACCAAGCGCGCCCCTCAGGAAGTTTGGATCCAGAGATTCCGAACCGCACGCGCCTGAGTGCGCGCTTCATTTCGCTCCAGTCCTCAGCGACCGCGCGGGATTGAGCCTGAGGCTTTGCTGCCAAGCGATCGATCCGAAGCTGGGTAGGAGGATGAGACATCAGGAAGCCGCCAGGAGGAACCTCACCATGGCGTTCGAGTCGCTGCATGAGCTCAAAGAACCGCGAGAACCCTTGGACTCCATATCCGGCGCGCTTGAGGAGATCCGTGGCAAACACATCGCTTTCGAGCTCTTCTTGCTGATCAAAAAAACTGCCTACCAATCCAAAGCTCACGTCCCAAACCGCTCGATCGATCCGCCGAGCGGTATGCTGCATTTCGACGTGCGCGATCTCGTGACCCAAGACTCCGGCAAGCGCCTCGTCATCCTGCAGGCGCCAGAGTAATCCCTCGGTGACGTAGATGGCTCCACCGGGAAGGCTAAACGCATTGGGTAGCCCCATGGCTAGGACGCCGACTCGGTACTGGCGCGTGAGGGAGGCGCCATTGGTCAGGCGCTTGAGCACTCGATCCGCTTGCACCCACGCTTCAGGAACATGGCTCAGCGGAATCTGAGAGCGCGAGATGAGCTGCCCTAACTCCGATAGCATCTGTCCTGAGTCCCCGGAGAGCGTCGAATGCCGGGCGTAGCGACCGATCTCGCTCGATGCGCAGGCGGTAGTAAGGAGGACTAGCGCGACGAGTGCTCGCATCAGTACACCTCCACCCCGGCCCAAAACGCCAAGGGAGAGCTGCGCCCACTCAGAGCCACGTTGGGTATCGCGCCTTGAGCCCTGAGGCTGATGGCTAAATGCACCGGGCCGCCCAGCAAAACACCCGGACGCCAGTCGCCGCGACCAAGGCGAAGGCCCGCCGACCATGCGAGCGACCACCACGCGCCAAAATCAGCGACCAACGGATCATTCAAAAAAACGTACTGAAGAAAGGGCCTCGCGTAGAGATCGACAAAGAAAAAAGAAAGCCCCGAGGAAAGAGGCATGCTGATCCCAGGCACTCGAAATTGGATCTCAGGCCCGAGCGTAAGCCACCCTTCCACTGAACGCTCGGCGCTCGAAACGCCGAAGCGATTGCCCGAAAAAAGGCCAAACTCCCCTCTTCCCAAGAGCAAGCTAAACCAACGGCCGAGCCGCTTTTCGACCGAAGCGTTCACGGCGAAGCTCAGCCCCCCAAACCAAGTGTCGACCCCCAAGCTCTCCCAGCGCGGAAAATCCGCGCCCAGGCGAAGGCCCATCTCTAATCGCGCCCACCGATCCAGCTCCACTTGCGAAGTCGCTCCCGGAACGGCACTCAGCCCGCCACCCTGCAGCCGCGATCCCATCCACAGTGCCCAGCGTTTTCGAAGCGCGAGAACATCCTGCGCGTGAAGCTCCCAAGCCCTGGACACGAGCTTCATTCGAAGCGCGTAGGCTTGGGGTGGCAAGGAGCGGTCTTTTTTTTCCTCATCCGTTAGGACGGTTTCGGCAGGCCCGGAGTCAAAAATCGCCTCAAAAGAAGACTCCTTGAAATCAGATCGCTCGACGACGGGCTTGTGCCTTCCGGTATCGTACTGAACATCGACGATCCAAAGAACCGAGAGCTCTCGATCCATTGAGCGGTAACGCGCTCGAGACTCAGTCTGAGGCTCAAAAAAATCGATCACGGGGTCTTCTATCGGCGGAATCCACAGGTTCAGCGCGTCATCCCCAGGAACTACCCGACCGGGAGTGCCTGGCCCCGAAAGATCGAACTCAAACTTGCCGTCTGCCTTTTTCTCCGCGCGATTGCTTGCGGCCGCAGCCCAAGGAATGCGCGCGCGAACATACCTCAACTCCTCGGATGCTCCTCCTGAGTACTCTCGAAGGCGCTTTAAGGTCTGCTCGCCCATATACTCTACGCTCACGGAGCTTGCCGCCCCCGAGTCACGCGTCTGGATCACCCAACGAACACCCTCGCTCGCAGCTTGCGCTTGTCCGGCGACCAGGAGGAAAAAAACAAGAAGGCTAGACATGATCGACTAGGCGGTACTTACGCCGCTCCGCGCGACCTGCGACCTCGATGGTGTCGCCCACATGCTTTCCTAAAAGCTCGGCGCCTAAGGGAGATTGGTCGGTAATGACTTGCACGGGCTCGCCGTCCACAGCGAGCACCAGTCCTCCGCCTTGGGGAACAAGCAAGTAAAGCGCCGATCGCGCACCCAACTCAAGCCTTACGAGACTTCCGGGCGAGATGGGATCCCCTGACTCAAAGGGACGAGACGGAAAGAAACGAAAAACGGAGCTCAGACGCTCGAGCTCCTTCTTCTCTTCGGCGGGGAGTCCTGGAGCCAGCGCCTCCTGGGCAAAATGGCTTTGGACCTCGCCGATGATCTTCTTCTTTAGCTCTGAGTTGAGTGCGCCCACGCGACAAAGGTACGACAAAGGCTCGACTCTGAAAACCTTCAAAAAGCTTGCTCAAATGCAGCGGTAAAATAGGTCGGACCGGGCGCGGGAGCGGCATCAAGCGGAAAAGCGAAATCCAGTCTCAGCACTTCTTTCATGAACTGCGGGACCGTGAACCGAAAGCCCGCTCCAACGGACTTATGCGCTCCCCAGCTCTCAGGTCCCGCAAACCGCGAATCTCCCCAATCCGCAAATACGGCTAGACCCGCATGGAACGTTTTCCAGCTCAGGGGCTGGGTCCTGAGCTCAGCGTTAAAGCCCCAGCCCTGGGTTCCCATCCAGCTATCCGAAGGAAAGCCACGCAAGTAGCGATCGCCGCCCAGAGGCGAGAGTTCTTTTCTCAGATCAAACGCGCGAACAACGATACGAGCTCCGACTACCAATCGCAGAGCTCTCAGAAACACCGGCGTCGTGTTTTTGATCGATGCACTCAAGACCCGGTTCACCCACGCAGTGCCGTAGCTCGAGAAAAGACCGGGCTCGTACCGAGTCTCCGCTCGGGCCTGCGCAAAAAGCAGGTCACGTCGATACGCTCCCGGCCCAAACGCTCCTAACCACTCGGCCTCAAGATAGGGGCGAATGAACGGTAGGGCTCCATAGGCCCCTTCGATAGCCGCTCGAACTTTGAAGCCCTCTCGAAGGTCCTCGTTCAGGGCAAATGTCTCGAGATCGTACTCACGCACGAAACGCGTGGAGTAAAGATCCGCCCGCAAAGCCACAAACCCGAAGCTCTCGTCCGTGGGAAGGGCGTTGGAGTTGAACTCCCCGATAGCGGCACTGGATACCGAGGTGAGCACGTCGCGGTTTTCGTAGTGGCGAAACCGTGCACCCCCCAAGAAAGAAAAATCGCGCTTCAACTCACGCGGAAAAATCCACTGGCTCCAGGTCACTCCCGCCTCAGTCCAGGGCTCGCTGACCAAGTACGCGTATGGCACGGATTCGCCCGACGAAGTCGAAAACACCGTGAGATTGGCGCCCGAATACCAACGGTGAACCTTGCGATACATCCCGGCTCGCGCCCACCAGGCCCACTCCGTCTCGAGACTAAAAAGCGGTCGACCCAACCCGAAGTTCGCATCCCAGCCCTCAAGCACTCCTAAGTTCGAACGCGCCAGGTACAGATCGACTTTCTCATCAAATCGAACACGAGATCCAAAAAGCCTGGGCTCCCTAAACTCCTCGCCAAAAAGGACGTTACCTAAATCGATTCTGAAATCCGCTCCAAGCCTGCGCTTCCAACCACCCAGATTGTGCTCTGCAAACTCAAGCTCAAAAAACTGAAGCGTGTTGCCCACGATCGTAAAATCGACCCCAGGCCGCAGGCTCCAGAGATCCATCGTCACTACGACCGCAATCACCTTGTCAGGCGCTGAACCACGGGCCGGGAGAATCTGGGCCGACGACAGGAATACATTCGTCAACAGCGCGCGCTCAGCTTCGGTGATTCGCTCGGCGTTCCAGAGATCCCCCACCTGAATGAGCAGCTCTCGTTCGACCACCTCGCGTTTAGTGAGCGCATGGAAGATCGTGGGCCATTTTGGATAGGGGTCTTGAGGAATGATGACGTCGTTTTGAGCGATCTCAAATCGCTCGATCATCTTTCCGGCGGGTTCAGGGTCGATCTCAAGCGAGAATCTCGACAGCCCTTCGCGCGCCAGTTCATTTTGAAACCGACCTCCGCCTACTTCGACCTCCTCAGCACGAGCCGGAGAAAAAGAAGCAAGCAAAAGCAAAGCGAGAATGCCGAAATGCGCGGAGCGTAATTTCTTCACGTTCAACGCCATGAAACCACTTCTCTGGGCTCGACGCCATGACGGATCGGGGATACGTTTTTTTCATGTCCTTGAGACTCGAAAGACCTAAACGAGCAATTTGGATATTTCTGTTCGTCGTGACCGCCTCCGTCGCTGCGGGGTTGGCCGCGGGCTGGAACTTTGTCTGGGCACGCATTCCTAGCTCGGCAGCTGCCGGAATGGCACTCGGGATGCTGGGCTTCGCCTTTTTGATCTTCAACATGGTGCTCTTCTTTATGAAGGTGCTCCGCGAGACGCGCCTCAACCATATGCAAAGCGAGTTCTTAGCCGGAGTCACCCACGAGTTAAAAACACCGATCGCGACGCTTGAGCTTTGCTCGGGCCTGCTCAGGCAAGAAGGCATCGATGCCGAAACCAGCGAGCGACTCTGGCAAAATCATCGCGTCGAGCTCGAGCGCCTCAAGACCCAAGTCGAAGGCCTGCTCGAAGCCGCGCGCCTAGAATGGCGCAAACCCGGGCTCGCGCTTTCGATGCACGAGCTTGAATCGATGCTCAGCGAGCGCATCGAACGCTGGCGACAAGCCCGAGGCGATTCGATGGTGATCCTGCGCAAGGGAGAGCCGCTAAGGGTTCACGCCCGAATCGAAGCAGACGCTTGGTCGCGAGTACTGGACGTGCTGGTCGAGAACGCCGCTAAATTTTCTCCCTCCGGAAGCCCCATCCACCTCGAGACTCAGCTGTTGCCCCAACCCAGCGGACAAGTACGTTGGCGGCTTGAGGTCAAAGACCAGGGCTTTGGATTTGACCCGCAGGAAGCGCCCCGGCTTTTTGATCGTTTTTACCGCGGCAAGCAAGGAAGTCCCGTACGCATCGCCGGAACTGGGCTAGGATTGTTCTTCGCTCGAAGGCTTTGCCGGCAGATGGGCATTCAAATCACCGCTTCAAGCCCGGCTTGGGCAAAGGAGCGGTATTTACGCTCGAAGGACCGGGGGCGACATGGCTAACGTAGCGGGAAAATGCCTTCTTGTTGAAGACGAGCCGATGCTCGCCGATTCGATTCGAATCGCGCTCATTCAACTGGGCTTCGAGCAGCAATGGTGCGCCTCGCTGGCGCAAGCTCGCCAAGTGCTTTGGCCCGAAGGAAAGCGCCCGACCACCGACGCTTGGCAATTCATGCTCATCGATCGCGGGCTGCCAGATTGCGACGGATTGGATCTTTGTATTGAGCTTCGGAAAGCAGGCTATAGCGGCGGAATCTTGATGCTCACCGCGCAAGGTCGCCCGCCCCAACGAGTAGAGGGACTTGATGCAGGGGCGGATGACTACCTCGCCAAACCTTTCAGCTGGGATGAGCTCAAAGCTCGCATTCGGGCGCTTTCACGACGCATTCCCGCTCCCCTGGCACAGGAAGAAGCCATTTGGGATTTGGACGTCAACAATATGAGCGTGCGAGGCCCCAAGGGATGGCAGAGGCTTACGCCCCTAGAGTTTCGCTTCGTAAGCATGCTGATTCGAAACGAAGGTCGCATCGTCTCGCGCGCCGAATTGCTGCGCGAGGTTTGGGGGTTCACGCTCCTGCCCAAGACCCGCACCGTGGACCAATTTCTAGCCCGCATGCGAAAGTACTTCCAAACCGAAGGCGAACCGGCCCAGCACTTTGAGACGGTGCGCGGCGTTGGGTACAAGTTTTCGAAATAGGTTGAGAGCCTAGAAGTTCAGCCCAATACCTGCTTGGGCGATAATACCGCCAAGATCCAGGGCGATGGGCCTTCCGTAGTAGACGGAGATCCCGACGGGGCTGGAACTCGTATCAAACGTGCCGCCGTTCAAGTAGCGATAGCCGCCGCCAATCAAGAGCGAGAACAAAGGCGTGAGCCTCAATTCGAAATCAAGCTTTCCCATAGCCGTGAAGCCCGAACCCGCAAACGAAACGGTCGTACCCTGGGTCACATTGCTCACGACATGCCCGATGCTGGGGCAATAACCAGCGTACGCCGAGATGCGCAGCATGAAGCGAGGGAGATCTACGATATTGAACTGCGCTCCACCGTAGATCGGTATCGCGCTTGAGTAGAACGAATAGTTGAAGCTCGAGTCCTGCCCCGTGGAAGACCCCAGCAGGTACTCGCCGCGCACCACGAGCGCTAAGCGCTTGATCAAGTACACCCCAAACTCACCGCCAAACGCGTAGCTCAGAGTCAGGCCCGTGAATCCCGATCCGCCGGTCGGCGGCACCGAAGCAGCGTAGGCCGTGCTCATGTTCAAGAAGCTCATGCCGCCAAACGGACGAACGGCAAAACGCCTGAAATCCGCATCGGAGGAAGCGGTAGCCGCGGGACGCTGAGGCTGGGCATTTTGGCCCGCCGAAGGGTAGTCACGGATTTGCAACCGTTCGGCTGCAATCCATCCCACCGTCCCTTGTGCGGTCCTTACGCGGTAGTAGCCACCGTAGTCCTGATCGCTCGCACCCACGGTCTGGCCGCGGTTCAAAAGCTCAAGAGGCTGTGCGCCGGGATCCCGATTTCCAAGCACGGGAGTGGCATCAACGGTGATAACTCCGTACTTAGCGGCCCAAGCCGAGGGCACGCTGGCAAGGAGGGCAATCAAAGCGACAGCAGCTATCTTTGCTCTCATCGAACCACCTTAATGGCATCCATGGGGTTTACCTTCACATGGCCTACGATCACCTGCCAATGCAGGTGGGGACCTGAGACGCGCCCCGTCTTCCCGGACAGGCCCAAGACCTGCTGGCCTTTGATTTCATCGCCCTCTTTGACTTTCATCTTAGAGAGATGCGCATACAAAGTCAGCACTCCGTAACCGTGGTCCACGATGATGGTGTTGCCCGTGTAGTAGAGATTGCGGGCCATGATCACCACTCCCGAAGCCGACGAATGAATCGGCGTCCCGATCGCAGCCTTAAGATCCGTGCCGCCATGAGGATTCTTGAGCGTGTTGTTGAATACGCGCCTCGCACCGAATGATCCGGTGATCGGGCTTTCGATAGGAAGCCTCAGGGGCCCTTCCCAATACTTCTTGCGAGTAACGCGCGAGTACAGCTCGCCGATGAGGTGGTTTTCTTCTTGGATGCGCTTATGAAAGCGCTTGGGAGGCTCGACGTACTTAGGAGCTACCGTCAGGCGCTGAACTTCGTACTTTCCGTCCACGACCTGGACTTCGATCTCATGCTCCGAGCGCTGATCGCCTTGAGTAACCAAGATCTTGGCCTTGCTGGGTCCCACACCGTGCTCTAGCGGCACACCTACAAGCGCCTCAAATTCATCGGATCCGGCAGGTTTAAATAACGGAAATTTACGATCCGCGAACTCCACCGCGAGGGACTCCTCCGGAAGAGAAGCCAGCTCGCTTGGAAGCTTTACCTTGAGCAAAAATACGGAACCGTTAGGAACTTTGTCGGGATCGAGTTGCGGCGAGACGCCGGAGATGGACGCAGCTGCGGTAGCCGCGTGCGAAACGCAGAGCCCCAGAGCCACCCCCCATTTGAGCCAAACCCGATTGAGTCGAATAGAGCCTTAAATGGCGCGAACCGTCTTTCGCCCATCTGCGAAAGTCAGCACCATCTCCTGCTCTGATTTTACTTGCTGAACCGATTTGATGACAACTCTTTCGTCCGAGGCATCGGTTACCAAAGCAAACCCGCGATCCAGCACCCGCAGCGGAGATAACGCTTCTAGTCGAGCGGCTGTCTCTCTGAACGCACTGCGCGATCGGTCCAGCCTACGGCGCATGGCCTGCTCAATCCTGAGGCCCGCTTCATCAACGCGCTGCATCTGCTCGCGCAGACGATCGCGCGGATTGACCAGCCGCGAGGAAAGCTGCATCAGAGCCGCGCGCTTGAGCTGCAGCTCTCGTTGAGTCAGCAGCGTGAGTCTGCGCGAAGCCGAATCCACGCGCTCGCGGGCATCCACCCAACCCTGGCTGAGGATCTCAGCTGCGGCCGAAGGCGTAGGCGCCCTGAGGTCGGCCGCGAAATCCGCGATCGTAAAATCGATTTCGTGGCCAACAGCGGACACGACAGGAAGCCGCGAAGTCGCAATCGCCTGCGCCAACGCTTCGTCGTTGAAAGCCCAAAGGTCCTCGATGCTGCCGCCACCGCGCGCAAGCACCACGACGTCGCCCAAGCCCCAGCGATTGGCCATCTGCAGTCCACGAAGGATCTGCTGAGCAGCGCCCTCGCCTTGGACTTGCGCTGGGATGATCGTCACGCGGATACCCGGCGCGCGTCTGCGCAGGATATTGAGCATGTCTTGAATCGCAGCTCCCGTGGGCGAAGTGACCACAGCAATGCGAGTCGGAAAGGGCGGGAGCTTGCGCTTTCGCTCGGAGCGAAAAAGCCCCTGAGCGGCGAGCTTCTCTTTGAGCTGCTCGTAAGCCATCTGAAGCGCGCCTGCGCCCAGAGGCTCAATGGACTCGATGGTGAGCTGATAGCTTCCGCGCGGTTGGTAGACCGTCACTTTGCCGCGACACAAAACGCTCAACCCATCCTTAAGGTCGAAAGGCTTTTTTCGGGCGCCCCATCCAAAGATGGCAGCCGAAATCTGGCTCTGAGCGTCTTTAAGCGAAAAATACGCGTGCCCCGAGTGTGTCGGGCGGTAATTGGAGATCTCGCCCTTGACCCAGACCTGCATGAACTGCGGCTCGATCGCACCCTTGATGCGCTGGGTGAGCTCGCTTACCGTCCACTGGGGATTTTCGGCGGGGAGCGCGGGCTTTTCGGGCGCGGCGGGCGCAGGTTTAGCTTTAGAAGCGCGCGGAGTGGGCGCAGGTGGCTGCTGAGGCGCGGCCGCTGAGAACAGCGGCAGGTCAAACAGATCGCTAGGAGGAGGGCTGCCCTTCATGAGGGGGACCCTATACTAGGTGCGGGCGGTTGTCAGCTGTTGGGGGTCGTTGCGCAGCCAGTTAAGATTCATCTCTAAAGGGCCGATAAGCGGCCAAAGGGGTATCTTACCGTGCAGAAACTCATCAGCTTGGCTGTTGCCGGTGTTGCTTTGTTTTGGTCACCTTTTAGTTTAGCCATCTCCAAGGGCGACGCGCGCGCCGAACTGAAGGCAAAACACTTCATCGCTTACGACAGTGCCGAACAGTTCAATAAAGCGTTCTTGGACAAGAACATCGAGGTCGTTCGACTGTTCTTTTTCTCGCACAATGGATTTCCGGACCTCGAACCCTCGTTGAATTTCTCGGATGCTTTTCCTCCCGATGAGGAGAGCAATGCTCAGACGCGCTATCTCAGTCACGCTATCGAAGTAGGCAGTCTCGATATCCTCAAAATGTTCGTGGATATCGAGCACATCAGCGGCGGTGATAAACGAGTGGCGATTCATACGGCGGTTCGCGCTGGAATTCTGCTCCAGGACTGCAGGTCGGACCTCGTGAGCTACCTTTATGCCAACGACATCAAGCTTGAAGACGGGCATTCGGACGACAAGACGGGCGCCGATGACTTTGCCAAGATCGCCGCGGGAAAAAACTGCGATGCCATTGTCTCTTTGCTCTTAACGGTGCATCCAAGGACCGCCGTGCCTGCAATGACTGCGTTCACCGAGAAGAACCAAGCGGAGTACAAAAAGGACCATAGCGCGGCAGCTCCGTTCTGGACGCCCGAGTTTCAAACTCGTTTCACCGCCACCGAAAAAGCGCTCAAAGGCGCCAACGCCGCCCAATGCAAACCCGACTCTGGCTTGGATTCGTGCCGAGTTCTCAAGGAGTATGATGAATTCGAAAAACTCATCGCCCTTGGCAAGCTCGACCTGAAAGCCGGCGCCGAAAAGAGCAAGATGGAAGAAGAGTATAAGAAGACGCCCGAATATCATTTCAATACGGCGTGCAGCCAAAAGGATCAAAAGAAAGCCTCTGAAGCAGAGATCGCGCGCCAAAAGAAGATATCTTCAGTAAGTGGCGTAAAAGATGAAAAGGCTCTCTACGCAGCTGGAGAAGCGGTTGCAGCCGCCGAAGCTTCAATCAACGAGCACAAAGCCGCTTACAAGAAACTCACGGGTAAAACTCTCGACCTCAAGAAGTGTAAGTAGCGCTGCTAGAGGTGCCCCAGGTGAACTGAAACCCTCTGTTCAGGAAAGCGAAGGAAACCCGAGAGCATAGGACTCAGTAAGCATTGGCTTAACGGGTGTCTTGCTGATTCAGGACAAATTTAGTATGGTATTTCGCATGAATTTCCATTCTTCACGGAACTTACGCTCGACGACTTACTCTCTGTGGGGCTCTCTTTTTTTAATCGCTTGTGCATCGCTTGCGATCCCTTTCGTCCAGGCGGAGGATTCTGAGGAGGGCCTCCCCGACTACATTTCGGATGAGCTCGTCCAAGAGACCATCAAGCAGGTCCACGCAGAGTTCGGACCGATCGTAAAAGAGATGACAGGCCGTCCTATCGTCAACTATCGAATAGAAAAGGTGGGAATGGGAACTGCGACAAACAGTATTATACCTGGGCTAGAAGGTTATCGGATCCAGATCAATATGCGGCCGTTGCTCGCTGAATGCGCCAGTGAAGACTCTCTAGCCGCAGTGCTCTGCCACGAGATAGGACACTCGATCGCAACAATTCATCGAGACACCAAGAACACTCCTTTTTCGTACAACGAAGGTTTGTCGGATTTTTTTGCCGTTAGTTGCTTGCGAAAAGTTTTGCCCCACCTAGAAGGTCGCGGAAAGAAGCCTCTACCCAGGCTTCTGACGATCGATGCACGCATCGCCAGAGCATCTGTCTGCAATACATTTGATCGCTTGCCTGATATCAGCGATACGATGGACTCTTCCATGAAAGAACAGAATCGAGACCGCTCCAAAGCAAAACAAACACGCTTGGATCACTCCCAACCTCAGTGCCGGATGGATACTTTTATGGCGGCTCTTGAATGCCATAACGATCTTAGAGACTGCCAGGATCTTTTTCCACGCTGCTGGTTTAATCCCGCTGACCCGGCCAACGCTGGGCTTTAAGACCTTCGTTTCAGCGCGTCACGCGCGCGACAAGGTTCACCGTTGAGAAAGGGCGTCTAGGGTTGAGCCATCACACGCGCAAAACTCGGGCGCTTTAGAATTCCTTCAAGCCAGCGTGAGACGCCTAAACGTTTGTCCAGGCCCGGAAATGCAGGTCGCACGCGTGTGAATTGTCGTACGAACGGAAAGACGTGAACATCCGCCAAAGTGAATGAATCTCCCAACAAAAAGGGCTGGCCACTAAGCGCCGTTTCGAGCTGGTCCAATTGAGCATTCAAACGCGTAACCAACTGCGAACGGTCGAGTTCGTTGAAGCTTGCGAACTCATACTTAAAACGATCTAAGTCGGGCTTAAAAATCTGGTTGCACCAATGCGTCCAGAGTCGCACGCGACTTTTGTCCTTAGGCGACTGTGGCATCAGCGGGGGCGTGGGAAAAAGGTCCTCCAGATACTCCGTGATGACCGAAGATTCGTACACGACGTGCTCTCCGTGCCGCAAGAGAGGCACGAGGCCTTGAGGATGAAGAGCGAGAAGCTGCTCGCTCGGATTCGCTAAACTTTCTTCGACCACGCTAAAGGGAATTTGTTTCTCCTCAAGCACCATCCTCACGCGGATCGCAAACGGACAACGCCGGAATGAGTGCAGGATTAAATCAGGCTGCGCTGACATGGCGTCGATTCTAAGTCTGCTCTCTGACTGAAACCGAAACCGGTCTTTCTAGTTCTTCGCTTCGGTCGGTGCTTGCGCAGGCGTGCCGGAAGCAAGCTTCTTAATGATGTCAAAGGACTTCAGATAGTTCACAGCTTCGCGAACCTGATAGTCGTCCTTAGGCGAGATCTTTACGGGCGTCATGTCGTCATCGTCTTTATCAGCGCCCTTGCCGCCCTTAGCTTTCTTAGCTGCCAAAGCCTCAAGCTCTTCGCGCTTGAAGTCGTCTTTCTTCTTTTCTTCTGCTGCAGCTTCAGCGGCTTCCTTATCCGTATTGACCATGTGGCCCTTCAGATCGCGCTCGCGGAAGGACTCACCCTTGAGCTTGGCTTGGGCCAGAAGCTTAGGATCGTACTCATCCAAAATGATGTCCGGTTGAACACCCTTTTCCTGGATGCTGCGGCCGCTCGGCGTGTAGTAACGCGCGATCGTGAGCTTGAGGCCCACATCAGCACCGAGCTCGATCAGAGTCTGGACGGAGCCTTTTCCGAACGTAGGCTGCCCCATGATGATTCCGCGGTGATGGTCTTGCAGGGCGCCTGCGACGATCTCAGCTGCCGAAGCGCTGCTTGAATTCACCAGCACGACCAGAGGAATGTCCTTGTTAGCGCGCCCTTCGATGGCATGTAGGACTTTGGCTTCGTCCTTGTTGCGAGGAATCGTAGAGACCACGACGCCCTTGTCGACGAACAATGAGGTCACTTCGACAGCTTGGTCGAGCAAGCCGCCTGGATTGGTGCGCAGGTCAAACACGAGACCACGCAGCTTGTCTTTCTTGTTCATCGTATCGAGCGCTTTGCGCAGGTCGGATCCCGCTGACTCGTTAAAAGTCGTCAGGCGCATGTAACCGATGTGCGAATCCAGCACTTCGTACTTCACGGATTGAATCTTGATGATGTCGCGCGTGATCTTGACGTCCTTAATACGCTCAAATCCGTCACGATAAATCGCGAGCGTGACGTCCGTACCCTTCTTGCCGCGCATCTTGTTGACGGCTTCCATGAGCGACATGCCCTTGGTGGACTCACCGTTGATCTTAACGATGCGGTCGTTGGGCTTAAGGCCCCCGCGCCAAGCTGGGGTATCTTCGATCGGGGCGATGACAGTAAGGATATTGTCCTTCATACCGATTTCGATGCCCAGGCCACCGAACTTGCCTTGGGTATCTGTCTTCATTTCTTTGAAGACTTCGGGAGTCATGAACTGGGAGTGCGGGTCGAGAGTCTCGAGCATCCCTTTGATCGCGCCGTAGATGAGATCCTTGTTCTTCACTTCGTCGACGTAGTTGTTCTCGACGTAATGAAGAACCTTTTGAAAGAGCTCTAGGTTTTCGTATCGGTCTTGGGTGCCGGCGCCCGACTTGGCTTCGCCTAGTGAAGGCTTAGCGTGGGCGCTTGTCGCAGCAAGCAAGTGCAGTGTCAGCGTTTGGCCGGCCCATACTCCTCCGAAAGACAGGGTGAACATCCAAACGGTCAACGACAACTTGCGCATTAATTTCAACATACTTGGTCCTCAAGTTAGACTAACGGCGCACCCACTGCAACGGATTCACAGGGATGTTTTTCTCCCGAATCTCAAAGTATAGGGGCACACCAGACGCATCGGAAACTCCCAATGTTTCTCCCTGGTGAATTTTTTCCCCCTCCTTTTTGGTCAACGATCCCAAGTTAGCCAGCAAAGTATAATAATGGTGCCCGTGGTCGACGATCATGACGCGGCCATGACCCTGTAGCTCGCCGATAAACGCGATTTGGCCATCCCAAACGCTCGTAACCGAGCTTGCAGGAGGGGCTTGGATCTCAATTCCCTTCTTAAATACGTAGAGTTGACTCTTTGGATCAAGCACTCGACCAAACTCACCGGTCACCCTGCCATCAGCGATGGGAAGAGAGAGCTTACCCTTGAGCTTGGCGAACGGGGCATCGGCAAGCTCGCGAGCCCAACGCTCCTGATCGCGCTCCTGCTTAATGGTTTTTTGAAGTTCCTTACGCGACTGAAAATCTGTCACCAAGCGCTCGACCTGGGCTTGAGCGATCTTGAGCCTTCGGTAGTTCTCTAATTGCGCTAGGCGCTCGGAATGGGCGCGCTTAAGCAGGTCCTTCTGAAGGTTTTGATTCAAGACCAACAGGCCTTCTTGCTCCTGGATATCTTGCAGGAGGCTTGCGATCTCGCGACGCTCCTCGGAGATCAGGTCCGCTAACTGAGATGCGTCGCTGAGATCCGCTCGCAGAGCTTCGATCTCCTTAACGCCTCGGTCAACGAGAGCAGCGAGAACTCGGCGCTTGGGGGCCTCAAGACGCTCTTGATCCGGCAGGTGCAAGCTCTCAGCACCCTGCTGATCAGGCCTGACGGGCGCGGTATCCAACGCGATAAGGGCTTTGCGAATCGTCTCACGCTGCTGGATCATCTCGCCAGCCAGTGCGCCACGACGAGCCTCAAGCTCGCTCACCGTATGCTCCAGCTCTTTCACGCGCTTGCGTGCGACTTCGCGCTCGCGCTTCTGCAGGCTCAAAAGCTCTTTGATCCGAGCGATCTGCTGCTTAGCCGCCTTCTTGCTCTTAACCGACGAGACAAGCGCTCCTTCGACATCTAAAACCCTTTGCCTGAGCATCCGCAGCTCGGCCGCAAGCTGAGAGGCATGGCCGTTGGAGGTAACGCGTGGGATCGATGCTCGTCCGCTTAGCTTGGGAGGAATCGGAGCTGCAAACGCAGTCGCACTGACGGCAAGGAAAGAAAGAACCGCGTAACTACTTCTCATCGCCTGCCCATTGGCCAGCCCAGCCGGCAAGAGCGCCCACTAAAGCCCCTGCTGCGACGAGCACGAGAGTTTGCTCCACCGAGATCGAGCAAGCTGTTTGAGATAAGGCGAAAGCCCACGGATGGCCGAAACCACAGGACCGCGCGCGCCCAACCAAAACAAGGCGCCCGCGCAGCCGCCCAAAAGTCCCGCTCCCAGACCTGAGAGGCAATCCGAAAATTCGCGTCGTCATTCGAGATGCGCCCCACTGCCTAAGAACCAAAAGCGCGTCGCGATGGAGGTACGAATTCATCTTAGCCAAGTGCACCAGACCCGTGATGAGCGCTAGCGCAAGCCCCAAGGCCAACGCGCGCGCGATCCATCGCACGGCCGAAAACGCTCCGACGATGTGGCGATAACGATCCTTTGAGCTCTCTGCGCTCTCCACTCCAGGCACCGAACGGATCTGCGAAACACCCGAATCCGTCAACACGCCAGCCACGCTGACATAGCGAGGGACAATGGCCGAAATCTCAGCACCCAAACCCTCGAGCTCGCGCGCCAAATCGGGATAGGAAGCTTGCAGCTTTTTGAGAAACGACGAAACGCCCACGACCTCGACTTCGGCCGAAACCTGCGCGGCGCTAAGGCGCGTGCGAATCTCATCGGCGATCTGGCCGTCATTCGCGGGATCGCGCTTCGAATCGATGTAAGCCGTGACCACTTGCTCTTGCTTGAGTCGCTCCACGAGCGGCGCCAGTCCTTCTTGAAACCAGCCCATGAACGCGATGAGGGCGAGCAACAGCCCTACGGCAAGAGACGAAAAAACTTGGCTCAGCGGCGCGCGGCGCCAGGGCCTCATTGCGAGCTTCAGTAAATACATAGACCGTCCTCAACGCGCAGGCGTCCTTCCTTGAGCACCGCGCAGCGCTTGCGCACTCGCCTGACGATCTCGCGATCGTGGGTGGCCACGATCACAGTGGTGCCCTCGAGATTGGCTTTCAAAAGGAGATCCATCATCGACCACGTAAAATCTCTGTCCTGCGATCCAGTGGGCTCGTCAGCGATGATGAGCTCAGGCTTACGAGCCAAGGCTCGAGCAAAAGCCACGCGTTGCGCTTCGCCGCCAGAGAGCATCGAGACAGGTAAATTCTTTTTGGCTTCCAGCCCCAAGCGCGCGAGGAGCGCCAATATTTCTTGGCGCGCGGCTGCTTCGCCCAGTTTGCGCTCAGAGAGCTGAACGGAGAGCGCGACGTTATCAAATACCGAAAGATCGCCGATCAGGCGCAGATCTTGAGGCACATAGCCAATCGTGCGACGAATACGCGTGACTAAGTTGGCTGGCGATCGTGAGAGGTCGTAACCAAAAAGAGAGACGTTGCCTGCTGTGGGCTCGTCGTCGGTGGCTAAAATCCGAAGCAGCGAAGATTTTCCCGCTCCGCTTCCGCCGACAACATAAAGGAAATCGCCTTTGCTCACTTCGAGCTGGACGTGGTCCAAAACGCGGGTCTGCCCGTGATAGGATTTTGAAACGCTTTGAAGCTGAATCACCGAAATTCCCCCTGAACGACTCTGCACCCATGGCCCCCGAGCCAACGGATGAAGCGGTGCCCAGAATAGCACAAGAGCGTTTTGATTGACATGAACGCTACCGTCGAGAGACACGAGCTGCATGGGGCGAAATCCACGGTTTGTAAAAGTTTCATTGGTCGTCATTTTTTTGGCTGCGCAAATCCACGATGTGCGCGCTCAGCCTCCGGGTGCACCGGGCATCGCGCACACCTGGGCGCCTGCCTGGAAGCAAGCCATCGGAGCGGCTTACGAGCCTAAAGGTGCCGCTTCTCCGGTTTGGTTCACCGTAGCGCAGGGCATCCTAACTGAGGTTTTTTATCCCTCGGTGGATCGCCCCCAAATCGGGGATCTGCAGTTCTTGGTGAGCGATGGCGTCGCGACCTTTTCTGAGCAAAAGCGGGATCTCATTTCCAAAGTAAGCTACTCGGACGAAGGCATGGGCGTGGTCATCGAAGGCGAGGACAAAAATGGCCTCTACGAGCTCAGGCAGGAAATCGTCGCCGATCCTCGCTCGCCCGTAGTCAGAATTCATGCGCGCATCCGCCTGCTTCGCGCTGCACAAGTTTACATTCTTCTAAAACCCGCCATCGACGGACGAGGCAGCGCCAATTACGCAGAGATTCCGGACGGCACGACGCTCACTGCTTTCCGCAAGGGCGGCTCGGCCGCAGCACTTGCCTCGAGCATCCCGTTCGAAACCGGAAGCGTGGGCTACGTGGGCACGAGCGACGGTTGGCAGGATCTGAGCCACAACTTCAGGCTCACCCATCGCGAAAAGCAAGCCGGCCCAGGCAATGTGGCGCTGACCGCACAACTGGATATCGGAAAACGCTCGGTGATCGAAATGGATTTCGCATTGGGGTTTGGATCCTCAGTGTTTGAAGCCCAGAGTGTTGCAAAGCTCGCACTGCGCGAGCCTTTCGCACGGGTTCGCGACGCTTACGAACAGGGGTGGAAGAACTACCTCGAAGGTCTCTCGACCAAGAGCCTCTCTCCGGAGAGCCGAAAAAAATTGGGCCGCAGGCGCTTCCTCACCGAAAGCACGTTTGCGCGTCGCTCGCTTCAGATCATCAAGATGCACGAAGATAAATCGCATCGCGGAGCGATCGTCGCTTCGCTCTCCTCGCCTGCGATCCCGGACGGCGATCGCGCTCCGGAGGACAACACCGGCGGATACCATCTTGTTTGGCCGCGCGATCTGTACCACGCCGCGATGGGGCTCTTAGCCGCTGGCGACATCCGTACGGCTCGCTCCGTAGCGCAGTATCTAGCCAGCATTCAAAAACCCGACGGCTCCTGGCATCAAAACACGTGGGTCAATGGCGCGCCCTACTGGAAGGGCTTGCAGCTCGACGAGACGGCCTACCCGATCCTGCTCATTTCTAAGCTTAGCGAGATTGACTCGGAGTTCATGCTCACGAGCACGTACAAGAGCATGGTTCGCAAGGCGGCGGCCTTCTTGGTGGATAACGGACCTAAGACCCAACAAGAGCGCTGGGAAGAAGCAGGTGGCTACAGCCCTTCGACTCTAGCCGCTGAGATTGCGGCGCTTCGAGAGGCCTCACGACTTTTGGATGACCCCTCGTTTGAGCGCGTGGGCAATACTTGGGAGTCTTCGCTTGAGAGTTGGACGCTCGTGCCCGAAGGCCAACACGGCAAGGAATATTACCTCCGCATTAGCCCCTCGGGACGCCCGGATCTCAACGAGCGCTACGGAATCGCCAACGGCGGCGGGATGGCGGGAAGCCAGGAGATTCTAGACGGAGGATTTCTCGAGCTCGTCCGCCTAGGCGTTCGCACCGCGATCGATCCCCGCATTCGTTTCACGCTCGAGGCACTCGAAAAACCCAGCCTCAAGATCGCCTCGCGCTGGACTCGAGCGATTGGCCAGGCGCGCCTCTACGGTCGCTACAATCGCGACGGCTACGGCCTGAATCACAAAGGCGGCTACTGGCCCATCTTAGCAGGCGAACGCGGCCACTACGCGATCGCAGCAAGCGACTCGAGCCGGGCTTTGGCTCAGCTCAACCTCTTAGAGGATACGGCCACATCGACGGGCCTGATTCCCGAACAATGGGACATTAAGACGGAGGGCGGCAAGGTCGTAGCGCAAGCTCCGGCTGGGGTTGCATGTCCGCTAGTCTGGGCCCATGCTGAAGATATCCGGCTGCACTGGAGCTTGGAGGAGGAGAAACTTTTTGACACCCCCGTCTCAGCACACGCGCCGTCCTCTATCCGGAAGAATCTACGGCGGAATGGTCCCGCTACCCCACCCCGCCGCGGCATTCGGTAAGCGTCTTTACCGCAACTGGGGTTGGCTGATTCACGGCCTGAGTTTCGCCGCGTTCTACACGGCGTTCATCGCCTTCTTTCGATTGTTGCTGCTCTCCGTTTTTACTTACTGGGTGGTTTCGTCCCGAAAGAGCGCAAGCGATGCCGGCCCGCCCCTGCCGCCACCGACGTTTCATGAAGTCAGCGAAGCTTTTTTTTCGAACTCCCTTCTCACTGCCGGTCTTTGCGCAGGCGCGTTTGCTCTGATCTTTCGAGCGATCCACCCCATCGTGCGCGAGCTCACGCCGCTCAAGCGTTGGGGCATTCAGTGGGACACCGACATGTGGTTTACGCGCACGCCTTTTCAGCGCGACTTCATGCCGGGCGCGATGCAAGGGACTCTGGTGGCCGTGGGCATCGTGTTCGCCTTCCTCATCGCCGGGGCTTACCGATACTTAGGTGTTTACATCCAACCGGCCGAAGCACCGCTAGAAGCAGCCGGGATCTTAGCTCGCGTTCTGGCGATCGTGGCATTCGCCTACGTCGAAGAATGGGTCTTTCGTGGGGTCCTGCTCAAGAGCGCTGCGAGCCGAATTCCGAATGGTGCGGCCGTCGCTCTTTCGACAGCGGCGTACTTGGGATCCAAACTCATTCAGTTTGACTTCAGCTTGCTACAGACCGCGTCGCTCACCTTGCTTTCGGTGGCGCTTTGCGTGAGGGCGCTTAAAGGAGACTCACCGATGCGCAGCGTCGGCATCGTCTCGGGAATCCTCATCGTTTTTCAACTCGTGCTGAGCCTTCCATTGCTCGGAGGCGAAGCCTCGGGAATCTTGCTGGTGAAGCCTGCCGGGGCTGGCACGCAATGGTCGGGCTCTTTGGGCCGATTCATCACGGGAGGCCAATCCGGACCGCTTTCAAGTTTTGCTTTCCAGGGGCTGCTGCTTATCGATATCATTCGAAACGCCTGGAAACGCTCTCGTTGAGCTTCGTTTACTAAAGGAGAAGACCGCCATGTCCACGCCGCAAGTCGTTCACACTGGAGTATTTGACCTCATTGCCCAATCCGGGTTGATGGCCAAGCTCGTGCTCTTCTTGCTGCTCGCGGCATCGGTCCTTTGCTGGGCGATCATCCTGGCTAAATGGCAGCACCTCAAACGAGTGAGAGCAGAGAACAAGCAGTTCCTAGATACATTTTGGAACGGCAAGAGCATCGAGGAGATCGTCAACAAGAGCGATCGGTACGCTGTGTCCTCCATCGCTAACGTGTTCAAGGGAGGCGTCAAGGAGCTGCGCAAGCTCTCGGCAAGCGACTCCGGCATTCCCACCACGGGCGGCGAGAAAGTCGAAAACATCCAGCGCGCGCTCATCCGGGCCTCGCACTCGGAGATCGCGGCACTCGAAAAAAACATCGGCTGGCTGGCTACCACCGCGAGCGCGGCGCCGTTCGTAGGCCTGTTCGGCACCGTGTGGGGCATCATGAACTCGTTTCAGGGCATCGGCGCAACGGGCGCGGCCAATCTCGCGGTCGTCGCCCCCGGTATCTCCGAAGCTCTGATCACGACCGCAACCGGCATCGGCGCTGCGATCCCCGCAGTCATCGCCTACAACCACTTCGCGGGCCAGATCCGCAGGGTCGCAGTAGATATCGAGTGCTTCATTCAAGACTTCGTCAACATCGTGCAACGCTCGCTGGTGACGTCCAAAAAGGGATAGACGATGGCCTTTCAAATCGGAAAATCCTCAGGCAGCGCAAGCCAAGTCCCGACGACCTTGGCTGAGATCAACGTCACGCCTCTGGTCGACGTCATGCTCGTGCTGCTCATCGTATTCATGGTCTCCGCTCCCCTGATGCAGCAAGGCGTGCAAGTCGATCTACCCAAAGCTAATGCCGGAAGCCTCAACGAAGCGCCCGAGCAGGTCATCTTAGTGGTGAACCGCGGCGGCCAGGTTTCGATCAACGGAACGAACATCGCCACCGGAACTCTCTTCTCCAAGCTTCAAGCCATGTCGGCGGCGCATCCTAATATCGAGGTTTTCATCCAAGGCGACCAAGGCGTTCCTTACGGGGTGGTGGCTCAAGTGATGGCCGAAGTGAAGCGAGCTAAAATTCAACGCGTGGGCTTGGTCACCATGCCGGGTGACCCCAACCACAAGATCTGAGATCCGACGATGACCCCTAAGCGCTCACCCACTCAACGCATCTTCAAGCAGGTGAAGAGCTGGGTGATCGCCGGAGTACAGCCCCCTCGCTGGGCGCCGGGCGAAGCGGCCTACGCTCAAGAGCTGCTAGGGCCCTGGCTCAAGCGCTCCGCCGTTTTCCATGGGGCGATTCTGTTTTTTCTGCTCGTGAAGGGGTTGGTGTTTCCGGATGTCTCCGCTCCCATTCCGCCCACGCTGAGAGTGGACATCGTGGCGCTGCCGGACATTCTCAAGAAGGACAAAAGCCAGCTCATCAAGGTGCCCACGGATTCGGAAGAAGCCCGACCCAAGCCCACCGAAGATAAAAAACCTGTAGAGAAGGCTGAGAAGGACGAGATGGTCCTCAAGCCCAAGGTCATCAAGAAAGATGACAACATCGCCAAGCGCAACCAGCGCAGCCTTGAGCGCATCAAGGCGTTAGCAAAAATCCAAGACGACGAGGAGCCGCCCAAAAAGCAGGCGCCGATCAAGGGCAATATGATTTCCAAGGGCTCGAGTCTCTCGGGCGACGCCCGCGAGGCGGGAGAACCCACGTATCTAGATACGATCCGGGACCGCCTCCAGGAATACTGGGAGCTCAACCCTTAACTCGCGCGCCAAAAACTCACGGCTCAGGTCCGGATCTTCATCGATCCGTCGGGCCGGGTCAGGTCGTTTTCGTTTGCCCGCTCGTCGGGAAATTCCCAGTTCGATCAAGCCGTGGAGCGAACGATCAAGAACGCACAGCCTTTTCCAAAGCCTGCTCGAGGAAGCGCAGCGGACCTGCTTGTGAACGGGGTGGTTGTCGGGTTTCCGCTTTAGCTTCTGGCCTTACTTAGCCACGGCGTTTTGCGTTTTTTCGTATTCGGCCATCAGCGCGGAAAGCGTTTCGTAGTCTTCGGGCGAGGCCGCCTTGAGCTCATTGACGCTCGCGAGAATCTCGACGCTCTTTCCAAGACGAGCAGCCTGAGCCGCGTTCTTAGCCGAACGAGCGCGCCATTCCCTCACCTCTCCCCTTTTCTGAGGCCACTGGCCCTTGAGGGCTCCTAGGAACATGCTCCACTGAATGAAGGCGTGGCTCATGATGACGAATTTTTCGCGCGAAACAGCCAGGCTCAGCGCAAGGGTGAGTAATCGCAGCTTGGTGTGATCGATCTCGCTATAGACGACCTCTTCGTCCGAAGGCATGTCTTGGAGGCGTAGCAGCCTTCGAATGCGCGAAATAAGCTCCATGCCGCGTTCGCTCGGCAAATCATCCGAAATGCTGTTTTGCAGGAGAGTCAGGGTTTCAAAAAAAATCTTTCGATTAAAGGAAGATCCTCCGGAGACCTTGGACAAAAGGTCATGAGCGAGGTTCTCGATATAAATCGCTTTGCTCAAATCCAGTTTATATTCATCGCGCGTTCGCTCCAGAGCGCTTCCCAGCTCCCTTGAGTCGACGCTTTGCTCGCCACCAGCGAAGCTCGTCGCCGGAAGACAGATCGCAAAAAACGCTAAGACTGGAATAACCCTCATAAACCAACCCTCTGCCTATGAAATTGCAATGAGGGTGCCAAATAGGAGGGGGTTTTATGGGCAGAAGATCCCCAAAAGTGTCTAACTTTTGGACACTAGGCGGTACTCACACAGCCTCAGTTTAGGCTCTTTCTTCTAGATCCAGCGTACCGGTCTTCTTGTTCAAGATCGGCGGGGTTTGCACGGAAATGAAATGAAGCGATTCTTTGGCCGTGCGCACGCCATGGTAGCTGCCGGGCGGAATATGGATTCGATCCCCGGCTTTGACTTCAAGCGAACGATCCTCGACCACGACTTCGCCGCTGCCTCCGACGATATAAAGAACCGTATCGGAGCGATTATGACGATGAATGCGCGAGATCTGTTGGGCTCCGATCACAACATCATCGACAGCCACCGAGTCTTCGAGCGAAGTGCTTCGCGTCAGCTGACGAACGCTGAAAACATCGAACATCTCATCGACTACTTTTTCCTCGATACGCGGCATGAAGACACCTCCTAGGGTTTGAGATTCTTCCAACGTCCGTCCGTGCGGCCTTCCCACACGAGGGGTTTCTTGAGCATCTCCTCGACCATGACCTCGCGCGCGACGCCTAGATCCTGCGTAGTAGGAATGGATTTAAACTCGTCGTAACCCGAGCCCCCGGCCGCCAAGAAGTCCAGCGTCGCAATCGCAAAGGAGCGCTCAGCTGCGGCCGAAAACCCCGTCTGCCGATCGTAGATCAGCTCTCCTCCGACCGTCTCGACGCGCACCAACGAAGCATCGCTCGAATCGTCGTCGCCTTTGCACTGCGATTCGAAGCTCACTCTCAGGCCACTTTGCATAAGCGCGCCTCGCGAGCCGCATGCGGCGATGGATTTCTTAAGGAGCTTCAGCAGCTCCGCCACTTTCATTGGGCCCATTTTTACGGCCCGATTGTTAAAGGGCAGGACCTTAAAAAACTCCTCATAGGTCACTTCGCCCGCCAAGATCTCCGTTCGAATTCCGCCCGTGTTCATGAAGGCGATCTCAGCACCCGCTACGGACCTCAGCTGGTCGGTGAGCGCGTCGGCCAGCGCGCTTTCGCGCACTCGGTCTCGGGTCAGAGTTCTCTTGGCGTCGCCCACTTTACGATTGGCGATGCCAGCGATCTCAGCTCGCGCTTGAGCTAAGCGATCTTGAACCACCGAGTCCACAGGCGCCGCTTGGCCCTCGTAAGCAACCTTGCCCCCGGAGGCCTTGCAAAAATCTGCTGCTGGCGAGCAACGAGAGTCATAAATCGAAAGTGCGGCCCAGGAACGCGTCTTGTCCTTGATCACCATCTTCTGATCCAGGTCGACAAATAGATCCACTCGCCCAAACATCTCCCCGCCGGAGCGACTTTGAATGACGGGCACGCCCGAAACGCGCAAATGATTCACGGCGTGGGTGTGGCCTGCAATCACGGCGTCCAAAGCCGAGCCTTTTCCTACGTATCCCTCCAGGATCGCGTTCACCGTTTGAGTGAACTCAAGCAGCATCTCTTCGCTCGTAGGTTCATGCTGGCGAGCTTCCGCACCAGGCTTGGAGCCCTGAGCATTTCCGTTATGGGTGAGCATCACGAACACATCCGCGCGATCGCCGATCTCCTCGCGCACGCGCAGGTAGGTCTCCGCTTCGTTCGCAAAACAAAGATCCGAAACATTGGCAGGCGTCGTCGTCGTAGGGGTTCCCGGGTTATCGATTCCGATCACCGCCACGCGCACTTGGCCTGCGTTGAGAATCACGTAAGGTTTTAGAAAAGCGGGCCTTTCCGCGCGCGACCAATCAATGGGATCACCGGTCATGGAACTGGCCTTGCAACCCGACGAGCTCACCTCCAGCGCGTGGCCTTCGGTATCGTAAAAACTTTTCTTCAAGAAGGTATTGGCCGAGACCAACGGGAATTGGGCGTGCTTAATCGCTTCTTCGAGAGCCCCTCGTGGATTCTGATCCTCGGACTTCGCAGTCACTTGGTCTTCGAGCCATCCCCGAGGACCAAAATCGTAGTCGTGATTTCCCATGACCGCGGCGTCATAGCCCACGCGGCTCATGAGCTCGAACACGAGCTTTCCTTCGCTGATATTGCTCAGCAGAGTTCCTTGAAACTGATCTCCTGCATCCATCACCAGCACATGGGAGGGAACATCCGATTGCGCGACGCCTTTTTTGATCGCCGAGACGATGCCCGCCCACTGAGCCATCCCGCCCAAGACGGTGCCATCCTTGATCGTGCGCGCCTCAACACCGCCGTGGATGTCATTGGTTCCTAGGAGGACTACTCGTGCGAAACGAGGCTGAGCAATCGCTCCCCCGGAGTAGACACCCACACCTGCAAGAACGACCGCGAGGCCGAGCAAACGCCAGCCAACTCGTGAATTTTGCACCTGATTTTCCCCCTGAAATCTCCATAACACAGGTTGACCAGGGTGTACTGCGCTGATAAGTCGCCTGACACGATGCGTCGGTTAATCGTGTTCCTTCTCTTTCTCACCTCGTTTGCGCGAGCGGACGTGTCGCCGATCTGGCTCGTGACCTATCTGACGGACCTCGAGGGAAGTCGCACGAGGCTCAAAAGTTTTTTTCAGCAAAGCGAAGCGTTCCAAAAAGGAAAAGACGGTCGCTACCACCTGCGCGACGGCGCCGTTTTTGTTTTCGGCGGCGATGCCTTTGATCGCTTCGTCGGAGACCTCGAGGTCGCCGAAGAGCTCGTGAGGCTCAAGACTGAAGCTCCTGACCGCGTCTTTTTTATCCTAGGCAACCGCGACATCAATAAGCTGCGCTTCTGGCCCGAGACCTCGCCTGAGGCGCTCAAACGCCCACCGCTTTGGTTCGCTCTGACCAAAGAAGGAATCTGGAAACCCGACTCGGTTCACACCAAGACCGAGCGCATTAAATTTATCTTAGATAACACCATGGGCGCGCCCCAGGCTTTTGAGCTCAGGCGCCAAGAGCTGGCTGATCGCGCGGCAACGACTCATTCAAAGATTACCGATGATGCAGTTGCGCAAAGCTTTTTGGATACGACCAAGCCCGGAGGAATCGTTCACAAACTCCTGCGCTTGGGTCAGCTGGCGCTTCGAATCGAAAATACGCTCATCATCCACGGGGGTCTTACTCCGCAGAACGTCCGAAAAAATCCTGACGGCTCGGGCGCGATCCTCAAGATGGACGAGATGATCCGCACCAAGAACGCGTGGCTGCAATCGGAGATCGACAAGTGGGATAAGAATTTCGAGAAATGGGACGGTGTTGGCCCCCGACCGGCTGAGGACCTGCTCGACTATCCGATGCCTGCCATTGGACGAAACAGCAAACCCGAGAGCTTAGTGACGGGTCGAAATGTCGACGCCAATAATAACCCCCATCTTCCGACGCCCGAGATGATCGAGTGGTCGCTGGCCAACGACTCGCAGCGCCTGCTCCTAGGCCACACGCCCAGCGGACATTTTCCGGAGACGATTCAGACTCAAGACGGCCGCTATCAGGTGGGCATCGGTGACAACTCCTATGCCTCCGAAGATATCGCTAGCGTCATCAACCTGAGGCGCTCAAGCCCCACCTCCAGGTTCGACATCATGGAGATGCGCGGATTTTCGGAGGTTGATCCCGCGCGCAAATACTTCGTCTCTGCTCGGCTCAAGCTGGGCCAACCCTCGCCCATCGGGATGCTGACGCCCGAGGGCGACATGATCTTGGGCCATCCGGACTCCAACCCCGATCAGTTCATCACCTACCGCATGGATCCCGGTTACAAATCGGTTCAAAAAATTCTCAGCGCCGCCGAAGTCAGCAAACTCGCGCTTCGCGAAGCATCCGCTCCCGCAATCAAACGAGTCAATGGTCAGGTAGGCATCATCTCTGGAGCCTTTGACCCTCCCACGCTTGCCGATCGCGACCTCATCGAGAAAGCTCTCGAAACCTATCAGCTTAAAAAAATCTACGTCGTGGTGAACACGCAAGGTGCGCGCGAGTACCACGCTTCGGTGGTCGAGCGCATCGACATGCTCAAAATGACGCTCGCGGGACTTGAGGAGCGAGTAGAGATTCGCGGTGAGCCCTTCCATGGCCGCGAAGCCGTGCTCGAAGCCCTTCAGCGGGACCGCACCCAACCCATCGTTAAACTTGTCATCGAGCCCGTGGATCGTCACCCCAGCGCGCCGGCGCCGGAAGTCACTCGCTGGATCAATCAGCAGGGGCTTTACCGAATACTCGGCCCAGATCAAAGAGCGGCGGCCGAAGCCGAGCACAAAGCGCTGTACAAGGAATTCCAAGACGAAGTGCGCGCCAAGCTCCCTCGCCTTTCGCTCAAAGAGCTTCCCGCGCCGCAGTGGAACCTCTTTCAATCCAAAGGTGCGTGGCTGGAGCATTTCATTTTGTGGACGATTCAGGGCAATAGCCTTGATCAAGCCAATGCGATCGTCTTTGCTGATTCGGCACGTTTCATCTTCGCCAACAAAGGCTGGGAGAAACGCTTTCCGATCGTCAAACTCAAATCCGGTGTACCCAGCGCGCGATGCTTAGATGCGCTGGGCGGCAAATAGGACCGGGGACTCCCTTTTTGAACGACACGCCTGTATGATGTTGGGATGACTCCGAGCTCAATCTTGATGCTTTGCAGTATCTTACTAGCAGGGCTTCTTCATGCTCAAGCGGCCGAAGCTCCTTACATCTCGGTTGGCCAAGCTCGGGTCAAAAAAACGGTCATCGCTTTTCCCGAAGTCAAAGTTTCGGGCACCCTAGCATCGGGCCTCGGAAAGCAAATCGCCGAAACCGTGACCGACGATCTGACGTTCATGGATTTTTTCACGTTCCTGGGCAAATCGGCGTTCATCGAAGACTCTTCTAAGGCAGGCATCACGCCCGGATCTTTCAAGGTCACGGACTGGAGCAGCGTCGGCGCGGAGATCTTGCTCAAGACTGCGCTCACTCAAGACGGGCCTAACCTCGCTCTTGAGGTGCATCTTTACGAAGCAGCCACAGGCAAAGAGCTTCTGGCCAAGCGCCTCAAAGCGCTTCCTTCCGAAGTAAAGATCATGTCGCATACATTGGCCAATTTTGTGGTCGAGGCTCTTACCGGATTGCCCGGGATCTTCCTGACCAAGATCGCCATGTCCTGCGATCGCACCGGAAAAAAAGAAATCTACGTCATGAACTTTGACGGCACGGACGTGAAGCAGATCACGCATCACAACTCGATCGCCTTCGCACCGGCGTGGAGCCCAGACTCGCGAAAGCTCGCTTACTCGCTCTACACCAAGAACAAAGCCAATATTAAGAACATCGATCTTTACGAGTACAGCTTCGCGACCAACGTGATCAAGATGCTCTCCAACCGCCGAGGCATCAACTCGGGCGCAGCGTACGCGCCCGACGGCAAGCGCATGGCGCTCACGATGAGCTACCTGGGAAATCCCGAGATCTTTTTGTTCGAACCTGAGAGCAAGGCCGTCACGCGCCTCACTAAATCGCTGGGTTTTGATGTCGACCCCTCGTGGAGCCCCGACGGCAAGAAGATGGCCTTCGTGAGCAATCGCACTGGAATGCCGATGGTGTTTTCGATGAACGCCGACGGAAGCGACGCCAAACGCCTCACGTTCGCCGGCCGTTACAACGCGACGCCTTCGTGGTCACCCAAGGGAAGCAAGCTGGTGTTCGCCGGCTGGATCGACAAGATCTTCGATATCTTTCTTATGAACTCCGATGGCACGAACATCGAGCGCCTGACCAAAGAGCAGGGAAATAACGAAGACCCCTACTTTAGCGCCGACGGAAACTTCGTCGTATTTAGCTCCAACCGCACAGGCCAGAAAAACATCTACGTCATGAACATCGACGGCACGTTCGTCAAACGCCTTACCTTTGGCCTGGGCAACTGCGTAGCGCCCAAGTGGTCCAACCCACCGCCCGCTCCCGCCCCTGCGCCTGCGTCGGTTGCTGAGCCGGCTCCTGAAGAAGAAAAACCCACTACTCAAAAAGCAGCGTCCGAAGAGTAAGACTTAATCTTCTGAAGAGCTCTCTTGCGATCCTTGCGAACCAGAGGCTGAAGGCGAAACAGGCGTTTCTGGCGCTTTGACTGGAACTCGCGGAATACCTGAATCGTTTCTTATCTGTCCGGACTCTTTCTTAGACACGCTATCTCCTTGGCGGACGCGGAATCCGTTTTTTACTTTTTTTCTTCGCCGCTTTCTTCTTCACTGTTTTTTTCTTAGCCATTCACGATTCCCCCTAAGCTAATTGCCATGAGCACAACACCTACAAAAAAAGCCGTTCCCGCTGCAATACTCATCAAACCCAATGCCCGGTAGTAGGGATTGGATCGAATATCGGGATAGGGTTGATTTGAATCCGAAAAATATTTCTCCGCTAAATCCACCTGGTAATGAAGGCCTTTGATCTTGATCGGGCCAGCAAATACCGTAAGAAATATAGCCGCTACAAAAAATCCCCACGATACCTTTACGAGGCTAGCGCAGGGCATCCAGCGATTGGAAGAAAGAGTGACTGATAAGCCAAGAGCGCCTGAGGACAGCTGAAGAACAGCCTTAGAAAAAGCCTCGCCCGTCTTTTGCTCTGTCTCGTTTACTGTGTCGAGGTACTTGTTGAGCAAGTCCCGCTCTTCATTATTCATTTTCTCAATTGGCTACCAGACCCTGCAGTCCTATGCCATGAGGAATAGGCGCCAGCTTATCTTTCCTTGGCTTCCTTCCGATACATCGAGTAAGAATTGGGGACCTTATGGCAGCCGAATCCGAAGTCCAAGCCCGCTTAAAACGTCGCTTCCTCGAACGCCTGGCGCTTCGCGTCAGAAAGATTCGTTCTCTACTCGTTGAGCGCGACTGGGAAAGTCTGCGTCGCGAATGCAAAGCGGTGGCTACTACGAGCGATGGATTCGAACTCCCCACTCTGAAGGAACTGGCCTCGCAAGCTGAAGACGCCATCCCTCCAGGTAAAGTCGCCCGCGCATCGGCCCTTCCGCACGCCCGGGCCGCGATCGAAAATCTGATCGCCGCAATCGAAGTGCTGCTCGCCGACGAAGCGCTCGCTCAGCATCTCGAAAACACCCGTTAGATTTTTCATCTTTCTTCGCAGACCGGACATCCTGTCCTTCGTCGCTTGGGTACGTCTTCGTGACGCGACGAATCTGCGAAGAAAGATGAAAAATCTAACCTGGAAAAAATAAGCACCTAGCGACGAGAGATCAGCTTTTCAAAAATGGTAAGTCGCGCGCCGACAAACGCCGTGACATTGGCGTTGAATAAGATCGCCAGACTCGTTGGAGCAGGCATCAAGAAGGGCATGAACATCGCCTGCCCTTCAATTCCAAATCCAGCATAGAGCGGATGATCCAAGCTCGTCAGATAGGTCAATCCGATGGAGGGCCCACCTCCCCATCCCGTCACGTACTGGCTGGATCCGTTGTAGGGAAAGAAAGCGCCGCCATAAACTCCCCCGATTTTGAGCGCGACTTTTCCGAGATAGATTCTCAGGCGAAGGCCCAGATCAAAAATCCCCAAGTAATGCTGAGGTGCAGTCGTTCCAAATACCTGGGGGCCGTAAAAAATATGAATCGCCGCCTCGATGCCGGCTGTTCCGATATCGATGCCAGTGTTGAACTTTCCGCCCACGCCAGGGGCGACGCCCGAATTCAAAGCATAAGCGCCGCCGCCTTCGATCTGAAGCTCGTTGAAAAAAGGCCGCAGCTCGGCCCGCGCTACGCTCGAACTCAATCCAAGGACCAGCCCCACCCACGCGATGTGTCGCATCATTAAACGGTGACATCGATTGAGCCCGTCGTCCAGAGCCACGCGCATTCAGCCTTTGTCGGACGCCAAATTGCGCGCCATAATCGATCTATGACCTCCAAACCCTGGCCCATTCGGATCTTGGCGTTCGCCCACATCGTCGCTCCGCTCTTTAACTTCGCTTTGGCGATGTGGATGCTTCACGCGGGCCCGGCAGAATACTTCCCTTTTTACTTCGCTCAAAAAACGGTGTTCGAGATCCTCTGCGATTTCCTGCTGCTTCCAGTCGCGGGGATAGCGATCTGGGCCGTCAAAGAATGGAGCTACCCTGTCTTCTTGCTCGCATCGGCGCGCAGCTTCGTCATTAGCGTTGAGAACTGGCAGCGTCACCCCGAGATCATGACCATTCCCGTGGTGCTCGGCTTCTGGATCTTCAACCTCGTGATCGTGACTTATTTCCTGATTCCTGCGGTGAGGCGCGCCTACTTCGATCGCAAAGTTCGGTGGTGGGAACAAAAACCACGCTACCAATTCAAATCCCCCGTGGAGCTCGCGTGGCGGGGCGGATCGGCGCACCAGGGATTGATTGGAAACCTCTCCGAGGGCGGCGTTTTCATCCGCTGTGATCACAAGCCCAAGCAAGGTGATGAGCTGGTATTTAGCTTTCAAGCGCTGGGGCGCGATATCTCAGCGCGCGGCAAAGTTGCTTTCATTGATCCCCATGGCGCGGGTTTTGGCGTCGAATGCGTCCACACCCGCGAGTCCAAAAAAGACTTTAAGCTCCTGGCACGCGACTTTCGGAAGCAAGGATTGGCCACAAGAGGGCACGAGCAGGCGGTCACGACCGCGTTTTTTGATTGGCTCAGGACCCTGCTCAAAACAGGCAAGGGCCTGGTGCCTGAGGCTCCCAAGGAGCGCTAGACAAGCGGCTTTAGGAGCGGTAACCGAGCCACGATGAACAAAGCAGCGCTTCTCTTTGCAGCCGTCGTTTCGATCGCAGACGTCTCCCCAAGCCAAGCGTGCACCGCGCTTTGCGCCAAAGATGGCGAGCATGTCGTCGTCGGAAAAAACTACGATTGGTTTTTCAGGCACGGGCACGGCGCTGTATTCGTCAATCCCCGTGGCGTGGACCGCGAAGCGCTCAATCTCGACAACTCCCCCAACCCAGCCAAATGGACCTCCAAGTACGGCAGCGTGACCTTCACCCAGTTTGGAAAAGCCCTTCCCATCGGTGGAATGAACGAAAAAGGCCTCGTCGTCGAAATGCTGCAACTCGACAGCACCAAGTTTAATAGCTCCGAAGTAGCCAAGCCTTTCGTCAACGAGTCGCAATGGACGCAGTTTCAGCTCGACCAATACGCGACCACCGAAGAAGTCGTTA
Source organism: Bdellovibrionia bacterium (assembly GCA_044227445.1). GTDB lineage: Bacteria > Bdellovibrionota > UBA1018 > UBA1018 > UBA1018 > JBGAWT01. Next base: position 3,835 of record JBGAWT010000002.1, on the reverse strand, counting down.
AAAACATCGAGCGGCTTCGGATCGTCAAAGCCTTTGTGGGCATCCATTACTTCATCGCTGACGCCAAGGGTGATGTGGCAACCGTAGAGTTCCTCAACGGCAAGCCCGTGGTCCATTATAAAGACACCCTGCCTGCTGCTGCACTAACCAACGACACCTACGACGAGGCGCTCAACTACTCCAAGAAATGGAAATACGATCCTTGGCTCAGCAAATGGCGCCGCTCTTCTGAGAGGCGCTTTGCCATCGCCGCTGAGTTTGCCAACCGGGAGAATATGGATCCCTTCAGCAAGGTCAGCAACGCGCTGATGAGAACCAAGCTCGACGGCTCGGCACCCGATGCCCTTTTAGAGCCTACACAATGGCAGATTGAGTACTCAGCCAATGATCCCAGGGGCCGTTCGGTGAGATTTCAGACGCGCACCCTAGGCACACGCGTGCACAACCTGAACTTTGATAAGCTGGATTTTTCCAAAGGCGCTCCCGTGCTCGTAATGGACATGAACGCCATTTACGCGGTGAATGCCAAGGGCGAGCAGCGTTACGCCAACACCTCTCACGACATCCTTCAGCCGTTTACCGACGAGTTCAACAAGAAGCTCATCTACGAGAACCGCTTCCTCCTGGGCCGCAAGAAATGCGCCCAAGCCCTCGAATACGGCAAACGTTAGCGCCAAAACAGCCAGCCATGGTACATTCGAAGTTCGAAAGGACTTCCCACCATGGACCGAGTCGTCATTGTCGCTGGCGCACGCACACCTTTTGCCCGAGCCCGCTCTGTTTATAAAAAGATGCCCGCATCCGCTTTAGGCGGAGTGGCACTTCGAGAGACCGTCGCTCGCTCAGGCATCGACCCAAAGCTTATCGATGAGGTTTACTTCGGCATCGTGAGTCCACCGGCCGAAGGCAGCAACGTCTCGCGCGAGGCGCTCTTTGACTCGGGCCTGCCGCCGCAGATTCCTTGCACGACGGTTAATCGGTACTGCGCTTCGGCAGGCGAAGCCATCGCGGGCATCGCTGCCAAAATTCAGTCCGGCCAGATCGAAATCGGACTGGCGGGCGGCGTCGAATCGATTAGCTCCATCCGCGCGCTGTTTAGCCAAGATGCGACCAACTACTTCCAGGATTTCGGCAAAGCCAAATCGGTGGGACAGAAGCTCGCGCACCTAGCCAAGATGCGCCCCGGCCTTTTTGCTCCTCATGCACCGGGCATCACCGAACCTACGACGGGACTGTCCATGGGCCAGAGCGCGGACCTCATGGCGCGCGAATTTAAGGTTACTCGCCAAGAACAGGATCAATACGCGCTAGAGAGCCATCAAAAAGCTCACGCCGCATGGGAAAAAGGCTTCTACAAAACCCACGTCGTTCCTGTGGCTCTTCCTGATGGCAAGGTCGTGGACCGAGACACGGACGTTCGAGCGGATTCGAACTTAGAGAAGATGTCCAAGCTCCGTCCCGTCTTCTATAAGGACGGCACCATCACTGCTGCCAACGCCTCGCCTCTGACCGATGGCGCGTCGGCCGTGTTGATGATGAAAGAGAGCAAAGCCAAAGAACTGGGCCTTCCTATCTTGGGCGCCTTGCGCTCCGTTGCGGCTGCCGCGATCGATCTCAAAAAAGAACCGCTGCTCATCGGGCCCGCCTACGCCATGCCTAAAGCGCTTAAGATGGCAGGCGTGAGCTGGAAGGATCTCGATCTGTTTGAGATTCACGAAGCGTTCGCTGCTCAGGTGCTCTCAACCATCAAGGCCATCGAAAGCCCGCAATGGTGCAAAGAAAAGTTGGGGCTCGATTCGCCCATCACCCAACAGTTGGATCGCTCCAAGCTCAATGTAAATGGCGGAAGCATTCCGCTGGGCCATCCGTTTGGCGCAACGGGCGGTCGCATCATGCTCCAAGCTCTGTATGAGCTTAAGGCGCGAAAAAAGAATCTCTGCCTCATTTCTATTTGCGCTGCAGGGGGACTAGGCCTTGTAATGGTCGTTGAGGGGGCATAACTCGATGAAAAACAAGATTTCGGTAGCTTTGATTTTATTCTCGGCACTCACCGCTGTTCATTCACCCGCCGTGCAGGCAAAGGATGGCGCAGATCGAGCGCGAATTCTGGTGGGCGTCGGTAATGGAGTGGGCACGTTTGCCAACCGCCTCACCTGGCTCAATCCTCAAATCGATCTGGGCGTGCATTTACCCGTCAATTTTGGCGTGCGCGCTTCGGGTTCCTTTATCTTCGGCGGCTACGCAGGCTCATACTTCTTACCCGCTGGCTTTGTAGCGACGCTTACGCCTTACTACGACTTTCACTCCGGTCCGATCGTTCTGGGCTTAGGAGCCAACATCGGAGCATTCATCCCTACGGTGGATGACGGCCCTGGCAGCTTCAATCCCCAAAACGTGACCGTGGTTTACGGCGGAACGCTTCGCATCGGCTTCGTTCCGACGGACTTCATGATGGTCTCGGTGGACGGCGAAGTGAATGCCATCGGCGGTGGCCGCTATATGGTGCTGCCGAGGCTTAAGCTCACGTTCTTTTTCTAACAAGAGAAGCTGATTTTCATTAATTCGCATCAGTAAAGAGAAAGAGCCTTACTCGGCGCTGGGCGAAACCACTGGCCCGGATTCAGCCGGAGCGACTTCGCCCTTGAGAGTACCCCATTTGCGCTTGGGATCCCGGTAAGCTAGCGCCGTCCCGCCCAAGATCGCGTTGACGTCATCCAGCGAAGGATAGATGTCCTCAGGAGGCAGGTCCGAGGGTTTCCCGTCCTCGCCAAAATTCTTGCGCAGGAGATTGGCATTCAAGCGGCAGTTCAACCCTGCGATGTCAGGATCGCCCTTGAAGGGAATCTCCACTTCGTAAACGGTGATTCGACTCGTCCACTCCCAGACAGAACCGTTCGTTAGCTTTGGACGACCCACGACGAGGTTCCGTGTTCTTGGAGCCACAATGTGTTCTTTGGGTTTGCTGTGGAACTTCCAGGTGCAGCTTTGGGTGCCTTGGATGACTCGCTGCTCCTGCTGGCTGGCTTTGATCTTGATCTCGATTTGGGGCTGAAGAATGGTTCCTTCGGATACCGCACGGCTCACATAGCCCTCAGGAGGGTTGTCATGGTCAATGAGCCGAACCTGGGCTAAAGCCTCTCCCGCCCCTAACCCACTGAAAACAATCAAAAATCCTCCTAAAAACCGACCCATATAGTCTCATCGGCAGATCGCCAGATTAAAATTAGAGGGGTTTGGGGTCAAAATGCCCCCCTTCCAGCCTCAAAATCGCCTTGCTCCTGCCCCAACTGAAAGCACGCGGTGGGCTGTTTGGGCGGCGTACGCCTCATCTCAAACTAAACAGCTCAAGAACTCTTCTTGACGCGGTGCTGTAAAAAATATATAGTGCACTCCGCCAGTCGGGCAAAAAAGAAAGGGCGCTTTGAAAAAAGTTCCCTCTCCTGACCAGGTAAAAAGTGGTGTGGTGGTATGGCGATCTCGTCGATACAAAAGCAAGCGATGCAACTGAGGCTCCTCAACGAGCTCTCCACGCGCCTCCAGGGCTTGGTCTCCGCGCCTGATTTCCATCAACAGGTCGTCAACCTCATCCAAGAAAAGTTCCACTACTACAGCATTCATATTTGGACGGTGTCAGACGACGCCGCCAGCTACACGCTCCGAGCCGAAGCAGGCGCTCACCGCGCGCATCTTAAGCTGGGTTACTCGTTTCCGGTCAACTCGGGCATCATGGGCGCGGCGATCCGCACCAAGCGCTACTACCTCTCCCAAGACGTATCGACTGATCCGCACTACACGAGCCTCTCGTTCCCCGTGGACACCAAATCGGAGCTTTGCG
>JBGAWT010000229.1:0-5916 GCA_044227445.1 Bdellovibrionia bacterium | reverse complement strand
GGATTAGCAGCCGTTTTCGTTCTTACGCTCGTCGGTTGCGGCCAAGGAAACGATCGTCTAGCCGAGAAAGCAGGAATCGAAGGAAAAGCGGTGGTAGACGCGGAAAATCAAAGCCGTGCTACTCGCGCCGAATCCATGGAAACGGATTTGGAACACAGGCGCCGCTTCATTGACTCTATTACGGGGACTTATGAGGGCAGGATTGCCTATATCGAAGGAGAAAACGCGACGATTCGGTTTATTGTCTCATCGAGTTTCCCCAGGAACCCACGGAGCGATCGAACTCGCTCTATTGAGGAACTCACTTACGAATTGAGTAATTTACACCTGAACGTGCAGGTCATTGAATGGAGCAACGTGAAGGGCCTTGAGATAGCGAGCGGATGCATTTTCGAACAAATCAGGCCGGATATCGTGGATGGAACGATTCAACTTATGTCCGAAGCTTGCAAGATGAGCTACTCTTTAACCGCGACAAATCGGGCTGAAGACCCTGCTTCGATTCCTCCGGCAGACAAACGCCTCAGCAAACAAATTGCGTCTCAAGTGATTAAAGGCCAGATTTCGGAAACTCCTGCTTTTGGGGGAGAACGGCAATCGAATATCTCTTCTAAAAGGTTTCCATTTCACGCGATGAAGGTTTCGTCTCGATAAGGATAAAAATGAAAGCTGGCAGGATGATCCGATGAAGATTCTCTTCATGTGCGTGGCAAACTCGGCACGGAGTCAAATGGCCGAAGGGTTGGCGAGGTCAGTTTTTCCGAGCGCTGAGATTCAAAGCGCGGGATCGTACCCTGGAAAGCTGAGTCCATATGCTGTGGCCGTGATGAAGGAGATTGGTATCGACATCTCTGCGCATCACTCCAAATCAGTGGACGATCTTTCGTCGCAATTCTTGGAGGGCCTGGACTACGTGATCACGCTTTGTGCGGAGGAAGTATGTCCAATCCTTCTGTCCAAGGCGAAGAAGCTCCACTGGCCGCATCCTGATCCCGCGACCAAGGAACCTTTGCCCGAGGCTCAAATCCTGGAGCGCTTTCGCAAAGCGCGCGACGGCATTCACAAGCGACTAAAAGCATTTAAAGAGGAGCTAAACCAATGAAACGCTACCTATCAGAGTTTATTGGAACGGCGTTTTTACTGATGATCGTCGTGGGCTCGGGAATCATGGGCGAGACGCTTGCTCAAGGCAACGCAGCTATCGCACTGCTCGCAAACTCCTTGGCCACGGGCGCGGGGCTATTCGCATTAATCCAAAGTCTTGGGTCAATCTCTGGGGCTCATTTCAACCCCGTTGTGAGCTTAATCGAGGTGTTTTGGGGAAGGCTGAGCCGAAGGGATTTTGCCCTTTATGCGACGGCGCAAATAACCGGCGCTTTGGCAGGCGTTGCTTTGGCTCATGTGGTGTTTGCCCAAGCCGTAATTCAAGTCGCCACACATGAACGCTTAGGCGTGCATCTCTTCGTTTCGGAATTCGTCGCTACGTTCGGGCTCATTTCCACCATCGCACTGTCCGGACGAAAGCATGTCGAGTTTGCCCCGTTAAGTGTCGCGGCCTACATCACCGCAGCTTATTGGTTCACCTCGTCGACATCGTTCGCCAATCCAGCGGTTACCATCGCGCGGAGCTTTACCAACACGTTTGCTGGCATCAGTTCAAACGGGGTTGCCTATTTTATCAGTGCCCAAGTTCTAGGTGGCGTGGCAGCTTACCTGCTACTTCGAGGAGCGCTTAAGAAATGAACTTAGAAACTAGGGCATTTCCGGAAAAGAGGTCGGCACTCATTAGGACGGCCATTCTCCTTTCGTTTTTACGATCGTCTACAATCTGATCGAAGGCATCATTTCGATAACTTTTGGAATTACAGAAGGTTCGGTTGCGCTCTTTGGATTTGGTGCGGATAGTTTCATTGAAGTGGCTTCCGCTTTCCTGGTTCTTTGGCGCTTTCGTGGAGAAACTGGTTTCTCGGAGGTTCTTTCATTAGAGCGTGAGCGAAGAACGACACTCGGTATCGGTATTTTGTTCATCCTCTTGGCCCTAGGCGCTTTCTCAGGAGGTGCGCTTCAACTTTGTCAAGGTGTTCGGCCTGAGACTACGGTTCCCCGGCCTGGCTATTTCGGCGGTGAGTCTCAGCCTCATGTTCTTTCTTTGGCGCTCTAAACGTAAGGTTGGCCTTGCTCTCAGGGTCGACGGTCAAAAGACGCCGATTGTTCAAAGGCCTGCATCAGCTTTCGGTCGTTCTATTTGTAGGTAGCCTTGTTTTCTATTGGCTCCAACCCTGTGGTGGGCGGACGCAGCAGCCGCAGTAGGTTTATCATCTTTATCGCCAGAGAGGGCTGAAACCATCCAAGCGGCGCAGTCCGAAGATTTTGAGGGTGGATGCGGTTGTAGGCACTAATTTTTTAGTGCCTCGGTAAAGCCGCGAGGATAGCTGGATTACGTCTTCCGTCCGTCAGCGCTTAAGAATTCAGGTTTGCAGAGGCCTGGTCCCATACCACAAGCTTCAGCACTCACTACGATTCAAACGATCAGAGTTAGATCGCATGCTAAACCAGAGCAGAGTGGAACCAGTATCGGTGCAGTCTGTACGATCAACAAAACGCAAGCGTAAGTTAAGTTTTAGTCGATATTGATTTAGGCTCTAAGGAGCGACCATGCCTAGCCCCAAGGATACAGCCCAAAAGGAGCTAACGAGGAGAAGGCGAATCTTCTTCGGCCTAATCCTCGGGTGGATGCCGTTAGGAGCGCTAACCGTCTTTGTTTTTCGGGCGCTAGGGATTGATCCCGATGGCGGTCCATTGCTCCCGGCACTTGCCGCCACCTACCTAGTCGGATTGGCTTACGCGAGTTGGCGGTACCAAAGCTTTTGCTGCCCCCAATGCGATGAGCGGTTTTTCCTGAAGAGCCTTCATGGAATTCCTTTTTGGGGCAATATCTTTGCGCGGAAGTGCGTGAACTGTGGTTTTTTTTGGAAATGAGTTTGAGCTCGGCTCCCATAGCCGCCGGTTGAAATCACTCAGCGAAACCAGTTTAGGGCCTTGAGGCATCTGCTTAGCTAGCCACATCGTCGCTCCCGGAAGCTGCCCAGCGGCGGCTAGAGTCATCGCAAGCGCTACCGCATACCCAATCACCTTTTCCATAGTCCCTCCCGTTCGGCGCGGTCCAGGGCCGTGTAGATCGATGTCGTACATCGCCCGAAATGCCGCGCCAGCTTTTGAATCGCCCATTTTTCGACAAAGCGTAGTTTTGCCAGCTCCGCCAAATCGATCTGAGGCCTAACCCATTGAAACTCGTACTCTCGTACTAGGGTCGTTGGTTCGCTCAACATAGGGAGTAGGCAGCCAAATTTCAAGACGGATTTCGACCCCTCAAAGGGTAAATCATCAAAACCACGGGCTAAAGATTCCGCGCAGTTATCGAGTTCGCGCACGGGTAAACATCACACGACAACCCCCGAAATCACGGGGCTTGTCTTAGTGAAGTCTTACTCGTGTCTTACTACTAAAGATCAAACGGCTCTCACTTAAGGACCATCCAATTCAACGTCAAAGGGCTCATTTCAGCGCAAATGCGCAGAGGAGTCAGACATGGAATCGGAATTGGCAAAGATGGTGGAGCAGTATCTCAGGGACCAACTGGAACTTGGCCACATGAAGGTTGTGGAAGCGGTCCAAATCCACAACCTTCTAGTGGGATGCTCCAATGGCCTTGCGCCCTATTTAATGGGTCTTGTGGAGTTCTTGATTGCGCGAGGAGTAAAAAACCCTGGACGCAACCATCTGGATTTCACGCATCTCGGTCAGTACAGGGACTATCTGGAAACCTACTGCGGAATTTTCCGTACAAGAGAAGCCTTGGCCGTCATTCGACCTTTTTGGCAGTGGTGCGCGGATAATCAATATTTCGGACAGCTCCATCCGCCAAGGCTCGTCGTCCATGAGCACCCTTCCGCAATGAAGGTGTCGACTCGGATTTCAGGCGAATTTTACTAAGAAAGGAGAAAAGAAAATGGATATCGGAAAGATAATTGGAGTTTTATTCAACTTAGGTCTTGTGCTCGCTGGTGCGGGGTTACTGAACCTAGCAGTGAGCAGTCTAAGAAATGAGTTAAGTAACTCCAAACATCACCATATGATCTCACTGAAACAATACAATGAGCGGCTGATTCAGGGTCGGTAAAATCGAATTCCGACGAACTATCGTCGACGACGATAGTTCGTCGGGATTTATGACATCCAGCGAAGCGGCCAACCGATCACCAACACGATCGCAAGCGGGCTATCTATGCCTCGTCAGGCCCGCGCAACCCGCACATAGATAAAATGAATATTCTCATCGAATAATTGAATTTTATCCGGGGCGCTTTATCTCCGAGAGTAAGAGCAAGGAGCCGAAAATGACGCTTTCAAAGTTTCGAATCAGATTGGTCTTTTCCTTGGTAATGATTTCTATCGCGGCCTGTGGGCACAAGGGCGTCAAAGAAGAGGAAGGAACCTCAGGAAGCGCTGTGTCCTCAGATTCTGGGACTTCTGATGCGGGGACCGCGCTGGGGCTAAAGACGATTCACTTCGAGTTGGACTCAAGTTTACTCAGTTCAGAATCAAAGACGACGTTAGGGGACGACATTCGAATCCTAAAAGAGAACCCCCATGTGCGCGTTCAGCTTGAGGGACACTGTGATAATCGAGGCGGAACACAGTACAATCTGGCCTTAGGCGAACGACGCGCCCAATCCGTTAAACATTACCTTACAGATAACGGAATCCCGACGAACCGTCTGGCGACGGTAAGTTTTGGCAAAGAAAAACCCTTAGATACCGCCGATACGGATGAAGCGCGCGCCAAGAACCGCCGAGTCAATTTTGCGCTTATCGGAGGATAGCCTCTTGGTTCAATGAGATGCGGACTTAGTGCTGAGCGAATCCGCGAGCGCTTCAAGAACTGCGGTGCGAATCGACGTTTTCCGGTAAAAAAAGTGAACGCTGTGGAACCACATTCCCGACTCGGGGCCAAAAATCAGGACCTTGTCAGAGTTAGCGCTTCGGGAAAAATAGGAGGAGAACAAGATTCCCGCACCGATTCCGTCTGAAACCGCTCTCACCACGGTTGCAAGAATGTCTGACTCGAACACGATCCTGCGCTCAACTTTGTTCGCATCTAAGTATCCTTCCACTTCTCGCCGCAGTCGAACGTGCCTACCAGGAAGTGCCATCCCAAGACCGAGATCATAGAGCCGATTCAATATGCTGACAGGATCACGATCACGAAATTTGCTCACCGGAGCGCCCATTTTTCTAGAAACAACCAAATGAATGGGCAGATGAATTTTTGCGATTAACTTCGATAAAGGATCACTCTCGGGCGTGTCGGTGACAAGCAGGTCGAGTTCCTCCGACAAAAAGCGTTGAGAAAGCTCGTCCGCGGGAGCGCTCACGAGTTTAACAGATGGTCGATCCATTGGATCGAACGCCTGAAGGAAACTTCCCAGTCGATCAACAATAAACGGGCGTTCGATTTGGTCGCTGACTCCAATCATAAGGGCCGAAGGTTCTTTCTTTGCCTCTTTGTCGAACAGGTCCTGCTTAAGGAAGTTAAGCGTTTTCTGAATTTCTTGCGCACTTTCGAGGAGACGGTGTCCCTTCTCAGTGAGATGAAGGCGCTTGCCCTTTCTCAAAAAAATGCCGCCTCCCCATTCTTCCTCAAGCAACTTAAGCTGGTGCGTTGCCGCTGGCTGCGTGATGTGAATCGCCTTGGCCAAAGAAGAAACACTGCCCGTTCGAAACCAAATATCGAGCAGCACGAGTCGGTCCGGATTTCTCATATTAGTTATTTTGATGTTCGATATAGATAAATACAATTTATTTATATCGTTTCTTGCACCGATCATTAAGACATCATGAAGAAGCAAAGCATTC
>JBGAWT010000228.1:0-4732 GCA_044227445.1 Bdellovibrionia bacterium | reverse complement strand
CGAGTTGCCGATCTGGTTCTTGACGCAAATCGTATTAGCGAGCCTGACGCATTGAATGATCGGCTTTGAAGAGGACAAGATGCTGTCCATCTTCGACACATCGAAATGGTGGTAACGAATCGCAAGCCTGATGACCTGAGGAAGCCCCCATTTGGTCGCGATAACCTCACCCAAAAAAGAATGCCCCGGCAAGTCCCACTCGCGCTCGACCTCCACAAACGTGCAAGAGCGCAGGCGCGTCTCGCGCACCACTTCCTTTAGGCGCTTGGGATCGATCTCGTGCAGCACGAGCTTACCGACATCGTGAAGCAAGCCACAAGTGAACGCCTCTTCGGGCTTAGGGAGCTTTAAACGCTTTGCTAGCAACTCGCTGCAGACAGCGGTTCCCAGGGCGTGTCGCCAAAAATCCATCATCGAAAAATCTTCGTCATCAAAGGACGAGAACAACGAGAACACCGAAAGGCTCAGCACGAGCTGTGCGAGCGTATTGAAGCCCAGGAAAGCGAGAGCGCGCTGCACGTCCGTTACGCCTCCCGGAATCGCATAGTAGGGAGAATTGACGAGCCTCAAGATCTTAGCGGTGAGCACCTGATCCTTTTTGAGGACTTCAGCGATCTCAGCGCTCGAAGAAGTCGGGTCGTTGATGAGCTGATTGACCTTCATCGCCACGACGGGAAGAGTCGGAATGTCGTTGAGCTTCTCGAGCAAGTCTCCGTATTCGGAGTTCGTATGAGAATGCTGACGCGCCGCAGCGCCTTTTGAACTCATGAGTGTCACTCTCCTAAGGTCCTATCGGACACAGGAAAGCGAAACCTTACTCGGACTCGCGACCGAGCTTCGATTTCTCAGTAATTTCTGCAAACTCGTCGAAAAGGAAAGGCTATGCTTCGGCCCCGCATTCTAAAGACCCTCTGCACAGCATTCCTTATAGCAAGCGCGCCGACTTGGGCAGCTGGACCCCTTGCGCCTGTTGTCGCAGACCAGAAGGTTGCCGCCGGAAGTCCGGTCTCTCAGACTCTTGGAAAGGCCGGTGCGACTCCAATCGATATAGCCCACGCTCCTGCCCCCATTCAGACGGCTTACAGCCAAACGCTCACTCTGCTCCAAAAACTCATTCGACCGGAGGACGGAAGCGAGCCGATTCATTTTGTATTGGTCGACCAGATGGACCCGAATGCCTTTTTCGCGAAGATGGAAAATGGAGAGCGCCTCATCGCAGTCAACCTGGGTCTGCTCAGGCAAGTGGCCAACGACGATGAGCTCGCCTTTGTATTGGGGCATGAGCTGGGTCACGGAGTTTCGGACTTGGACAGCCACATTCGAGAGATCGTCAACAGAGAGAAAGGCGAGACGCTCACGACCTGGGCCCTGAGACGAGTGGTTGAGAACGAAGTGGACGTCAAATCCGCTCTCCAACGCGTGCAAGATGCCGGGCTCAATCCACATGGAGCGACTCGCTTTTTTGAAAAACAGATGAAAGACCTCGGCGATGGGATCTCTTTTACCCACACGTCGCTGGCCTCCAGGAAAGACGTGATCAACATCGCGTTCACTGCTTGGGAGCGCGGCCTAGGTAAAGAAATCAAGCCCGACTTACCCTCCGAGTATCGCGACACGATTGTGGGACCCCTGAAAACGGCGCTCTTGGAGAGGCCCGAATTCAAGCGCGCGCAGCTGCAGAAGATCCAAGACCTCTATGCGAGCCTAGGCCCTAGGATCCAGAAAGACCTAGTCGAGACCCGGAGCAACCCGGACAAACGATTTGTGGCAGGTTCCTATTACGACGAACTCCAACATCAGCTCGACGCACGCATTCGTTGCATCGCTTTTGGCTACCTCACCGAAAAAGAGCTGCTCTCAGAGGAAATGAAGCTCCACAAAGTGATGGACGAAAAATTCGAAGCGAGCCGAAAACTCGTCTTCGGCGAGGACCTCTCTGCACTTAATTACGAGGACGCCATATTGGTCGAGAAGCTCTATGAAAGAAGGCGGTACTCGGTCAGTCTCACTGATCGGCACTACATTACGGATCAACCCGACATCGTTCGCGCGTATGAGAAATATCAAGAAAAACTGAAGCAGCTGGAAGCCTTGCGCATAAGTCGAGGTCGAGCGCCCAATGGCTCGGAGATCGCAAAGAAGTTGGATTCCGAGATCCGCGAAGAGCAGATCTCTTTAGAAAAATCGAAAGAGTTCTATGAGCATTGGCTTGAGTTTTTTCCGCCTGAGGCCAAGGCACTCATTGTCCAACATCACGGGCTAAATCCCGGTCATTTGCCAGAAGAAGAACAAAGACCCTACTATCAAAAGCGCTATGAGATCGAGACGGAGCTATCGCGGATGCAAAAATCCGTCGGGCCCATGAGGGTTCGCGACGATCAGCTCATCCACGACCTAAAGCTCAAAACGATCGATGCGAAGTTTGCCGGGGCTAAAGACTGGAGGGACTTCGAGTCGATGATGCTCGATTTCGAGCGCTCCTCGCCCGAACTCATTAAAAAAGGCCCCTTTCGATTCATCGAAGGAATGATCTCAATCGGGCAAAGGAAAGCCAAAGCCCGAAGCGACAGCTTTTTGTTTACCCCCTGGCCAGACATGGACAACGAAGCGATTCACGCGCTCTTTGTAACGGCCTTCGAGCAATCCAAAGAGAGGACAATCGAAGCGTTAGGTAGGCTCACCGATATTGCTATTGATGCCGCCCCAAGCAGTAAAAATGTTCTCGAGATTCTCGCAGGCATTGGCCCCTCCGATCGATGGGAAATTCCGGGTCAGTTTTTTGCAAGCATGGGGATCTATGAGGGAGGGAGGTTCGATCCTGAGATCGCGCGCGCCATCTTCAGCAAACAGCGATTGCAAAGACTTCTTGAAAAAATCACCCTGTCTCTCTCCGCCGATCTTCAATCCTGGGCTGCAAATCCCAAACCCGAGTACTTCTTCCGGGACTACTCGGAGCGCCTTGAGGCGTTAGCCAATACCCTGCATGCGATGCGGGAAGCTAAAATCCTGACTCCAAAAATCGAAGCGGAGCTCAAGCTAGGGGAAAAGCTCCGAAGCATCCATCAAGCCGCAATAGAGGGGGTCATTCTCAAGGCGGGGTCCGAAAAACCACTTCCTACGCGAGTCGCCAGAGCCCTGATCGCAGCGATGGCTCCCGAAAGCAGAAGCGTCCTCGATCCGAATCTCTCGAACCAGGAGATCGCAAAAGCCCTAACTGAAGCCGCAAGCGACAAAGCCTGGGTTAAGTCCCTGGACTCGTCAATCGAGTTCGTCAGTACGTTATCTTTTGATCCCCCCGAAATAGAGGATTCGCGAGAGCTTCTCTATTCGATCCGAAAACTCATCGCTTCAAGCGGAATGGGCGGAAGAAGGAGTGTTCGAGAACGCGGGCTTGGGGGCCTCATGGCCATTAAGAGCCTAGACATGGCCGCTTGGGTCAAAAGAACACACCCTGAGGCAGCTGAAGATATCTATCGATTTGTCGGACCGAAGATCCGAGAACCCCTGCCAAGCACTAAAGAGTCGAAAATGAGCCAAAGAGTAGTCGAAGCGATGCGAGTGCAGCTCCAAGATCGCTACCGATATTGGCTCGATCAATTCAAGGACCCCGAGTATGAGGATCGCTTCGCCAAAGCAATGAGCGCTTATAAACAGGAAGTGACTTCCAATTGGGAGCTCTCCAATGGAGAAACCACGGGCACCATGGAGCGCGTAGCCGACGCCCAAACCGAAAAAGGCCTAGAAATGCGAATCAGGCAACTCGCCGGCGCGCTCAAAACATTTCCCAAAGACGATAGGGTTTCAAACTACGACCTGAAGTACTTCTTAGACTACGACGCAGTGCTCGCATCCACCCAATCCGATCAAATGAAGCTTCTTTCGGAAGAGCGCCTCATCCAAGCTTTCGAATCGGTTTCGCGTATCGAAAAAGCGTCGATACCTACAGAGAAGATATACTCGCTCTTGTTCAATCGACCCAATAAGTCCGATCACCTGACGCAATGGCTGAAACGCCCGGAGCTGATCGCCAAGCTCTACTATGACGAGAACAAGAAGGCGCTCGCCCAATGGCAGATCGAGGAACGATTTGGCGTGCGCAAGACGGCATCTGAAATCAGAGCTGGATCCACCCGACTCAGCAAAGACGGGATACGTGCCCAAATAAAAGAAATTCAGGAGCTGATCGACAAGCAGATCGCAGAGCCCTCGCCGCTCAAGAACGAGCTCATCGATTGGGTCCAAGGTCGCCTGGTCACCAACAAACAAGAAACTGTTTTCCTGGATGAAAAGAAGCTCAAGCTTGAAAATTGGTACAAGTCCAGGCGCTTAGCGGCCCTCGATATCCCTCAGGAGATTAGCCGCGGATTGCGCTCCAACTACGAACGCCTCGAACTTCTCAAATATCTAGTAGGCGCCGCAGAGACCTATCCGAACTTCAACGTTCCTTTCGACAAAGCCAAGACGATTAGCAAAGAGGAGTACATGAAGTCCGCCCGCAGAAGCTTTACGGAAGCGGATGTCCACACTCGCATGTACGTCCTGCAATCTATGCTCGATGAGAGAAGCGGTATTCTGGCTGAGCCCGCTATCTCAGAGGAGATTTACAAGCTGGTGCTAGGAGAAAACGCCTCGAACGTTGTTCTGAGGAGGGCATTCTTTGCTTACATGGGCGCAGTGGACGCGAGCCAAAAAAAGGTCCTGCTCGGATACATTCTGGGATCCCTGGCCGACA
>JBGAWT010000227.1:0-4775 GCA_044227445.1 Bdellovibrionia bacterium | reverse complement strand
GCCTCGTCCACCCTGTGCAAGCTGCAGGAATCGATGCTTGTCTTGATTTCCAATAACCGCATCGACGCCCTCGAGCAGAGCCAGACTCTCGGGATCTACTTCTGCGCCACAGCCCGTAAATAAAACGCGCGCGTTTGGATGTTCTTTGCTCAGGCGCTTGGCTAGCTTTCGGCTTTGGCGATCTGCCTCATCGGTCACGGTACAGCTATTGACGACGCAAAGATCGGCGCCGACCCCATCTGCAGCTGCTTTCCAGCCTTGGGCCTTGAGCTCCTCTTCCAAAGCAAAGCCATCTGAGAAGTTGGATTTACACCCGAGGCTGCGAATCAAATAGGTTTTGGGGGAAGACTGCATACTTCTAATACCACCCTATTCGCAGCGCTCAACCGTTCCGCCACCGATCACGGCGTCCTGATCGTAAAAAATCGCTCTCTCGCCCGGCGACACGGCTCGCACAGGTTTTTCGAGTAGCACGTGAACGGTTTGATTTTCAAAAAAAGTCAGTACGGCTTGGGCTTCCTGCGCACTGGGCAAGAGTCTCATCTTGCAGCGCTGCTGCTTGAGCTCATTGAGCGGCAAGATCCAGTTCACCTCAGAAATCATGAGCTGGCTTTTGAGAAGGTCAGGCTCGCGGCCCACGATGAGGACCTGGGCTTTCGGCTCAAAACCCACGACGCACATCGGGTCATTGGGGTCGACCATGTTGATGTCGACGCCCTCGACCTGACCCAAGCGATACTGATGCAAGCCCTCGTGATCACCGACGACTTCGCCATCGACTGTCCGAACCATTCCGTTGGTCCGCAAACTCGGAGAGGTTTTCGATTCGATGTAATCCACTGCATCGGGATGGGCATGGAAACATCCGGTGTTCTGGTCGTCGCGCTTTCGATCGCTGCTCGTGAATCTGAATTCCTCGGAGAGCTTTCGAACCATGCCTTGCGACAGCCCCCCCAGCGGAAGCAGAAGCTTGCTGAGGGTCTTTTGGTTGAGACCGCTCAAAAGGTGGGTTTGATCGCGCTGCTGATCGACCGCGCGCCTGAGCTGATACAGTTGCGATGACGAATCGTAGGCAACCTGCGCGTAGTGACCTGTTGCAATCCACTCGCAGGCCAACTCCTGAGCCTTGAGAAGCAGGTGGCGAATGATCAAGTCGTTGTTACAGCGATGGCACAAAAAAGGTTTGCGATGCTGCAAAGCCTCGTGAACATAAAAGTCCTCGATGACGGCTTGGAACTCTTCTCTTAAGTCGACACCGTAAAAAGGAATATCGAACTGACCGCAAAGCTTTTGAACCTCTTCGGGCGAAAGCCTTTGATTGCAGCTGGACCTAAATACAACTGGCTCTACAGGAGCTTCGGCTTCATTAGCCTTCGCAAAAAACTCGGCTGCCGAGCGAATGGGTGTTGCGGCTTTCTTTTTCTTAGGCTGTCTGGGCTTTTCGGCCGGAAGCGGATCCGAAAACAAGAAATGGCATCCCAAGACCTGATAGCCTTGGTTTTTGAGCAGCACGGCTGTTACCGAGCTATCCACGCCACCACTCATTCCGAGCAAGACCTGCTTGCGTTGCATCTTATAGAAACCCTATCAGATCCTCAGCACTCGCTCCAGCGTCGACACGACTCGCTCGATCTGATCGCACGAGAGTGGCTTTCCAAAACTAAAACGCGAGGCAGTGCGAGCAAGCACAGGGTCCACTCCCATCGCGATCAGAGAAGGAGATGCTTCGGCTAAGCCAGCCCTGCAAGCGGAGCCCTTGCTAATAGCGATGTCCTCAAGAGCAAGCGAATCGACCACAAAACCGTCGCGTGCACCTTTAAACAAACAGAGCGTGGTTCCCGAAACTCGGTTCGCCGAAGCTGCGACTAGGGTGCACGAAGGAACCCGTTCTAGAAGCGCGGATTCCAGCTGCTGCCTGCTTCGAAGAAGCTCCGCCTGAATCTCAAGACTCTCGCCGACTGCCTCAGCCGCGACTCCGAGAGAAAAAGCACCGAGGACATTTTCTGTCCCGCCCCTAAGACCTTGCTCTTGGGATCCTTGAATGAGGGCTATATCAGGATGCTTCTTGAGAGCCTCAAGCACTCTTGGGCTCACCAATAAAACACCCGTACCCGCTAGGGCGCCGATCTTGTGGCCCGAAAGAGAGATCAAATCCACTCCCTGCGAAAACAGGCTTCGTGCGGAAATGGGGATCTTTCCCCATGCCTGTGCGGCATCACAATGAATCCAGACTTGCGAGCGCCGTTCGCCGACCGTTTGGCAAATCGCGTTCACGTCCTGAATGACGCCCGTTTCGTTATGCGCCCAAATCAAAGAGACAAGTGCTGTGCCTTTGAGAGCTTGAATGCTCGCCTGGAGTGCGACCAGGTCTAACGCCCCATTAGAATCGACAGGAAGGCCGTAATCCGCCTGCCTTTGATCCAATGTGACTGAGTCATGCTCGACTTGCGAGCGCAGCCAAAGGGGATTGCCGGCCCTTAGACGGGCGTCTAATCCCCAGTGCAAAGCCAGTTGATTGCTTTCTGTTCCGGAAGAAGTGAGCACCACGCTTTCAAGCGGGGCGTCGAGAGATAGAGCGATGCGAGAGCGTGCTTCTAAAAGCAACGCTCTCGCATGACGCCCAAAACGGTGAGAGGAAGAGGGATTGAAAAGAGAGGCTTCCGATGAAGAAAGCCTTTCGGGCTCTAAGAGCCCACGCAACGCGTCGCTAACCTTCGGGTGAAGGGGCGCCGCGGCGTTCCAATCAAGATAGATCGCGTCCCTTTGCGGCATGAGCGGTTGCTCCAGCGAGAGCAGCAGTCACCGCATCGGCTCCTGCAGCAGCTCCGCGGGGCATGTCTTGCGTGCCGCGTGCCTTACGGATCAGATCGCCAACCGAGGTGGTGGTCAGGTAGTCCTGCATCAACACGCCCAGGTTTTCGAAATACGTCTTGGTGAGGATGAACTCAACCGTATCGCTCTTGATATCGCCGCTGCCGATGAGGTCACGAGCAGGGTTGATGTTTTCGCCAACGCTGACGAGAACGTCCTTGATCGAGATGTCATCCATGGAACGGGACAGCACATAGCCACCGCCTGGTCCACGAACGCTCTTCACCACCGAGCCTTTGCGAAGGCGACGGAAAAGTTGTTCCAAATAGTGGAGCGAAATTTTTTGACGCTCCGAAATCTCTTGCAAGCGGACAGGCCTCCCGTTCGAATTGAACGTTAGGTCCAGAATCGCGCGTACTGCATATCGTCCTTTTGAGGTTAACCGCATTTTCTTTCTCTCCCTTTCCTCTCAAACCTACCTCTGGAGGGCGTATCATGCTGTAGCTATAACGTCAACTACTCGCTTGATGATCCGACCAAAAAAGATTCATGGATCGTTTTGGTCACCTAACGAGCCAGGGCCTTCCTGTCAAGCTAAGAATCGAAAATACCGAAGAAATCTGTGAGAAGAGGGACTCATGGCAGGCTCGGGTTTTCCGAAAAAAGACACCTCCGAAATCACCTCATTCACGGTCGATGAGCGCTCTGGCGTCAACGAGATGCCTAGCGTCACCAAGCTCCTGAATCGAAAAAAGCTAGAGAATTTCAAGGGTTCTGACCTTCCGGCACCCCCGACCCCTCCCCCTATCCCTGAGATGCCCCAAGCTGCACCATCCCTTGAGACCTGGAGCTCACCCCCTACTTCGCCCTCAGGGCCTATGCCGACGCTTGAATTGCATATTGGAGAGAGTTCCCAAAATGCCTCTTCGTCTAGTGCACCATCCATTCAATTAGAGCCGCCAACTACTGAAACACAAACCCCAGCTGTTTTAGAACTTTCGGTCGCGCCACCCGTTGCTGCCGAGATACCCGCCCCATCCCTTGCTGCTCAGCCAGGAAGCGGAGCAGCAAAGCCAAAAATTCGCAAGCAAACCGAACGACACGGGGCAGCAAGCAATCTCGCGCATTGGACACGCGAGGACCTCACCAAGTCGCGCGATCCTCTCGCGCAGTCTGTGATCGAAGCGTTGAATCGCGGCGCGACTGGCGCGCTGTATCTTTCAGTCGAGGCACCCGCCCCAGGAGCGACGCCGGTTTTTAAGGCCACCGCCGAATGTCAGGCCCAGCTCAAAGCGAATTACTGGCAAGGTTTGCTCTGGGACCCCAAAGTCGTTCCCGAGCTTTGGAATTTTTTAGCGACCAAAGGATGCGTCGAACTGTCCCCTCCCGGAACAGTCACCTACATCAAGAGCAATCGAAATGTGGCGCGCTCAGCTTTCGGCGTTTCTGCTGACGAATGGCTACTGCTCATCCGCGTCGGCGGAGAACGGTCGCTACGCGGAATTTTATGCGTTTTATCGAAGAAAACGATGGTTCCTGACTTGCAAGCCGTGCTGCAGGCGCTCAACGCGCCGGCGCCAACGAAGTCAGCGTGACGTTGCGTCGATCAGGTGCGCCTTGGACGAAATCGAGATCCACTCTCCAGACTCCCCGATTGCCGCGCTTCGCTTCTTTTTGAATCGACTCAAGCAAAGCGGGAAACTTCTCAGCCCACTCGCATAAGACAATCGCGGGCCGCTCCCAAAACGCGGCGTTAACCCCCGCATCTTCAAGCTCTTGTTCTTCTTCCAGACGGTAAAGATCGAGATGAATGAGAAGGCCCGCCTTCGCTTCGTATTCGTGCGCGATAGCAAAACTCGGGCTGCCTTCGGATGAAGGCCCAACCCCTAGAGCTTGAAGCACGTAGCGAGCGAAGGTGGATTTCCCTGCGCCCAGAGGCCCGCAGAGCAAAACCCAGTCGCCCG
>JBGAWT010000226.1:0-4778 GCA_044227445.1 Bdellovibrionia bacterium | reverse complement strand
GGGTTGCTATGACCGACTTCCTCTAAGATAGTCAAAGCCTCAGCGTACGTGATCATGATGGCACATGCCCTCCCCCCTCAGCAACATGCAGGCAATGAGGGATCAAATCCCCGACAGCTCCCAAAGCTTGCTGGACGGCTTTTGGGCTGCCGGGCAGGCAGATCACGAGAGTCCCTCGAATCAAGAACGCACACGACCTACTCAGCCAGGATTTTTTTGTAAAACCGGCGCCGCTTGAGCGTAAAAGTTCGCCAACGCCGGTAATTTCTTTTCCGCCCATTTCTTTGCTGAGGGCAGAAACCGCTTCGGGAGTAACATCGCGACGGGAAACACCCGTGCCGCCGCTCGTGATCACTACTCGCGCTTGCGCGCGGTCAATGTGATTTTTGAGTTCAGTCTGCAAGGCAACCGCGTCATCAGGCAGAATCGATGTGCTCTGAAGAGTAGCGCCTTGCGATTTCAACCAATCTGCCGCAAGAGGACCAGATAGATCATCCGCCTTTTTCTGATAGCATCGATCACTCAGAGTAATCACAGCCGCAGTAACATCCAGCAGAGGTAGTAGAGTCTGTTGCGTTGGGGTCGGTCCAGTTCCCTCAGGATGGCGCCAGGTTCCCGACTTCCCTCCCTCCTTAAGCTCCAAGCGCACATCACCCAAACTCAAAACTGGGTCGATACCCTTAGTCAGGTCATAAATGCAGAGGAGAGCTGCGTTCACTCCACAGAGCGCCTCCATCTCCACTCCGGTCTTACCCGTGGTTTTCGCCTCGCAAAAAACTTCAATGCGATCTCCGAGTGCTTGGGTCCAAACGCGTACGGACGTCAAAGAAAGCGGATGGCAGAGCGGCAGCAATTGGGAAGTCTGTTTTGCGCCCTGGATCCCGGCAACTTCGGCAAGAGCCAGTACGTCCCCCTTGGGAAGAGAGCGTTCGCGAATCCTAGATATTGTTTCGGGCTTTGCGAAAAACCGTCCCGAGGCGATCGCTCGGCGCTGGGTGTCCGCCTTCGCGCCAATGTCCACCATTCGAAACTGGCTATCCGCCGATGGCTGAAAAGTTCCAAGTGTTTCCATAATTACCCTCGTGCAAAAAATGCGAGACTGGTTTTCGTAGGACCTGATTGCGAAGCTCTTGAACGAGCTCGTCTTGTAAGTCGTCCGAAGAAAGGAATTGTCGGAGAGACGCGTCTTTTTCTCCAAACAAGCACAACCGCAGTGCGCCCCTCGACGTGACGCGCAGCCGATTGCAGCTTTTGCAAAAGTCTTTTGAATACGGCGCGATCACACCCATCGTGCCCTGGTATTGGGGATGCACGTAAACGAGCGCTGGCCCGTCGTCGGCGTTTCGCTCTACGGGCTTCCATCCTGATTTCAAAAGTTCAAACTGAACTTCACCGCCCGAAAAGTGTTTCTTCTCAAAGAACTCGGCGTTCTTGCCGGTTCGCATGAGCTCGATAAAGCGAATGCTCACGGGACGATCCTTCACCCATGCAATGAAGCGAGAAAGCTCGTCCTCATTCGTACCTCTAAGTAAAACGGCGTTCACTTTGACGCTTTTATAACCAAGCTCCAGCGCTCGTTCTAACCCCTGCATTACGGGTTCAAAACGATCCGTGCCCGTGATTTCGCGAAATCGCGTGGGATCGAGACTATCTACGCTGATGTTGAGGGATGTGACTCCAGCCTTCCTCAAAGGCTGTGCCAATTCTTTCAAGCGGTACCCGTTGGTAGTGACTGCTGTGTTCTTAATTCCAGGTATCGCTGCAACGGCAGCGGCGACTTCAACGATATCCCTGCGAACGGTAGGCTCGCCGCCTGTTAGGCGCACCTTCTGCACCCCAAGTACTGCAAAAGCGGACACGAGACGTCGGATCTCGTCGATCGAAAGCTCCGGTTCGACAGCGGTTGGGCCCTGATATCCGTCAGGTAGGCAATAGACGCAGCGGAAGTTGCACCGATCCGTTACGGAAAGGCGCAAGTAAACAAACTTTCGATCAAAGCCATCGATGAGTTGACGCATCGGACCTCCTTCCCCACGGCGAACTAAGTTTTCGGTGGAACTTCCTTTTCCGGAACGACCGGCTCAGGCTTGGGGGTGGACTGACTGAGCGCTACACGGTTCTGCTGCTCATTCAATGCCGACTGCCCATCGGTTGCGGCCTTAAATGCCCGAATCGCCGCACCCATGCTCGCTCCGAGCTCAGGCAACCTCCGCGACCCAAACAAAAGAACCACGATTCCCAAAACAATCAGATGACTCGCGCTTAATCCAAACATGACACATGACTCCTTTTTGTCACTTCGTGCATCCAACCGAGCCGCCACAGCTCACTTCCCCTAAATCCGACTGACCGCTGATCCAATTTTCAGGCTCAGCTTCCACTCCGAGTCGCTCGCACTCGTAAGAAACAAGATCTCGGCAATACTCAAAAATGGCCAAGTAAAAGGGGCTAGAAGCGACACCCGGACGCTCGCAAATCGCTCCGATAAACCGTCCAAGATGACTGGTGAGAAATTTTTTCTGGCCGTCCAGTACGATTTCAACTCCGAGGGCATCCCCGTTCTCGCTCAAAACTTCGGACTTCATTGCGAGCAGCGCGTAGAACTCGAGTTGGACCGCTACATGGTCAATCATTTCCGCTTGCACGCCATCGCCGCCGGTTTCCAAACCAAAGGCCTTGTAGAAACCAGCAATGTCGACGAGCTGGTTTCCCTTCACCATGGCGCGCTCTCGTCCGTATTCGGTTTCATAAAGCGAGTTCGTCTGACGGCCTCGATCAAACAGGTTGATGTACTCCGAGCGCAGATCATCTAATGCTTGCTGATTGTCTAAGATATCGGCCAAACGTGCGCGAACTCGATTAAAAGACTCACGCAAAGGTCCGCTCTCTTCGGTCAATAGGTCTCCACTGCCCACCAACTGACCCAAATCATCTCTAAATCGATCTCCCGGGTATGCGGCGAGCAGAGATGCAAAGATAAATGCGGGACTACAGGTTTCTTGTCGTACGGCAATCATTTTTGACCTCCATCGAGGATGAGTGGAACCCAGGACAACGTGACGCTTTTTCTCGCGCCGACTTCTTGCTTTGAGCCCTGCCAGACAGCAAACGCGACGTAACTGTTCTTTGTTGGCGCAAGCATCGAGCCATTTTCGCGAGAGAGAGGTCTAGCGATAACCACCGACCATTCACCGTTATTGAAAACGCCTTGTCCCACCGATATTTTGTTCTCAATGACGGAACTGCTGCCGAATCCTTCGGCGATGATTTCGTCTACCGCGCTGGGTTTTTGATAGGATTGAGGGTTCCCAGCAGCTTTACCCGGTGAATACACCTCACGCTTTTCCTCGGTGAGCCCTTGCACATGCCCCGGGTCTTTGAATTCCATGGGGTACATATCGGGGTTCATGTTGGGATAAAGGTCTTTCATTTCAGGCTTACCCTTCTCCACGTCGCGTTGGTATTGCGCGCGCCAGTGAAAGATATGAACGGGGTTGTCTCTCACGCCCATAAAGATGGGCGGAGGTGGACCTTCTTTAACCGGAAACTGAATTGCCACGGCGTCCGAGAACTCTCCTAAACGACCCGCTTCGCTTTTTTTGTCGGCCTTCCACCTCAGCCGAAACGCGATCCATTGGCCATCTTGAAGAGCTTGAACTTGAAGGGACGCAGTGGTCGTGGTTTTTGGTCTAGGAAGTGCCATCGGCTGCGCCAAAAGCGAGACCGACTCTGACTTAGCGTCCTTCCAAATACCTGCGTCGAACGCTTGTTTCGACAAATCTCGATCCGTCTTGCCAACCTTCACTTCACTTGCTTGCGCGCTTGCTATTGCAAGGCTAACGACGCCTACTAGAATCCAATTTCTATTTTTTCTCATACGCTTTACCTCTTCCCGAACATCGGGAGCACCTACGGTGTATTGTTACGCACGACCCCTAACTTTGAATCGAATGCTGATCGTTCGAACATCGGCTCTGTCACAGGAACACTGACGATTTCGTCCCCCTTTTCGTCATAGCCGGATGCGATACCGTCTTTGACCTTGAAGGAATGCATGATGCGATCCGTACTTCCCATGAGAACGAGAAGACCTTGAGCCACTGGATCTGCCTGCAACTTCCGATACCGAGCAATTGCATCGTCCACATTTGGCCCAAACATCTGCGTGAGATACTCGCGGTTAGCGTGGATCGGTGGGATGTAATAGATATTCGGCTCGAGCCCTAGCTGTGGGTAATAGGGAAGCGCGAGTCCCATCTTGTGAACCAAGTAATCAACAGGGTTGTCTTCGCGCGCTTTCCACGGCGGGTTGACGAATCCCATGATGCGAATCTTGCCGATGCAATTCTGGACGCACATGGGCTGATAGCCCTGCTCGACTGCCGGGTAGCATCCCACGCATTTTTCGCTCGTGCGCGTGTAGGCGTTGTACATCGACTTCTTATAGGGACAGGCGCGGACGCACTCGCCATATCCCTTGCAGCGAGACTGGTCGATCAGGACGATTCCGTCCTCTTCCCGCTTGTAGATCGCTTTTCGTGGGCATGACGCTAAACAGGCTGGATAGGTGCAGTGAGCGCACGTTCTGGGCAGGTAAAAAAACCAATTGTCGTGCGGAAGATTGAGGTGCTCTCCTTTGGAGACATTGCCAGTGCAATCGTCTTCGCCGTTGTTCGGATACATCCAGTCTTCATCGGTGGGATGAAAATGCACCACCCGCTCGCTAGGCTCGGTCGCCTCAAAGATCGTCTTTCCGTGATAAGGCGCATTTTTTGCCC
>JBGAWT010000225.1:0-4814 GCA_044227445.1 Bdellovibrionia bacterium | reverse complement strand
AGCTGACTCAAGCCTCGTTTTTGGAAAAGGCCCCGCCCGAGCTGGTGGCCGCTGAGCGTCGCAAGAAAGAAGACAATCTCTCGCAGCGCGCGGAGCTCGAAAAAGCGCTGACTCGGCTTTCTAAACTCGGCTAATGGCCAACTAGTCCGAGCAGCTCACGCCTTCGTGCCATCGTTCGCTTCATGGCCTGGGCTGAGATAGGGAAATCAAATTTGCTGGCTGCTTCGCGCAGATATCGCGCATCAGCTTTTTGGACGAACTGGATCATTTCTTCGGAAACATGCGAGAGAAGCGCTTTGCGTTCGGAATCCTTCATTCGGGTGCCTGATGCAGCAAAGGGGTTTTGTAGCTTCCAGTAATCCAGAGTGATGTCCAGATGGCCGGTCGCTAAGTCGATCGTGAGCACAGTCCCGTCATGACCATCCAGATTACCCATGGAAGTCCATTTCACTTCAGGTCCGCACCAGGAACCACGAGTCTGCAATCCGGGTCAGCTCGTCTTGCTGTCCACACCGCTCATTCGCTCGAGCTGACTCAGCTGGAAGCGTCCACGCTCAATCAGATAGTCCATTCCCGTTTTCATTCCGGGATAGAACACCGCGATCGAGGCTTGGGCGCCAGGCTCGAGCATGCCTTTGCCCAGGTAATGGACGGGGCGTTCAGGTGCGTCGAGGATCTTGCGGCGAGCCTCTGCCGTCTGCGCTTTAGAGAGCAAGCGCACCTGGGGAGTTCGCACGCCGGGCGCTTGGCTCACAAGCTCAGCTGCGAAGCGTTCGAACTTGAGGCTTGTCCAAATGGCAAAGTGAGGGAATCGGAGGACATACGTCGCACCACCGGAAGTCTTTACCGCGAAGACATTGTGCAAGCTCAGTATCTTGATCTCTGTGATCTGGATATCTTGAGCGCGAAAGGCTTGCAGAAGCTTTGCTTCGCTCCTGCCTGCGAGCAGCTCGGGATCGCACACCGCGCTCGAGCCCGGAAGGCTCAAGGCCAGAAGCAAGCTTGCGATCAGTAGCTTGGGCGTCCTCATTTCCCGGAGATGATTTGCAGGAGGCGTGCCGCGTACAAGAAAGACCTATAATAATGATGGCGCGGCTAGAGTGTCTTTCAAAGGCACTTGGCGCGGTTATTAAGCCTTCAGAAGCCTTATGCACTAGTGCTTATACGGTTTCCGGGCATCGTCTAAATCAGGTGTCCACGCCAAAGCGCTTGGTGTGATCGGCAAAATGATGAAGCATGTACTGTGGCCATTCATGCATTTCGGCCAGCGCCCTCGCGGCTGCCAGTAGTGTGAACAAATGCGCGATGTCGTAGCGGACCATCGCCGAGGCGACTCCACTGCGGCCAGCTTCAACGGCGCTGCTGTCTCGCCCAGATCGAGAACCCTGGCATCGCAAGCCAAAAAGGTCCGCTCAGTGCTAACGGCACGCAGACTTGAGACTGATCCGCGACGTTCTGATGATGCAGGATATGAAGGCGATCCAAAGCCGCGCGGCCAAATTCGGTTTTGGGCTTCCAGTGCAGCACCCAGCGATGCAGGAAGAATGATGACCAAGGTCAGGAGGGCTGGGCCGCGCAAACCAGGTGAGGCGCCAGCTCCAGGCCAGAGAGCTCAGAGCAAAGCAGCTCGCGGTGGCTGCTAGGGTAAGCGGCAGGCAGATCCAAAGCGTCTGGCGAATAGAGCCTTTGGGAAAATTGCGCGCGATCCAGATCCAAGTGTTCATTCGTAAAAAGTTGCCATCCTGGAGGCTTCAAGTCCAGTCGGGATAAGGGCCAGCCTTTTACTCCGCGATCGTCGTTCCTGCGTCCGCCGCGTCGCTTGCTTTGGTCACGCAAGGGGTTTGGATGTCGAATTTGGCTACCCGAGACTCCTCGTCCCACTGGATGTCTTTAATGATGAAGCAATGATCGGGCGAAGAATCCCAGTGCTTGCTGACGGAGAAGGTCAGGGAAAAAGCGACGCCAGCGCGGCTCCAAAAACAATCTTCAGTTTTGCAGAGCGTCTCTTTGAACAGTTTTGCAGAGCGTCTCTTTGAACCAAAGGTTGTGGGAGATGTCTAGGCCCTCAGATGTAGGAATGGCTCGACCTAACAAGCCTTGCTTGCCGAACTCGGCTTTCATGGCTTCGAATGCTTTCCTGTCCTTTTCCTTGCCCACTGCATCGGTTTCCTTGGCCTTCTTTTTTTGGGCCTTTTGAGCTTTATCAAAGCTCTCCACGACTAAGACTCTTGATCGCATCACAAGATAGTGTGCGGCTTCAATGACGTCGGCATCGAGGCTGAGGTCCTGCTTTCGGTCCAAGGTCTTTCCGTCGCGAGTGACCTCGTCCTCGCTGAATGCGAAGTGCTTGGCCTCGAGTGATTTACGCACGGCTTCAAACTCTTTCTTGCACTGACTAAGATCGGCAGCCATGGGTTCGTCATAGGTTCCATCTTGAGGCACTCCAAAGAGGTAGACCGTCTCGCGTACGCCGCGCTTTTTTGTCTGCCATTTACAATGCGAGGTTCGCTTAACCACCGAATCCCTCACGCCTTGGATGAGGTCTTGCTTCGCTTTTTCGTCTGTCTGGGCGAAGGCGATATTCGACGAGGTCAAAAATAAGAAACCCATTAATGGAATGATTGCGAACCTCTTTGTGCTCACCGTATCGCTCTCCTCTGGGGTTCGTAAGAGCAAGGCATGTGCCAGAAAGAGGCCAGAGATAGTAGGGTTTAGGCGGGTCGACGGTGTCTATGGCTTAGACACTTTCGTGTGTCCTAATCGGCTAGCGGTCCATCTGGATCCATGAAAGGAATATAATGATGCTAACCGCTCTTCTGACAGGTTCGGCTCCCATCACCCATAAAGCGCTTATGGCTGCCTGCGCGCGCGAGCTCAAACGCGCTTTGAAGCAGGAGCCCCAAGTCCTGCGGGTCGCTGTGGATGGGGGGCTTGCGATCTGGCAAGCCGCGCGCGTAGTGCCCGGTCTGTGGGTAGGAGACGGCGATAGCTGCAAGCCTTCGCAGTACAAAAAGATCTCAGAGCAGATTTTGCTTCCGCGCGAGAAGGAGCAGAGTGATCTAGCCGCTGCGTTCGACGAATGCGCGCAGCGTGGTGTGACGCATGTCTTTTTGATCGGGTTCGAAGGAGGGCGTGCGGATCATGAGTATGCCGTGGCGTTTGAGTGTGCTCGGTACGCCCACCGTTTTGAGCGCTTGGAGAGCTCAGCGAGGTTTTGGGTCGGCGCGGGGCGCACGTGGAGCGCTAAGCTTAAGAAGGGCCAGCTTGTTTCTATCTTTGCGATGGGCGGAGCAGCGGGGGGGGTCTCGCTCGAGGGTTTTAAGTATGGGCTGCACGCCGAGGAGCTTGCGCCTGGAAGCAGGGGACTGAGTAACGTGGCGCTGGGGGGCGCAGCATCCGTGAGCGTCGGACGGGGCGCGGTGATGGGGATGAGGGGGCTTAAGATTTAGAGGGAAGTGTCTCTAGCGAAGGGATTCCGAAAGTTGAACCAATCGACCCGCTAAAGACGTCCATAGGCACAAAGCGAAAGGCTCGATTCATTGCATCGAGGGAAAAGGAATTTTCTGAGAAGCCCTGTGAATCACTGATGATGACCGAATTTGCAGTTGCGGTTCCTGTAGCTCCAATAGCAGCGGGCTGAAGATAGCTGGTTTGATTTGGTGTCGTTGCCCAGTCAAACTCTGAGCTGTGTATGCATTGGGCTACGGTATTAAACTGCGTGAGTAGAGCGCAAGTCGCGCAAAGAGTTACGATTTTCAAATTCTTCATCTTCTTAAATTCCCCTTAAAACACCTTAAAGTAGCGCAAATCATTAGCAACTTTTACTTTGATTCCAATAACAGGAAGCTTGAGATGAAAGGGCTGGGGCCTAGGTGGTGACGCGTTGATTCGCGGGCCGCGGCGTCTTGTGGTAGCGGCCGGCTGGGGAAGGTGCGGCGATCGGGGTTGTTTTGAGGATTTCTGTGGATTCGAAATCATTTTTTATTTGTATTAAATACCATTGCCCCATTGACAAAATAAACGATCCTAAATAAAAACTATCCCGTGAGGCAGCAATCCTTTCTTCCAGGTTTTGAGCGTAAAGCGGGGTTCGCCTTCGGCGGAAACCTCAACAAAGGCCGCCGCAAAGCTGCGCGACCCTTCTCCCATCGCCTTCCCATTCACGTTATTTTGAAGTCCTCGCGCGCCAAGGGGCGCTGGTCCCTGCAATCGCACAGCGATCGCGTGGAGAGACTCCTGAACAAATACTCCAAGCTTTACGGAATTCAGGTTTTTTACCAAGCCAACGTGGGCAATCACTTGCACCTGCTTATTAAGACGCGCTCCAAGGGCTACCCGCAGGCAAAAGCTTTATTTCAGGCCTTTTTAAGGCGTTTTTCGGGGGAATTGGCGTTTCAGATCATGGGCGCTAAGAAAGGCGAACCCCGAGGCCGCTTCTGGGACGCCATCCCTTTCACGCGCCTCATCAATTGGGGGCGCGACTTCGCTACCGCCAAAACTTATCTATTTAAGAATCTCTTTGAAGCCTCAGGCCTATGGGATCGCAAATCGCACCCGGAGTGGGAGGTTTACCCCATCGAGATGCTCGCGGCCCAGGCCCCGCCTTAGAGCGCAGGCTCCACGAGCGTGAGTGTCTCCGCATCCGAGAGCTTGAGCTGGTAGATCGTCTTGCCGTCCATGCGACGTGTGACCGAGAGCTCAAACGTCTTAGCTGGATCGCTTCCGTCGGCGGCCACCGTTAGGGCAAAAGTCTTAGGTCCGTCGACTGCCGCCTCGTTGGATTTGAGGGTCTTTTCGGCCTCGTACTCGGAGTA
>JBGAWT010000224.1:0-4861 GCA_044227445.1 Bdellovibrionia bacterium | reverse complement strand
GCGGGCTGATCGCATCAGCGTGAGCTTTAACTATGATTGGGTGGCGAAGTAAGCTCGCCGACTACTCTGCCTCAACCGTCGTCTTCAGCGGAAATCCCTTAAGGCGCGCTTCTTCCTGTGCCTGAGCGGCTTTGGTCTCTGCGATATCTCGCGAGTAGCGGCCGGCCTCGCCTTTTCCCTCGTTGTGGACCTTGAGCATGATGCCCATGGCCTCAGCGTGCGTGCGGTGAAAGATGCGCATGAGCACGTCCACGACGAACTCCATGGTCGTGTAGTCGTCGTTCCAAAGAAAGACGATGAACTTCTTGGGCTGGCCCACCTTGGGTTTTGCGACGTCAACGGCTAAACCGCCGTCCGAATCATGTTCTTCCATCATCTTATGCGCGCTTGACCCAGCGCTGCATTCTCCCGTACTCTCCCCTGTTGAAACGAGGACTTTTACTATGCCAGTCGATTCGTTGAAGCGCCAGCTGGAGATGGCCCGTTTTGAGCGTGCGCTAGAGATCGCCGAAAACCTCGCGGACAAGCGCGCCTTGCTCACCACGACCGAACTTGCCCGTCTCAATAACATATTAAACGGTCGCGACGAATCCGATCCGTGGCGCCAAAGCACGGTGACGCTCATGCTCCCGTCGGGACGCCAAGAGACGCTGAGCCTCGTGGCTGACCCCAAAGTTTCCACTCGCGAGATGCTGCATCGCTCGACTGCTTCGGCCGAAGGCGGCAACATCGTCGATGCGGCTGTCGATATTTACGCGGGCCTCGTTCGCGCGCACGTGTTTACGGATGCCAATCGCCGTACAGCCGCTTTGGCCGCGCACTATTTTTTACGACGCTACGGCGCGCCGATCTCGGGCCTAGCGCTCCACGAAATCGGTCTGGGCGATATTCGCGACGAAACGCAAGTCGAAGCGCTGCGCGAAACCGTCACTCAAATGGTTCGCTTTGCGCAAAAACGCGGCAACACGCAAGCCGGTGGGTCACGCGAGCGCGCGGGTACGGTCTCTGCGATTGGGGTTCCAAAAAAATCAGCAGCCGACGAAGATCCAGATCTGCACTAAGGAGAAAAATATTATGACGAAACGCTTGATGCTCTTGGCCGCTCTGATGGCCTTTACCTCTACGGCTTACGCCGAAGTCCGCTCGTTTACGGTCAACGCCGTTGAGATCGACGGCGTGAAGTTTTGGATCCCTTCGACCCTGATCGTGAAAAAGGGCGACAAAGTAAAAGTCCGCATCACAAGCAAAGTTCCAGGTGCCAACAGCGTGCACGGCTTTGCGATCGACGAATTCAAGATCCAAGAGATCGCCGACCCAAAGGGCAAAGAACTGGAATTCATGGCCAACAAAGCAGGGATCTTCACGATCCGCTGTCACTTGCATCCTGCGCACGTAGGCGGGCAGCTGCTCGTGCAGGAGTAAGGTTTTGAAAAGCCTGTTTCTCTTCGCGCTTTTGTTAGGGGTGCAGATCGCTCACGCTAAATCCGACGAGGCAGCGACCCTGTTCTTTACTGCCGGCAGCGGGATGTCTCGCGGATTATTTGAGTTCTTGGCGTCCAATTCGCTCGAGGTCCCTTTGACCATCCGCAATGTCAGCTCGGATCGAGAGGCCAAAGCGCTCGCGACTCGCCTAGGACAGAAATGCGGCTTGGCAGCGCCGATGCTGGGCAGCTTTCCGCTGCTCGTGGTTTCGAACAAGTGCGTAGTAAACGATCACCAAATCATGAAGTACATGGAGCGACACTCCATGATCTCTGTCCGCTAGGAAATCCCCAAAAACCCATATCTTGACAAAATAAGTCAGAAACACTAAGAGCTCGCCATGCCATCTTTTAAGATCAAACCCGCAACCCCCCTTCTTTGCGCCCTCACTCTTCTTGCCTCCGTCGGGGCGCAAGCCGCTGCCAGGGCCAAGGCCGTTAGCATCGTCGATCAAATCGTGGGCTACACCCCTGTGTACGTCCAGATCCCCGGAAATCTCAAACTGCCGGATTCGCAAGAAGCCAAGCTCAACTCCAAATGCAAGATCCATGGCTACTCCGATGAGCATCCGGACGCGCCTCGCTGGTCGGGTCAAAAAACCCCTTACACGACGCTCGTTCGCATGGAAGGCGCACAGGCGTTCGCCTATTCCATGAACGAAGAGGACGAGAACAAAGGTCCGATTCGGATTTTTGCCTACCTCATGCAAAATCCAAACTGGGGCAACCAACAAGCCTTCACTTTGAGCTGTGATCTCGACCTGCGAGCCGAAAAAGAAGTTTCGCTTAGCCAAGTTCAGAGCGCCTTGAAGGATGTCGGCATCTTTTCGAGGGTTTCGGATCTGGATGAGCTTGCCCTGCTAGCAAAGGGTGACCGCCCCGCGCGCAAGATCCGTTTCGCCACAGGCGCATCTCACGTGCGCGTCCAGACTTCGGACGGCCATCCAGTGCGCGACGCCCTTCTGATCTTCGAGACTGCTTATAGCCACGAGTTCTGGGGCGGGATCGATGCCCCCGCCGGGAAGACGCTCAAACGCACGGCGTCGCTCTATCGCACGGGCGATGACGGCACATGGGTTTTCAAGGGCGCGGCTCTGTCTAACTCCAAGGTCCCGACCGCCGACGCGATCGACACGTACATCTACTACGCAGGGATGGTTATCCCGGGCTGCAAGGGCGTCTTTAAGCTCATCGACCGAGACGTTTTGTTCGGCGATCCAAACCGAGCCTACCTCAAAGAGCTGCGCGTGGACTCCACAGGCGACGGCTATCTGTACCGTGGAGATTGGGCCCGATGGCACGGCAAGAAAGCGCGATTCTCAGACGAGATCGTATTCACCGTGCCCCTGACCCGTGAACAGCTTCAGGCGCACTTGGCGGTTGAGGAAAAAAATGGATGCAAGTTCACTCAACCCGGGAGCGCTCCTCACAGATTGGCTACCTACGCCGATGAGTACGCACCCGTGAAGATCAAGGGCTTGGAAAAAGAACTCGAGCAGCTCATCAACGAGCCTACAAAATAAAAAAGGCAGGCCGGATGTCTCCGACCTGCCTCTGAACAACCAGAGATACTAAGGGTTCTTGAGTTCAAGCGCCGTAGGCGGATGCTCGATGAGCGAGCGCACGTTCACGAACGCGGCCAATCCACCGTAGGTCGTGACTTGACCGTCTTTCTCAGCCCTTCCGCCGTAAGCTCCTACGCTCAAGCGCGGAAAGTTTGTCGGGCCGTAAAGGAATCCCTGCGAGAACGCCAGATCCATCGGGAAGTCTTGGTTCACGAACTTAAGCGTCAACACGATACCGAGCCACTCGCGCGCTTCGGCTGAGCTGTCGATATAGAGATATACGTCGAAATTCTTGCTCACCGCGGTGCCCAAGCTCACAGCCAACATCGGGCGACCGATCTCAGCCGGCAGGCGCTGACCCGAGGGCAGCGTTTCCATCACAGTTCCGTCGACGTAGTTTTGAGCCTTCAGGATATCCAGATTGAAGGTCGTACCGACATTAAGGGGCTGGTCACCCATCGGCGCTTTGACGAAGATCGAGCCGTAATCCACGCCCTTGATCTTGATGTCGAAGTTGCCGCTGAGATCCGTCTTGAAGCTCTGATCGAAATTGACCTGAAAAGTGAACGAGTTCTTGGCGGGGTCTGCCGAAGTCGAAACCCCGGAGACGACTTTCTTTTGGCAACCATCAGCACCCATCATGACTACGGCGCTCACGGTCAAAAGCATTGCTGCTACGGTGGACTTCCTCATAGTTCCCTCCTTTGGAAAAATGAAAAATAAATGGCGTGTGTTTAAATGGTAAGTGCCACGAGAGAGTCGGTCAAACTAAATACACAACCGATATTGATCTGCGTTACCCTGATGAAATGACAAACATTTCACGGTGGTTGTTTCTCGCTTTTGCCGGATCGATTTTGGTCGCCGAGCGCGCGCACGCTGTCGGACAGGTTTGTTTCGAGCGAAATAGCGCAGTCGCCATCGAGGGTCCCGATGGCTGGGTCGCTGACGACGCGCAAGCCGCTAAGCTTCACGTGTGCAAGATTTTCTATCCCAAGGGCTTCAACTTCGATAACGCACCCGTCTTTTACTACCCCACTCTCTTTGACACTCCGGCAGAGCTCAAAACGGATGCGGAAGTCGATCAATGGTTGGACAACGACTTGAAGCCATTTCGCGAAAAAGCCCCCAACCTCAGGGTCGAAAAGCTCCCTGGACTCAAATCCAAGACCAGCAAGGATTTTTTCATTCGACGCATGCTCGAGGGCCCTAAGCCCAACGAATTTGAAACCTTCGCGCTGCTGCCTTACGGCAACTCCCTTTGGATGGGCGTCCTCTCAGCCCGGACAAAAGAAAACCTCGTGAAGTACGACGCCGCTTTCCGAAAGGCCTTAACCACCGTAACGCCGATGGCGCGCAAGACGCTCTATGAGTTCTTTTCCAAGCAAGCTAAAGAAAGCCTCAAAACCAAAGTCGGCAAGGATTACGACGCCACGTTAGGCGCAGCAATTGGCCAAGCCCTGGGTCAAGTCATGGCTGAATGCGGCAAGGGCGAGCCCGCTGGAAAAATCTCCATTGAAGCTATCGCCAACATGAACGAAGACGGCACCATCAACGAATGGATGACACGCGGCGAATCCAAAGTAGAAAACTGCATTCGCGATCGTCTTAAGGGCGCCAAAGGTCCGCCACCCCCATACGGTGGATTCAACGTGCTCATCGAGATGACAGTGAACTTGAAGTAAGCCTTACCTAGCCAGCTTCTTGTACTTCACGCGATGCGGCTGGAGCGCGGCTTCACCTAGGCGTTTTTTGCGGTCCTCTTCGTACTCCGTGAAGTTGCCCTCAAAGAAGGTGACTTTGCTGTCGCCTTCG
>JBGAWT010000223.1:0-5247 GCA_044227445.1 Bdellovibrionia bacterium | reverse complement strand
CAATCGGCGGAAGGATCATCTCAGGGGTTGGAGGCCAAATGGATTTCATGCGCGGTGCCGCCTTGTCAAAAGGAGGGAAGCCTATCATCGCCCTCCTAAGTCGAACCGCAAAGGGAATGCCGCGCATCGTTTCTCGCCTGCGTCCAGGTGCAGGAGTGGTGACGACCAGGGCTCACGCTCATTTTGTAGCTACGGAATACGGAACCGCGGATATCTTCGGGATGACTCTCGGCGAGCGGGCAAAAGCGCTCATCGACTTGGCGCATCCCGAAGATAGAGAGCGCCTCGACCGCGAGTTCCACGAGATGGTCCGCAACTAAAGTTATGAGGATTTGGGAAAAGGAAGTCATCTACGACGATGGCGAGAAATTCTTCTCAGATATCCTTAGCGCGATCGCGGGCGCGCGCCAGAGCGTCGACTTAGAGACGTATATCTTTGATCAAGACGACCTGGGGCAACGGATCCTGAATGCTCTGGGAGCTGCCGCGCTGAGAGGAGTGAAGGTTCGCCTGCTGCTCGATGGCTACGGCTGCTCACAATGGTCCCTGAGCGACCTCAAGCCGCTCCGGAAAGCAGGGGTACGAGCTCGCTTCTATCATCCTCTTCCCTGGCAAAACCCCTCTTACCGGTTCTTGAAATTCATCTCTCCTAGGCGCATTGCCCTTGGCCTCTGGAAGCTCAATCGTCGCAACCATCGCAAGAGCTGCGTTGTCGATGGGCACAAGGCTTTCTTGGGCGGAATGAATATCAGCTCACGCCACCTGCGCAGCTCCGCAGGCGAGGATGCGTGGCGTGACACTTCGGTTTGTGTCGAGGGAGATCTATCTCAGCTCGCCCTGGCCTTCGACCATGCGTGGACGCACACAAGAAGCGCCCTGCCCAGAATCCAAATGCGTAAGCGATTTGATGGTGCCGGAGGTCTCCTCCATGTGAACGTTACTCGAAAACAGCGAAAGAAGAACCATCAAGACTTGGTGAGCCGAGTGATCCAGGCTCAAAAACGCATCTGGATTACGACGCCCTATTTTGTTCCCGATTTGTCGCTACTCTTAGCGCTCAGACTCGCAGCACGCTCCGGAACCGACGTGCGCATTCTTTTGCCATTCAAAAACGACGTATGGGGAATGAAGTGGGCTATCGGAGCCTTCTATTTCCCGCTCTTGACGGTTGGAGCCCGCATCTTCGAGTACAAGCCCTCAGTACTGCATGCCAAGGTAACCCTCATTGACCAATGGGCATCCGTCGGCTCTTCGAATCTCAATCACCGCAGTTTTTTTCACGACCTAGAGACTGACGTTATCCTGAAGCTATCACCCAATATCGAGAGAATCGCTGGGCGGTTTCTTAAAGATCTCGAGGTATCCGAGGAACTTCGGCTCCATGAATGGAACCGCCGGTCCTGGATACCCCGAATGTTGGAAGGAGTCTCAAGCCTGTTTCGCAGATGGCTCTGAAGGCTCGCTATGGGAAGGCGCATGGTGCCTTTGCACACCCTCCTGGATTCTCACCAATGCGTCATAGATTCCCTTTACGAGCGGCTTTCCGACGCTTGCAGACAACTCCATGGCCTGCTTGGCTTGCGGCACGAGCTTCTTGACCTCGGATGTGATGAGATCCCAATCGCTTTCGATTTTTTCCCAACGGGCCTTCATCTCGACGTCCAAGAGATGGGCTTTGAGCTTCATTTCATCGCCAAACTGCCTAAGACTTTTCGGCCTTTTCTGAGTCGACGAGAATTTACGAGTTTTTGGCTTCATTTTATTCTGTGTTTTCATTTTCATTCTCCTGGTTTTCATTGAGCCACCCAACCACCGTCGATCACCAACGAATGGCCCGTCACGAAAGACGCCCCCTCTGAGCAGAGCCAGAGAACCGCGCTCGAGATTTCCTCAGGCTTTCCGACTCGTCCCACAGGCTCGCCGCTGGCAAGCGCTGCGCGAGCTTGAGCCTCGCCGTGGGTAAACCGGTCAATCATCGGCGTTTGGATCACGCCCGGGCAAACCGCATTGATGCGAACTCCCGCCTTTGCGTACTCGAGCGCAGCGGTCTTAGTCAGTCCGATAACTCCGTGTTTGCTGGCCACGTAGGCGGGAATTCCTGGAAATCCGATCTTGCCGGCGATCGAGGACATGTTGACGATAACCCCTGCGCTCTCCTGCTTGAGCATCTGGGGGATTTCGTATTTCATGCAAAGCCAGACACCCTTGAGATTGACATCGATGACGCGATCCCAATTATCCGGCGTGCAGTCCACGGTGTTACCCTGGTTGCCCTCGGTCCCCGCGTTGTTGAAAGCAAAATCGAGTCGGCCGAATGCGCTCACGGTCTGTTCGACCATTTTCTTCACGTCCGACTCCACGGACACGTCGCATCGAATGAAAAGGGGCTTACTTCCCACTTCCTCGATCATCTTTGCCGTCTGAATGGCGCCCACCTCATCCGTGTCCGCCAGTGCAACGAGAGCTCCTTTCTTCGCGAAATCAATTGCGGTTGCTCGGCCGATCCCTGAAGCGGCTCCCGTAACAAGCACTGCCTTCCCTATAAACGATTGATCTTTGAACATTTTCTTCTCCTATTTTCCTGATTCAATGGCTTTCAGCACCAATGAGCGAATTTCGCCCTCTGATCCGCGTTTGTATTCATGTGGAATTTCATGAAGAACCGCGTTTTTCGTTTGAAGGTCGAGCTTCTCTCTGAGCAAGCCCAAGAAATGGGGCTCAGCGGCGAGCACATGGTCGAAACCTGTTCTTTTTCAGCCCGGTGCTCGCTCGATATTTGCAATCCGGTAGCGAAGACTTGACCATTTCTCAATATGCCGTGCGGTCGTGACGCCGAAAACCGCTGACGCCGGTCGCTCCATTCACCGCGCTGGAGACACCTGTCCCAGGACGATCAGAAATGAGCTCAAGCTCCATCCTATCGCCCTTTTTGTTAATCAGTCGGCCCGCGAAATGAAACCGCTTGTCTCTTCCGTCGAGGTAAAAGACGGCGTCGGTTCGATTCGCAAGCACGTAAAGCGTCGAATCAGAAACTTGATCTATGTAATTCTGCCTTGAGGCCTTGGTCATCGACATGGAAGTCTCCTCCGCATCTGTTTGAGCGGGCTCGCGCCCTCGGCGCTGCAGTTCTCCGCAACGCACTGGGCGCGAGCTTGCTCGGGGACTAGGCTACTTTCTCGGCGGGCCGCTTCTCGCCCTGAGTCAAGGACGTTTGTGCGCCAGCTTTTTCTCGGCCGGTGAGTCTGTCCCAAAGGCTCGGCTTTCCTTCGCCGATCTTGATCTGCCGCTTCGCTTCCATATTGGTCTTAGTCTTAGGAAGGACTAAGCGGAGAACGCCGTCCTTATAAGACGCCTCGGCTTGCTCCAACTTAATCTCCTGAGGAAACCTAAAGGAACGTTGAAACGAGCCATAAGCTCTCTCGCTTCGGTAGGTGCCCTTGCCCTTTTCGATTGTCTCCTCCTTGCGCTCGCCTGACACGGTCAGAATGCCGTCAGTCAGATCGACTTTAATGTCTTCGCGCTTCACACCTGGAAGATCGAAACTCAATAGGTAATGAGAGTCGGTCTCTTGGCTTTCGTAAGCTGGGGCGTTCACGAAGTCGCTCATCGCGGGAGTCATGTGACTCGTAAAGCGGTCGCTCCAAAGGTCGTCGAAGAGATCGTTCATTCGGCGCTGGAAGTTCGACATGGCTTGGTTTGTGTATTGGGATAGGGATTGCATTTTTCCTCCATATTCTGGTCACTGCTTTTTCAGCTCTTCGCCTATCGAAGCGCCGGACCCTTTGTTGGTGGGCTCGTCAGCTACAAGAGCAACAGCCGTGCCAAGGCGCGAATGCGTTATTTTCGTTTGCGGGCACATCCTGTGAGGTGGGGAGACAAAACGCCTCACAGATCGGATTATTTTTCTCACCCGAGACGCGACGACTGTCGCACTACGCGCCTAAAAGGCCTGGCGCGTCCTTTGCACATGCACGCACACAACCTAAAAGGGGGAAATAAAATGAAAAGAACGAAAACGTTCGGCAGACTGATTACATTATACGCGTTGATGGGACCTTCGGTTCCCACGCCATATCTGGCCATCGCAGAAGAAAACGAGTTAGTAGAAGTTCCGATCGAAATGGTTCTCGCCCCAGAGAAGGGCTTCGATGACAACGACCCCAATATTACTTTTGTCGTTCACGGAAGCTTACCTAACAGCTGCTACGTCATCTCCACCTCGGAGGTAACCAAGTCGGAGAGCGGAAAAACTTATTCTGTGCGGCAATTCGCTGAACGCCTCAAGGAAGGGGTCTGCGCTCAACCGTCTCTTCCTCCTCACGTCGCGATGCTCGTGCCTTACACTAAGGAAGTTAGGTTAGGTAAACTTAAGAAAGGTTCCTATCGCGTCGCCTACCGAGCTGGCCTCAGACCGGATTCGCCAAAAAAAATGAGGAAGATCGTAGTTTCTGCCGCCGCTACACCTTCTGTAGACAACCTTCCTTATGCGCTCGTGTCCGGGGCCACCGTACCTGTGGCTGTAGAGGAGGGAAAGCCAACCCAATTCACGATAAGCGGCGCGCTCAATTCCGGATGCACCGAGTTGGATGAAGTCCGAATCACGCGGGTCAAAGATACCTTTATTATCCTACCCACGGTCCGTGTTCGAACCGGAGAGCTCTGCATCCAGATGCTCATTCCGTTTGAGAAGGGCATCAACCTCGGCACGGTGCCGACAGGGCACTACTTGGTTCATATTCGCAGCATGGGCGGAAATGCCTTGAACCAAGTGTTCGAGATCAACGCCAGAAACCCCTGAGTTGGCCCGCATATTGCTAAGTGCTTCGGACATTCATGCAGTTCAGTGCGGTGCTTAACCCCGCTTGAAGAAAAGGAGTAAGGGTCTCCCAAAGCGGAGACTATAAGGTCAGGTCAGGGAACCTCCCTATGTAATCCCAAAATCCTAAGGTTCCTTGACCTGACTCATCTTTCGCCGAACACTCACTATCCATGAAGAACAGAATCTATACGGTAACCCCAAATCCAGCCCTGGATCTCTCTGGCCATGTTGCTGGCATCCAGCCCAACGAAAAAAACTATGTTTTCAGATCTCGCATTGACCCAGGAGGAAATGCCGTCAATGCATCCCGTATCGCGCAACGCCTGGGTGCAGAAGTCGTAGCCCTGGGCTTTGTAGGCGGAGCCTCCGGACAGCAGTTTATCGACCTGCTGAAAAAAGAGAAATTAGCTCATCGGTTCGTTCGCATC
>JBGAWT010000222.1:0-4892 GCA_044227445.1 Bdellovibrionia bacterium | reverse complement strand
CACGATAGCGAGGAAGCCAAAGGTGGCTATTTTTTTATAAGTTTCCATATGTCGTTGAACTTTCCTTCCGGCTTCGACGCTTTTCTTTTAATGACGTCCTCCAAGACAGCTTTGTACTCATAGACCGCTTCGAGCCAAGTCGCTGTCCTTCCAAGGCGAAGAGCCGCTAGTTTTTGCTTATGAAAGAGCCATCTGACTCCTGCACAGATAGCGAGAGTTGGGTCCTATACTTCTTCCCTAGTTAGCGTGATGAAGTGATCTTTGAGCTCTCCCTTTGTGTCATTCATGATTTTCCTGGTTTGGTCGGTGATCTGGAGAATGCCTCGGGCTTTGTTGCCGCGCCCTGCGTTTCCATCAGTAGGACGGAGCTTGAAGCTGGATTCGGATGCGATGAGAACCTTGATTATGTTTGGATCAAGGGGGTTTTCGGATTTGAGAACGTCGTTCCAATAGCGGACCCAGCCTACGACGAGCGAGTTAAATTTATTCCCGTCTTCAAACCCTAAGTCACTATTCGAGATATTTTGCGCGAGGTCTTTGAATCTCGCCTGCGCAATCTCTCGAATCTCGTCGGGGTAGAGCTGGTCTTTGTGCGAAGGATTGAGGGCGCAATGCGCCCCTACGGTTGTCGCTCCCTTGGAGATCTGCCTCGAGTGCTCTCTTACCCAGTGTTTGCCTGCTGGACACATTCTCCAGGGGTGGGAAGGTTTGGAAAGGGCCTGAAAAACCTCTTCGATCTGTGCGCCGACTCTCGCGAGTTCGTCTAGGGGAGGCGGTTTCGACCAATTTCCAAGAGTGCTCCAGCTCACTTGAGTGAAGGTCGTGCGTGTCTCTGGGCTAACCTTCTTTATAGCTTTCAATATGGCTCGGATTTGCCTTGAGCCAGCGGGCTGCGCAGTCTTTTTCCTTTCCAAAAGCTCCCTTAAGGATTGAAGGGATCGCAAAATGTCGTGCAGGTGAAGGGTGTCCTGACCGTTCATTCTGATCCGAATCGTCCATATTTTCATAGTATTTGTCAATTGATCTAAAAAACACTTTATCAACTACAAAATACCATTGCCCCATTGGTAAAATAGATAGTTTGAAGTAAAAAATAGTCATGGCAAGGCAGCAATCCTTCCTCCCAGGTTTTGATCGAAAAATAGGCATGGCCTTTGGTGGAAACCTCAACATAGGACGTCGCAAAAATGCGCGCCCCTTTTCTCACCGCTTGCCCATTCACGTGATCTTCAAGTCTTCGAGAGCCAAAGGGCGTTGGTCCTTGCAAGCGCATGACGAGAAGGTGGAAAAGCTTCTCAATAAGTTCTCAAAACTCTATGGAATCCAGGTTTTTTACCGCGCCAACGTCGGTAACCACCTTCATCTACTGCTTAGAACGCGCTCCAAAAGCTACCCGCAAGCTAAAGCTGTGTTTCAGGCCTTTTTAAGGCGATTTTCAGGTGAACTCGCGTTTCAAGTCATGCAGGCAAAAAAGGGGCAGCCCAAAGGTCGCTTTTGGGACGCCATTCCTTTTACTCGCCTCATTAATTGGGGGCGGGATTTCGCGACAGCCAAAACCTATATCTTTAAGAATCTCATTGAAGCAGCGGGCCTTTGGGACCGAAAGGCGCATCCTGATTGGGAGCTGATCGACCTCAGCCGAGCTCCTCCCCATGGCTAATTCCCCTGCCGGTTGCTACAACGTCTGTATGCTTCGGTTTGCCCTTATCCTTGCTCTCGCATCCGTGAGTTGCAGCGGCGTTTTCAGCTCGCGAGATTCAAGCGCCCTGCGCATGCAGCTGGGAAGCGAACCCGTGTCGCTCACACCTTGGCTCTCCGAAGACGGTCTTTCGATGAAGGTATTGGGAAACACCTGGCATGGGCTCGTGGGCTTAGGGGTCCATGGGGAGCTGGAGCCTAGGCTCGCCGATCGCTGGGAGTTCAATCCATCCAAACGTCTGCTTCGATTTCATATTCGCTCAGGCGCGAAGTGGTCGGATGGAGAGGCGGTCACGGCTCAGCAGTTCTCTGACGGATTGGAGCATGCGCTCTCTCCTCAGACGGGCGCTAAGGTCGCAGGCTTGCTCGAGGGAATCAAAGGCGCCGAGCTTTACCGCAGCGACAAGGCCGCATGGTCGCAGGTCGGCGTTCGTGTTCAGGGCGAATGGCTTGAGATCGAGCTTGAGCGCTGGATGCCTCAGTGGTCCCAAGCGCTCGCCCTGCTTGTGGCAAGTCCGTATCGCAAGGCGCTAGCGGCCGGAGGAGCTTGGAGAAATACCAATCCTTCGACAGGTCCTTACTTTATCGAGTCGCACGAGCCGCAGCGCAGGCTTCGCCTCAGGGCCAATCCTCACTTTTGGGGCACGGCCCCCAAGACACCCGTTGTTGATCTCATCGTCGTGGCGGACGAAAATACGGGCATGCATCTGTTTGAGCGTGGCGAGCTGGATATCGTCGGCAAGGCGCCCGCGCACGAAATCGGGCGATTGGAAAAAGCGGGCAAGGCTCGAGTTTACCGTGATCCTTTTTTAGCGACTTACTACTTGGCCTTCAAAGTAAAGAATCCCCAGGTAAGCGACCCTACGCTCAGGCGAGCACTCGCTTCAGCGATCCAAAAAGAGCAGCTCGTGCAAGCTCTCGGAACGGGGGAGACGCCTGCGTGGAGCTGGATACCGCCCCTTCTATTGAATGAAGCCCCGCCCGCTTCGCAGGCCCGCTTAGCGCCCACAAAAAAATGGGACGGAAAGCAGCTTGAGATCATGACGGACTCAAGCGCCCGCAACAGCTTGGTCTTGGAGAAGGTACAAAACGATTGGCAGCTGGCTTTGGGCGTGAGGCTCAAGATTTTCCCCCGCGATTGGAAAACGCATGTGCGTGAGCTTTCCTCTCAGAGCGCACCGCTTTATCGCTTTGGCTGGCTCTCCCCGCTCTTTGATCCTCTGCCTCACCTTAAGGTCTTCACTTCGCAAAGCCCCAACAACTACACGGGGTGGAAAAATCCGCGCTATGACACGATTGTGAGCAAAGTCGAGGCGCTGGCCCCGGGCGCCGAACGAACGCGGTTGATTCGGGAGGCCGAAAAGATCCTCCTTCTCGACGAGGCAGTCACGATCCCGCTGTATCATTATGTTCAGATTCATCTGGTTTCGCCCGCGTGGTCTGGCTTTAGAGCTGATCCGATGGGAGTCGTCAGGCTCGATGAGTTAGCGAGGGTGGGCAAATGACCGCTCGTTCGCCCTTGTTCGATGAGATCGCCCGCAAGACGGGCCTGCGCTACGGATTTGGGGACGCGGCCAACCCCGTGCCTGCGGAGCTGCTCTCGGATTGGGAGCGGGTGCGGCCTTCTTGGAAGCAGGTTCACGGGATCAAGATCCACGAGGTTTCGAATCACGGGCAGGCTTGCGGCGAGAACGACGGGCTTTGGACCCGAATGCCCGCTCAGGGAGTCGCTATCGTCACGGCGGATTGCGTTCCTATCTTGCTTGCCCGAAAAGACGGCCAGATGGTGGCTGCTTTACACGCCGGATGGAGAGGAACGCGCGCCCGCATCGTCGATGCGTTTTGCGACGTATTGGAGCGCGAAGACGAAGACCTCAGTCAATGGGTCGCGGCTCTAGGTCCTTGCGCGCACGCGTGCTGCTACGAAGTAAGTCTGGAGCTTGTCGATGATTTCAAGCGGGCGTTTTTGGGTGTTCTGCCTGCCAACCAGATCGAGCCCGCGCCGCGCAAACTCGACCTCACTGCGATCAACGCTCAATTGCTTCGCACTCGCGGTATATCGGCCGTCGATATCGCGCCCCAGTGCACGATCTGCACTCCGGGTTACTACAGCTATCGGCGCGATCCAGGCGCAGGCCGTCAGTGGTCTTTGGTCTTCACGCCCTGAAGCGCGGCTAGCACCCGTGCGAAGGGTGCAGGGGTCGGGGCTTCGAATCGAAGGGCCTCTCCTGTGATCGGGTGCTTGAATCCTAAAACGCGCGCATGCAGCGCCTGTCCGCCAAGCTCCATCACGGCTTCTCGCACGGCCACGGGCAAGGCCTTCCACTTAGGTTGAGTCTTGGTGGGCGTGCCGTAAACCGGATCGCCCAAGAGCGAGAGATGTTGTGAAGTCAGATGCACTCTCACTTGATGCGTGCGCCCGGTGTGCAACCTTGCTTCGATCCACGAAGCGTATTTTCCGTACTGCTCAATGGAGCGAAAATCGGTGACCGCTTTTTTTCCACTCTTAGGCTTGTCCGTCATGCGCTTTCGGTCCGCTGTGTGGCGGCCTATGAGCGATTCGACTCGGCTCCATCCTGTCTTGCGATCCGGCGGCGTGCGCGGAACGCCGTAGCAAAGCGCCCAGTAGATGCGCTCGATGTCGTGGCGCGCGAAAGTCTCCGAGAGCTTCACATGAGCGGCGTCCGTCTTAGTGATCACCAGGGCACCGCTTGTGTCCTTATCGATACGGTGAACAATTCCTGGCCTCAATTTCCCGCCGATGCCGCTGAGATCCTTGATTTGATGAAGCAAGGCGTGCACGAGCGTTCCCGTTTTTTGTGTTTCGGAAGGATGAACCGTCAGCCCGGCAGGTTTGTTGATCACCGCCAGATGCTCGTCTTCGTACAAGATCTCAATGGGGCGATTCTCGGGTGTGAGCTCGAGTTGAGAAGGCTCAGGAACGGTGAGCTCCCAAAGGCCCTCGCTTAGCGCTCGCAGGCCCGTCTTCGTGATTTTTTGACCGTTGAAACTCAGGCGGCCCTCTTCGATCAAGCGTTGCACTTGGCTTCGCGTGAGCTTGGGGGCGTCTCCAGGCGGGGACCAGCTTCCTTGGCCTTGCTCGATGGCCCGAGCGATCCATTTATCGCAGCGCTCGGAGCTCGTCTCCGGCGCTGGGGCGCTCCATCGCCAGACTCGGCTCATGGGGTGCCTGA
>JBGAWT010000221.1:0-5108 GCA_044227445.1 Bdellovibrionia bacterium | reverse complement strand
GGGCCGCCCTCAAGCAGGCCGGCACTCTCCTCGCTCGCTCTTGATCTAATACTTGGCGCGAGAACGCCGCGTGGAGATCCTCGCGATGCGCAATCTGTTTCATCCGGAGGACGCGATAGCCTGGAGAGCCGCGGAGTACTTAGTGGGCAAAGGCTCAGAGAGAGTGATTGAGGGATTGGGCCGATTCATCATCAAGGCAAAGATAATTACATGGCTTACCCGGACTGCGTATTCTTTCTAATTTCCAAGACACGCCCCGGCGTAGAGCATTGTTGGAGAAGGCCATCCAACGCACGGATGATCCTGAGACGTTTTCTGAGGCCTACCTGCTGCTGAGCAACTCCAAAGGCAGCAACAAGTATGCAATGCTCACTGAGGCATTGAAGATGGGAAACTGGCTTTCACGTCAGGCCATCCGAACGCTCGCCCGCCGCTTCCACGGCGAGTCCTTTGAGGTTCTTTTGGAAGCGACTCAAGACATCAACCCTACAGTGGCAGGCGAGGCGATTCATTCGCTCGGACAAACCAAGGACCCTCGCGCGCTCAAGCCCCTGATCGACCTATTGGACCATCCTCGAGCCACGCACGCGAAATGCGCGGCTTTCGCTCTAGGGAACTTAGGGCTTCCCGAGGCCATTCCTGCTCTGCGCCAAGCCCAGATCAAACATCACGAGCTGTACATCGCCGTCGATTCGTCTCTGCGAACGATCGCTTCCAAATACCCGGAGCATGCAGCTAAGTGCCTGTCCGTTGAGCTCACCTTGGAAAACAAGAAAGAAGGCGATGGTGGGCCAAACTTTCAAAATCATCGCGTTGTCTCTCGCGTTGCTCAGCAGCTGGGCTTGGGCCAGGTCCAATCTGACGACGACGCGCTGCGCGCAAGACTCAAGAATTTCTCGCACATCGCCATCGATGTGCGTGGGTCGCGTGGCGGCAACGGCGACGTTGCCGCAGGTTACGTCACGATGCTCGATCTCCAAAAGCGTAGCAGGTTTAGGGCCGCATTACCTCATTGCTGATAA
Source organism: Bdellovibrionia bacterium (assembly GCA_044227445.1). Taxonomy (GTDB): domain Bacteria; phylum Bdellovibrionota; class UBA1018; order UBA1018; family UBA1018; genus JBGAWT01. The sequence goes on along the minus strand of JBGAWT010000221.1, from coordinate 4,086 downwards.
GCAGGCCATGAAGATCCTAAGCAAGTTCGAGGGCAAGGAAGTGAGCTCGGGCTCTGCCGTGGGTGATCCCAAACAAGCTGCTCGCGTTTACTCCTTGGGCGATCAACCCAAGAAACTTCCCGCGGCGGATCTGTACCTCAGCCTAGCAAGCCCCAGCGGAACCGTTCAGCACCCGAGGGACTTCAGCACAAGCAAGAGGCCATCGACAGGTCCAAGCTCTTCTTGTCCAAAGATGCGGTCATCATCACACAAACCGTTTTGGGCAACACGGAGAACACTGCATCCGTCGATCCGTACGGAAGCATGGTGGTCAAAGGAGAGAGCTTTCCGCTCAGTCCCGCTGGCTTTGGAAACAACGAAACAGGAATTTACTTAGACCCCATCGCGCGCGAGCTCCGAGGAAAACCCCAAGAGGAGATTCGAAGCACCATATTGGAAGCCATCGAGCCGCTCACAGCCGAAAAACCCGGACTGAAGCTCGTGGAGCAAACTCTCAAAGGAGCGTTCCGAGATACTCCCGTAGGATTCGTTTACGGAGTAACCGCTCGAACCGTAAGTGCGCAATTTCAAGCGTATCTCACTGGGCTCATCAAGCAGGCAAAAAAACAAAAAACAAGTTTCGTGCTCATCACGCCCTCTGGGTTCGAACCAGACCTATTTCCTCCGCGAATCCGCAACCAAATCGTCACGGTCACGGACCCATCTCAAATTCCGAAAAAACCTGAGAAGGGAAAGATCTATGTCGTTCGGTGTGAGCCGCTACCTAAAGCGGCCTTCATCGGACTAATCGCCTACTCCGAGATCCCGCCGATTGTCGCCGGAGACGGAGCGATGAGCGAGGCTCTGGTGCTGGGCAAGCCCTTTGTCATGACCCGCGTCCGCTGGAACGCCAGAAACATCGCTAACCTCGCCACGCGCCTCAAAGAAAACGCTCAGTCCAAGAAAGAGGGCAACCTCTATGACGCCGTCTTCGGAGATTCGCTCGACCTCAAGCGATCGCTTGAGCTTCAGCAATACCCCGAGAGCTTCGCGTCGCTCGCAAAAGAGCTCCCTCTGCTCACCGACCAGCTCGTAGATACAGCTCTGGCAGGAAAAGCGCTCAACGGCAAAACCCAGGTGGGCGACGTCCTGGCGATGACCCAAGATCCCGCGCTCAGGTTTCAGCTCCTGATCCACCTTGCAGAGCTCGGCGATGAGCAAGCGATTCGCTGGCTCAAAAACTATGCGCGCGCTAACCCCGCAGACGCTTTTTTGGCCTTCAAATCGGGCAGTATGCGACCGATCGAAGGCTTTGACGCCGAGCTCTTGAAACTCGTCGAGCGGCGCATGGCAGACCCCAGGATCGGGGAAGAAGAGTTCGAAACAATCGCCGCGGGCCTAAAGGCAGCAACAGATAGGAGCGCCGAAGAAAAGCTCGTCCTCTTGGCCCTCGAACACTCCTCTGAGGAAATTCGCAGACGCGTGCTCTCTATCGTTAGTCTGAACAAAAGCTAGAAAGCCGTTCCGCTCATCTTAGATGCTCTCGAGAAGCGCCGCTCTCGATTCGGCCAGCAATGGGCCAAAAACGCAATCGATACACTCGGCAATATCGGAGATCTCGTCGCCGAACCGGCGCTAGCCAAGATCGCAGCGGATCCCAAAGACCCGATTCAAATCGAGGCGATCAACGCCCTGGGCGAAATGAAAGCCAAGAGCTCTTTTTGAAACTTCTGCACAAGCTGACCTCCTTGGGCATCCGCAACGAAAACTCACTGCTCGCTTTCGCTAGCGTGCGGGCGATCTCTGAAATCGAAGCGCCCGAGTCATCGGAGTTCCTAAAGAAGGCGATCTTAAAGGCCCCCAAGAAAATCGCGGAAGATCTGGTCTCCGCTCTCCAAGGCTCTGACGAGTTCAATGTCCCGATTCTCTTTGAATCCCTTAAGCATAAGAATTCGGAAGTAGTTGTTGTTGCAGTCAAAGGCTTATCCGGCAAGACCGACTCAGCCGATTTTATATACGCGAGCTCACCTGTTTCTCGTGTGACAAAAGCCCTGATCCGTTTGCTGAAGCATCCGGATCGCGCGGTCCGAAACGAGGTTCTGAACGGATTTCATCTCTACGGCTTCAGAGGCCGTACGCCTTTCAAGGAGATCGAGCCTTTTCTATATCCCCCCAAGTCCGAGGACTTACCCGAGTCTCTCAAGCGCGATCTCATTTACGAGTTCAAACGCCCAGCCGAGAAAGCCACAACGGACTCCCCGGCCGTAAGGGCTCTTGCGCGACTGACCAAAAGCCCAGACCCGGTTGTCGCTCAAGAGGCCGTCATTAAATTAAGGGGCATCCATGCGCCACTCGTCGTACCCACGCTGATCGCAGCCACGCAATACCCAAAACCGGACGTTGCTAAGGTCGCAATCGAAGGCCTAGGAGATTACATAGCCACTCCTGAGATAACGCGCGCTCTGATTGGAAACGTCGAGCATCCGAACATCAACGTCGTGGGCGCTGCGGTCGAACAACTCCTGAAGATCAACGCGCCGGGGGTTCAAAAGGCGATCTTCAAGGCGATTCGTCACAAGAATCCGAATGTCGCCGAATATGCGGTTCGAACGGTGATCACCCGAAACAAGAACGGGCGATACCTTCTGCCCTCGCTCATCGCGGCGTCAGAGTCCAAGAACAAGGATGTGGTCGAGGTAGCAGTCGAAGGCCTCGCCAGATACCACGGCTCAGCGGGCAAGGCGGCTTACAAAAGAGCTATCCAAAACTTCAATGCTCTTCTCAGAATAGAAAACGCCTGCTTAGCCAGGGAACTCGCTTCGCAGAAAAAGAAGTAAGTAGCTACTTCCTCAGCTTAAGCACCACTGGGCAATGGTCAGAGCCCATGACGTGTGCTTGGTGCTCAGCCCCGCTCAATCGATCGGCGAACTCCGGATTAGTCGCAAAATAATCGATGCGCCACCCCACGTTCTTCTCGCGCACCCCGGGCCTGTAACTCCACCAGGTATAATGACCGGGCTGATCGTTAAACTTCCTGAAGGTGTCGATGTAACCGAGCTTGCCGACGAAGCGATCCATCCAGGCGCGCTCCTCAGGTAGGAAGCCCGCGTTCTTCTGATTGGACTTGGGATTCTTAAGATCGATTTCCTTATGCGCGATATTGAAGTCGCCGCAAAGCACGACGTTCTTTCCCTTGGCCCGAATCTTTTGGCAGAGCTTTTCCATCGCGTCGCAAAAGCGCAGCTTATAAGGAAGGCGCGCCGCCTCGCGCTGGCTGTTCGGAAAATACGCGCTGATCAAAGTGAACTCCGGGTACTCGAGCTGCAAGACTCGCCCTTCGTCATCGAACTCGGGCACTCCCATTCCGATGTGGACTTCCTGTGGCTCGCGCTTGGCGTAGATCGCCACTCCGCTGTAGCCGGGCTTTTTGGCGGGCGCCCAAAAGCTCGTGTAGCCCTTAGGTTCGCGCGTAAAAACGCTGAGCTGATCGGGCGTGGCTTTGATTTCGTTGAGGCAGACCCAGTCCGCGCGCTCGGATTCGAACCATTTGAGAAAGCCCTTTTTCTCGGCAGAGCGGATCCCATTGACGTTCCAACTAACGAGTTTCATGAAAGCTTTCTTAGCACTTATGATCGTTCTCAGGTATCCCTGTTGCATGCGCCGCGCATCCAGAAATTTTGATTCGTGGGACGTATTCGCTATCGGGATCCTAGGGCTCTTTTCGCTTTGGATCCTCTGCAGCGCCCTAGGTTTTTCGCCCGTGCCGTGGCCGGACGGATCTGCGTTTTACTTGCCTGCTCGCGACCTTCTGAGCTGGCCGCCTCGATGGGCGATGCATGCACAAGCAGCGTTCGTTCCCACTTACGATCAAGCCAACTTCAACCTCATGCCCTTGCTTCCCATCGTGCTGGGCGCCATCGGACTTCCGCTGGCAAAATTGGGGTTTGATCCTACCCAAGTCATTCGCTGGGTGAGCTGGGCGCCGTTTCTTGCGGCAGCGTGGTTCTTGTGGCGATGGGTTCGTAAAAAAACCAACGAGTCCGTTGCGATGGCTCTTCTCTTGGCGTTCTTGATGGACCCCGTCTTGAGATGGGGAACGCTGGTGGT
>JBGAWT010000220.1:0-4908 GCA_044227445.1 Bdellovibrionia bacterium | reverse complement strand
GTTGCTGCGTTTTTGGGGGATGACTTGATCTTTTCCTTCGAGCGAGACCTTGAGGACTTCGGGCGTGGCGTTTTTCTCAGGGTTGGTGACCGAGAGGTTGTCGTAGTTGGCGCTCACACGCATGAACGGCTCGCGCGACTTGGGGTCCTTTGAGAGCGCGCGGGTCAAGATCACACCGTTGGCTTCTTCTTTGTAACTTGGATTAATCAGCACGCCCATGCGAGCGGTCGCGTGATCGATGTTGGCGGCCTGCCTGCCTGCGAAGGCAGTTTCAGTAAAGAGCGAGGCCCAGACTTTCTTGAGGCCTACTTCAATCGTCTCGGGCTTTTCGACGTTAACCTGCACGGATTCGTAAAGTCCTGCACCGCTAAACCAGCCTAGGTCTTCGGAGTTAGACGAGCTGCGCAACCGGAACTTGGGCGAGTCGGAGTCCATGCTCTTTTGGATGGCCAGCATCTGGCTGCGAATTGCAGCGAGCTTGTCTTTGGGGATCTCGACTTCTTGGATCGCGTTTCGAATCGACTCAAGCTGTTTGCCGCGCCAGACGGGATCGGAGATTTTGGGATCGGAGAATGTCGCGTCGATCTGGCGCTGAATTTCGGACGCTGAGATCACAGAGTCATACCAGCTAAAAGGGATCGCTGCGCCCGGGTGGACGTGATCGGTGCCCAGGGTGCGTTGCAGGACCCCATAGTTTGCCGCTTTGGTTCCTACTTGTTCGGCCGAAGGAGAGTTGTCTGCAAGCGGCGTGATCTCTGTGAGTGAAAGATCCGCTTTGAGCTTGATCGATGGGGTTGCAGTGGAGGCCTGTGCCTTGTTTTGCGTCCCTGCGGCTTTGATGGTGTAGCCATCGGTTCCTGTGGTGAGGAACACCTCTTTGCCGACCAGCGAGAGGATCTTCTGTGATTGCTTTACTCCGTTTGCTTGGGCGCAGGCTTTGTCCAGATTGCGGCAGAGCACGACGGCGTGAGATCCTTCGGTCATCGGGTCTTCGCTCAGGAGGCCCTCAAAGGGTTTCTTTCCGGGGTCCACGCCCGGACCCAGTATCAGGATAGAACGAACTGATTGGATTTTCTCGAGCTCGGGAACCGAGTTTGCGACCTGCAGCGTGCCGCACACGGTTGCGGTGTTCATCGCCTCATAGGAGGTCTTGGGCTCAGTTCTTCCGAGGCTTTCGATAAGCTGGCTCATGCGCAGCATGAGTGTTTTGCGCAGGAGCGTTTGCTCGAAGTCGTAAACTTCCGGCACGATCGCACTGAGCCGCCGCATTGTCGGCATGAAGGCTTTATCGATCTCGGCTTGAGCGGTTCCAAACACGTGCTTGAGGAAGGATCTTAGAACGGCGCGATCCAGCTTGCCAGCGCTTTGCGAGGTTTCGATGTCGTTGAGTGTTTCTTGGAATTGCTGATGGTGTTTTTCGGTGAGAGCGCCTTCGGCTTCAAGACCTGAGATCAGCGACCGAATAAACTTGATGTGAGTATCCGCGCCGTCCATCTCCAGGATTTTGCCTGATTCGATGAAAAGCCCCGTGAGGCGCTTGTTGAGCTCTCGAATACCGTCCGGAAGAGATGTTCTCCCGAGCTTAGCTTCGGTGCCTTGCTTATAGGCTTGGCGAATCTTTCGAGAGAGCTCGAGAGCTTCGCCGGTTTGCCTCCAGTAGTTTCGGGTTTTCCCGAAAATGGTCTTTCCGAACTGCGTTTCAGCATCCGCAGTGGGGCTTAGGCGTTGCGCTTGCGCTTGTTTGGCGCGGATGACGAGATCCGCGGCTGGGGGGCCTCCCGCGATGCTGCCGTACAGCGCTTTGCGTAAGTCTAGGGACAAGGTCTCCAGCTCGGTTATTAAGCGGTCTTTGAGTGCTTCGCTTAGGTCGGTGCGCACCCTCGCCTTGGCGAGATAGGCTTCGGTCTTAGGCAAGACTTTGGGCGAAAAATTGTTGTGGATCTCTTGGCGAATTTCCATGAACCCATGGTCCAAGTATTTCTTCCTGGTCGTCTCGACATCACGTCCGGCGATGTATTCAGCGCGGTTACGGATGGCTTCAATGAGTTTGCCGTCGTTCGTGCCGACGACCCCGATGGATTCGTCCTCGATGAGGGATCCTTCCTCCAGCAGCATGCGGGCAATCAGCAAGGAGCGTGCTTTCTCAACGCGGCCCCAGCTGAGGATCGATTCGGGTTTTTTTGCATTCCGGAACATCTGGGCTCGCTGTGATGCGTTCTCTTGCGGCAGAGCGGCTCGGGTCATCGCGGGCAAGGTGTCTTCGATCTCAGATCTGTTCCCCTGCCATCGAGTTCTAGGTCGGTCGCTAAGGGCGGCATTGAGCAATATTGCTGTGGCTTCCAGGTCGCCTTCTTTGTCAGCGGCGCGTATGAGAGTTTCTCGTGCAGTGGGGTAGCTGTCGATGATGCCTCTATAGAACATGTTTTGTTCGGCGATGAGTCTGAGATCTTCCATTTCTACATTTGGGCCATTCAGCAGCAGGGAATAGTCCTGATATTTTTTTCCTAGGAATCCAGTGAACAGCTTGCGCAGGGCGATCTGAACCTTTCTATTTTCGTCTGTAGAGCTGGAAGGAGGAATTTCTTTTCTTTCCCATCGAACTGATCCGGCAACCGCGTTTTCAATGAGGGCTTGCCTTACCTGACTTTCGCCATTCTTTTGTTGCGCGAGCTTTTCATGTGCGTTGGTTAGCGCTACCCAGTTATAGCGACCATACTTGGCCGTGAATTGGGATAGGGCTTGCTGAGCTTCGCGATCTGTCTTCGTGAGAATGAGATCCAGATGATACTGGGCGCCCTCGTAGCTCCTATCGAGCCAAATGACGTAGTTTTTTAGAATGTGCGAGTAGAGATTCTCTCTGATTTTCTGGTCCGGATGCTTAGCTAAGATCTTCAGAAGCTCGAGAGCTTTCGCGTTCGCTTCCGGTGTATCGGCAAGCGGACCTGCGAGTAGGAGCTCCTTGATGTCTTGCCAGTCAGGCTTCTGAGAATGAACTAAAGCAGAAGCGGCAAAGAGGCTGCCTCGGGCTGCAAGCTCCTTGGCCACGGCTTGGAACGAATGGGCGTGAGCGTGAGCGATTCGGTCATCTTGCCCTCTATAAATAATGCTGTTTGCTTGCCTATGGGTGCTGTAATCAATGAGCAGGGCGCTTGCCAGTGCCTCGAGGGCCTCCGTTGAATACGGTTTGAGATCTCGAAGTAGGACTAAGCCACTTAACCGAATGGATCGTTCTAGGGGGTCTTTGTAGGCCAGTGCTTGCTCGACCATCTCTTGAAAAGCCTTGGGATTGACCTTTTGCAGCTCGGGTAGAAGCTTGCTTACGGCGGATGATTCGGAACTCCAATTGTATCGTGAGCTGTCGAGTCTGTCGCCGTCCACAACACTATAGTAGGTCCGTATGAATTTCCTGGTCCTCGCTGAATCCTTCATCCACTCGGGGTGCGCAGTGAGAGCGCGTAGCCCCATTTCCAGCGTCTCATCATCTAAATCGGCATTCTTTTCTGCGAAGACTTCTAAGATGAGATCCGCTTCGGCTGGGCTCGGGGAGGTCGACGCGGAGAGCGCGCCGAGGAAGTACCTTAGGTTGTAATCATTCGTGCGAATGGATTTTTCTTTGAGTAGATCGGCCTGCCCTAGGAGGCCTAAGTAGATCATTGGGTTGTGCTTGGCCCAGCTTCCGCTAGACCTGTCTCCGCAAACCCACTCTCCGCCGATGGCTTTTTCGCTTTTTTCCCGAAGGCGTCTAAAAGAGGCGATGACCTTTTCGCGCGTTTTTGCGCTGGAGGCACTGATTTTCATGAGTTCGTCGCAAGACTGCTCGCGAACAAGAGTAACGTGATCCGTTCTTTGGTCGTTCTTTAGAAAAAATCCCGTGCCGTTGCTGATCATCCTTTCGCGGACGATCTCAGCGGTGCTGAGCTTTTCGAGTAACTCGATTCTAAGGTCGACCTCTTTGAGGTAGGAGCCGGTTACCTCAAAAAATCTTTGCATTCTCTTTTGTGCGTGGGCTTCGCGGTCGGGGTAGTTGTTGTCAGGAACTTCAAGAATTGCCTGCTCAAGCAGCCTAAAAAGCTGTGGGCTGGATTGCCCCTTGGAAAGCATTTCGATGAGCTGCTTGCCCCGATCTTTGTCTAAAGGAAGGTATGGATTGAGAACCTCATTGATGGCTGCCTTGAGCTCGGATTCGGATGCGGGCTTAGCTAGAGCAGGAGAGCTCGAGAACAGCACGGCGCAGGCTAAAAAATAGCCGATCGGGCGCACGAGTGCTGGCCACACCTCTCTCATGCCCGTGACATTTCAAGTTCAATGCCAGGAGTTGATGCGCCAGCGGCCCTATATAATGAAGGGCACAGTTCGAGGGTGTCTAAATTTTGTACAGATGAAAATCAGCCCGCGATGCCCGAGAACTGGCCACGGAGCTTGTGCAGATTGACGTTGCTTCCGCCATCGCGCGGGATCTCGTCGGTAAATGCGACTGCGATGGGAATCTGATCCGCCGGCAATTTAGACGCCGCGCCTTCGGTAATTTGTTTTTCGGAGATCTGAACGCCCGCTTTTTTAATCGCAGCGCAAACCAGCACGAGTTTGTCTTTGGCGTTTTTGACGGCAAACGCCGCTGCGTCTTGCACGCCCACGACTGCGCGCAGGATTGAGTCGATGAAATGAAAATCCACGATGTTGCCATTGACCTTAAACACGTCGGCGCGACGGCAGACGAAACGGATGCGTAGGTCTTCGCCTTCGCCCACGAGCTCGGCCATGTCTTGGGTGTAAAGCCAGGTGCCGCGAAGCGCGTTCTTGGTTTCTTTTTCCAAGTCCGGATAATTGGTCATGATCGTAGGGCCGCTCACCGCTAAGTGCCCGATGCGTCGATCGGCCCCTTCGATCTGATCGCCCGCGTCGTCCAAG
>JBGAWT010000219.1:0-5800 GCA_044227445.1 Bdellovibrionia bacterium | reverse complement strand
GGTGGACAGGAGTCCCGGGTTGCGCTTCATCATTCCACTCAAGTGAGAGCTTTGTCCGTGATTTTAGCACGGGAGTCCACGGAAAAGCAGCGCAATGAGGCAAAGGGGCTATCGAGCGGAGAACCAGAGCCCGCCTGGAGCAAAGCCATAGAGCACCCGGTCTACCAAGACGTAACCGTCGGGGTGCCTCTTAGGGTCATTGCTTCGGTGGACCCAGTGGATAATGGCGCCGTCCGGGGACGGGGGATAGCGCTTGGTCTTCTTCTTAGAAACGATGAAATCACCGCAGGCTTCGACTACGGCGCCTACTTTGAGACGCTCTTCCGGGATCTTGCCAAAGTCTTGGCTATAGACCACTTCGACGCTCTCTCCTGGCTTGCTGCCGATTTGGATCGAAAAGTGATCGTGCTCAGTTTGATCTTTGTAGATCTTTTGAACCTTGCCCGAAATCCTGGCACGTACTTGGGTTTGATCGGGCTTGGTCTTCTTGACCATCAGCGCTCGCTCGTTGTCGATCTCCAGAATGTCTTTGCGCTTATCTCTGCACGGCGGCGGTACGTCGGCCCAAGCCGCAGAGATCGTCAGAAGTGCGCCTAAAAAACCCACCGGAACCCGAGAGAGTAGCGTGCCCATGGATGATGTTCCTCTGAGTAAAAAACCTACGGACAAAGCACTTTGTTGGCAAAGCTTTTCACCAAAGCTGATGCGGTTTTTTAAATGATGTCTGTGTAAAAGCCGCTGGAGCGGCTAGGCGGCGCCGGACCCAACTGCGCTCGAAGCGACCGGGGGCGTCACGAAAATCCGCACCCTCACCTGGGCCGAAGGACCCTTGAGGATCATGTCGGTGCGCGAGGTGTCGTCGCGAAAAAGCTGATAGGCGTATTCGGCGATGATCTTCGCTGCTTCGGCTTCTTGACGTTGATACTGCTCGATCCGAATCTTGCTCTTCATCCATTGCAGGGCGTGCTGCTGCACTTCTGAGCGCAAGAAAGGGCGGCAGAGGAGCTCTTCGACGTAGTCTCCGAACTCTTCCTCTTCCTTAATAGTGCGTTCGCGCTGCTCAAACACGCGTTGAAGGGGTTCCTTTTCTCCGGAGACGACAAGGCTCTCGAAGTAACGAATCTCGCGTTCGTCAGAAAGGATGGCGGAAAGCTTCTTTTCAGCGCCCTCCAACTGGACCACGAGGGCCACAGTGGCGGACTTGCTAGGTTGTGCGGTCATGGTGGGGTGACCTTCCTTATGACTACTTTTAGCCCTACGCACCGTGGCGGTTAGAGGCTTAAACGGTCGAAAAAACTAGCAAACTCGAGAAGTTAAGCTGTTTTTTGGGTAGTCAGATGGATAGGACTAGATTGATTTTTAGCTAAAATATAGAGGCCGTGCTGTATATACTTGTATATATGTTTCTTACTCGTCTTTGCCGCGCCCTTCATGAAGCCAGACTCCCCTACGCCATCGTTGGAGGCTACGCAGTAGCCACTCCACGGGAGCTCAGAAGGCACCATAGACGTCGATATCGTCCTCTCATTGGATGAGGAGACGTTTCGGAGGGCCGAGGAGACCTTCCAGAGGGTTAAGGTCTTCAAGCGCGCCTTCCCGTGGGGGCAAAGAGATTTTCAGTTTAGGGAAGAATACATCAAATCGCAAGCCGTGGTTTGGTCGTTTTACGATCCACGGCGGCCCGTCGACCAATTGATGTCATCATCTGAGATGAGCGTCTCCAAGAAATAGAAAACCATCACGCTCACAGTAGATGGAACTTCAATCAAAGTTGCATCCCTCGACAGCTTGCATTCGGAATGAAAGAACGCTTTCGGGACGGCCCCAAGACCTCGAGGACGTGAAGTCGCTTAAGGAGATTCGGAAAAATGAGAAATAAACCGCTTCAACTTTTTTCACCCGAGCGCATCAAGCAGGACGCAGGACTCACACCGGATCAGATCGTGCAATTCCTGGAGGACTACAAGAATATCGCCGCGGGCGAAGAAGGGCCTCGCAAGCTTATCAGCCTCAGAGTCCCCGAAAAACTGCTCGAGCAGTTCAAGGCCAAAGCCCGAGGCGATGCCAAAGCCTACCAAACCCAGATCGTTGAACTGATGCGACGCTGGTTGCGAAGTTAGCTCGCCCTTCAACCGCCAATGCCTTGACTCCGCAGCCAAACTCAGGCACCTCTGATCGCTCGCATGGCAGCTACCACCGCTGATCCGCAGCTTCAGAACCGCCTTGAACGCGAAGTCACGCGCAGGCGGACGTTCGCCATCATTTCGCATCCGGACGCAGGCAAAACGACGCTCACCGAAAAACTCCTGCTCTACGGTGGCGCGATCCATCTCGCCGGAGCAGTGCGAGCCAAGGCCAATCAGCGGCACACGACCTCCGACTGGATGGAGATCGAAAAACAGCGCGGCATCTCGGTCAGTTCCAGCGTCCTGCAGTTTGAGTACCAGGGCCATCAGATCAATCTGCTCGATACGCCAGGCCACAAAGACTTCAGCGAAGACACCTATCGCACGCTCACCGCAGCCGACGCCGCCGTCATGCTCATCGACGCAGCTAAGGGCGTGGAGCCTCAAACGCGCAAGCTCTTTGAGGTTTGCCGAATGCGCGGCATTCCGATTTTCACCTTTATTAATAAGCTCGACCGCCCGAGCCTCGAGCCGCTTGAGCTACTCGAGGAGCTGGAAAAAGTACTGGGCATCCGTTCCTGCCCGATGAGCTGGCCTATTGGCACCGGAGATCGCTTCCGCGGCGTGTATGACAGGCGCGAGAACGAAGTCCTGGCCTTTCAGACCGAGGGCGAAGCCAATGTTAAAGGCCGCCTAGAGCCCGTAAAGCTCACAGGACTGGATGACCCCAAGCTCTTGGAGCTCATCTCGGGCCCAAGGCATGACGCTGACGAGGCTCGTGAGCTTCACGCTCAGCTCAAATCCGAGCTCGAACTTTTAGAGATGGCCGGCGATCCCTTTGACTGGGACCAAGTTCGCGAAGGCAAGCTCACACCCGTGTTCTTTGGCAGCGCGATGAACAACTTCGGCGTGCAGCGCTTTTTGGAGCGCTTTATTGAATTGGCGCCCCAACCCGCGCCTCGAAAATCCGATCAAGGCGAGATCGCCCCCACTGATCCGCGGTTTTCGGGCTTCATCTTCAAAATCCAGGCCAATATGGATCCGCAGCACCGCGATCGCGTCGCGTTCTTGCGTGTGGTCTCCGGGCGATTCGAGCGCAACATGGCGGCGCGCCATTCGAGACTAAAAAAAGAATTTAAGCTCTCCAAGCCACTGCAGTTTTTCGCCCAAGAGCGAGTCGTCGTCGAAGAAGCCTGGCCAGGCGACGTCGTGGGCCTGCTCGACACGACGGGCGATCTGCGCATCGGCGATACGCTTCATGAAGGAAGCAAGAGCTTCGAATTCGAAGGCGTCCCCAGGTTCTCGCCCGAGCACTTTGCAGGCGTGCTGATCTTGGATCCCCTGAAGCGCAAGCAGCTCAAGAAGGGCCTCGATCAGCTCAGCGAAGAAGGCGTCGTGCAGGTCTACCGCCAACGCGGCATGCTCGATAAAGACCCGATCCTAGGAGCGGTGGGCGCGCTTCAATTCGAAGTTCTGCAGCATCGCCTCAAGGGCGAGTACAGCGTGGACGTCAAGATCGAGAAGCTGGGTTTTATTCATGCCCGTTGGGTCGTAGGGCCTGATTTGAATCCCGACGTATTTGAGCGACGCGAAGACTCGCGCTGCCTCGAGGACCGAGACGGCCTTCCGGTCGTGCTCTTTAAGTCGGATTGGGCGCTTCGCTGGGCAGTGGATAACAACAAGACGCTTCAGTTTCTAACCACTGCTCCCCGCGTCGCTGCGGCCCCTCGCAAATAACTAGCGCCGCGTCGTCTGGCTCGGATTGGCGAAGCTCACGCGCGCGTTTTTCAGAATCCAAGGATCGCTGAGATTCAGGACGTGGTCACCGTCATCCGCCTGAACGAGCACGCGGCGCGATCCGTCGAGAGCCACGTCAACTCGAACGACATTGGCAAAGAAAGACCAGGGGCCAACGCCTTCGGTCATGAATTCGATCACGCGTTTTTCGCGCAAAGCCTGCTCGAAAAAAGCCAGCAGCTCCCGGCCTCGTCCATCGAGCTCCGCGGCGTGCGGCTCAAAAACCTGCATGGACTCCCAGCGAGGGTCATCCCCTGGAGTGATCTCTCGTACAGCTCCTGAATCGGTTCGAAGCTCAACGCTCAGTCCTTGGCCGTCTACGATCGGACGAATCGCTTCGATTCGTCCCAGCACAAATACCTCAGACTTGCCTAAGTACAGAGCTACGGCTTGGCGGGATTCGCGCGCAGCGATCAGTCTCTTGGTGACATCTCGCGCATCGACCACGACCTGGCCCCGAACCTTTGAAAATGGAACGTGCTGGGTTGTCCCGCCGCCGTCCTCTAAAAACACGTGGTAGTCGCGATCCGTTCCCACCGCCACTCCGACAACACGGCCTTGGGAGAACTCAAACTTCCCGCGCCCCTGAAACCTCACGGAGACAAAAGGCTTGGGCTCAGCTTGCATAGCCTGAACCAAACTCAGCAGGAGGGCCTCTCGCTCAGCGGACAGGGGCCTAGCCGTAAGACTTCTCAAACCAGGAATGCGGGACTTGCCGATCACCGCGTCCAAAAAACGAATGCACTTTTGCTTAAATTCGCCTGCCTGCGCGCCCTGCGTGCTGATCAAAAGCGCAAGAAGTGCGACTCTCATAATGCCGCCAGCAAAAGCCTGCAGCGGTTTATCAGGCGAGTATCTTCTAGGTAAGGCGCCATCTCAATTGGAAGCACCGGAACGTCAGCAATCAAAGCAAAGGGACTGCGCTTATCAAAGCGCTTGCGGGTGGCGCGCACGTATTCCAACGACTGTGCTTCGCTCAATCCCCAAACTCGGCTGTATAAAATGTGCTCCGGAAAAAGCGGCCAGACCGTAGCGGTGCGAACCAGCGAAGGAAACAGAGGCTCCGGAATGACGATCCCGCGCTGGGCATAAAGTTCGCGCGCCGCTTGTGTGGGCTGAACCAAGCCTCGGTCAAAGTACAGCATCTTGGCTCCGACGCCCTCTCCCTGAACCAGGAAGTTGGCAGGAGTAAGCATGTCAACGGTCATGCCCGTTTCGTAAAGAAGGGCTTCGCCTCGCTTCTGCCAAGTCACGATCTGCTTCCAAAGAGCCGGGACATCGTACTTGCGGTGAAGCTCCGTGCCCTCGCGCTCTGAGCGAAGGATCGCGTCGAACGAAATCCCTTCGATCATCGATCGCTTGAGCGCCAAACCGTCCGAAGAGACGGCCTGAGCTAAGAAAGGTTCCACCTCAGGATGAATGGTCGCAATCAAAAGATCGCCGTACAACTCTTCCATCACGGATGCGCCACCCACAGGAACGTTTCCGTGTTTTGCGTAAAGCGCCCTGAGGGCCTGGATATGGGGCAGAAACTGCAAAGGCCGCCAATGATAGCCACGCTTGGCGATGGACAGACTGTCGATTGTAACCGTAGCGCGTGAAGGCTCGAGCGCCGTAAGTCCGATAGCTGAGAGTATGGCGTGCGAAAACTTGTATACCGATTTCCTCGGCGCCTGAAAAACCACGCCGAAAAACCCACCCCCTAAGACGCTCGTCTGCTCACCCGAAAACTGGCGAACAAAAGCGCGGGGTTCAAGAGTGGGAATTGCGCGAAACTTAGCCACGAGATCCTTGCGGCCGTAATCGAGCATGAAGCGCTCAAGCTCAGGTGGAAGATCTGCTGCCTGTACTGTGGAGGCGATCAGGGTGAAGAAAAA
>JBGAWT010000218.1:0-4972 GCA_044227445.1 Bdellovibrionia bacterium | reverse complement strand
AGGCCCCATGGTCTGGAAAATCCAAGTGCAAAAGACAGATCTCGGCGGATCTGCAGGCTCAACACGAGGGGAAGGCTGTTGTGGGATTTGCGGGGGGCATTAGTTTACGAACTACGGATCAACGGACCTTGCCAGCTCTCAAGTCCGCCGGTGAGGTGCCAAACGTTACGAGTTCCCTTTTCTGCCAAAAGTTCTGCGGCTTTTGCCGAACGCACTCCCTTTTGGCAATACAGAACGATTTGAGAAGTCTCCGGCGGAAAAGAGGGAAGCTCGCCACTTTGAATTTTAGAGAGAGGAAAAAATCGCGCACCTTCCAAATGCCCCTCGGACCATTCAGGCAATTCCCTAACATCGATCAAACAGAGCCGTTGATGTGGGGTGCTCATTCTAGCTTGCAGCTCGCGCGCAGTAATCGAACTTACGTTGGAACAGATCTCGGGAAGACTAGAAGGGAGAATCACTTCTTTCTGAGCTACGGAGCAAATGGGACAAGCGGGATGTCTGGGGATCTTCAAGGTTTGGATCTTCCAGCTGCCTCGAAGGTCAACGAGCGTCAGGCTACCCTTTTGCGGAGAAAGCGAATGAGATTCGCCTCGCGACAGAATAAACTCCAAGGCAAGTGTCGCTTGCATCGTACCGATCACTCCGACGACGGATCCCAGCACTCCGGCCTCAGCACAATTTTGAATAGGAGCCTGGGGCGGTGCCGAACGGAGGCAACGGTAGCAGGCGGAGTCGCCTCCAAAGAGAGCCACTTCTCCTTCAAAGCCAGTCACAGCTCCGTAGATCATGGGAATGCCCACCTTACGTGCGGCAGCATTGATCAGGAATTTGGTCGCAAAGTTATCGGTGCCGTCGATTACGAGGTCGAATCGCTCCAGCAAATTAATCGCGTTAGTTTCGTCCAGAGCCTCTGGGTAGATCTCGATCTTTACGTCGGGATACGGGATACATGCCCTGGAGCCGTGCTTGAGCGGAAGACACCTTGAAGCTCCCCACTTGTGTCGCATCGAAAAGAATCTGCCGTGGCAGATTCGAAAGCTGGACGCGGTCTCCATCTACGAGACCAATCGTTCCGATCCCAGCCGCAGCCAAATACAGCGTCGCTGGGCAACCCAGACCTCCAACGCCGACGCAGAGAACGCGCGCATCTTGGATGCGCCGCTGACCCTCTGGTCCGATCTCAGGGAGAACAATCTGTTTGGCAAAACGGTTTGGGCTCACAAAAACTTATTAGATCAAAACGATGCTCTGCGAAAGCAAACAAACAGGTAGTTATGCCGGCCGAAATTAAAATTCTTTTCAGACCTAAAAAACAGATCGAGGTTGCTTGCGATGGATTTGTCGTTCGAACGGATCAACCTCAAGAAGACGGCGGAGATGGCTCCGCGCCTAGTCCCTTCGACCTGTTTCTTGCTTCGATCGGAGCTTGTGCTGGGTTTTTCATTCAAGCCTTCTGTCAAAAGCGAGGCATTGATATGACTGGTTTGGAGCTTACCCAACAAATGGAATGGGACGAGGCGAGTCACTTAGTTAAGCAAGTAAGGCTCGATCTCCGACTTCCAAGCGCATTTCCGGAAAAGTACCGTGAGGGTATTTTAAGTGCCGCTAACCTCTGTACGGTCAAGCGGCACTTACAGCAACCACCTGACGTCATGATTCGAATTGTTCCGGCGGTATAACGGAGGCCATAGTGAGGGTTTATGTTTATGGGTTTTAAACGCATCATCTTATATGTCTGGCTTCTTTCCATCTCAATCGTCGCCAGTGTTCCGATTTGTAGAGGAGAGGCTCTGCCGTCGCCTTACGCGCTCCCTTGGCAGCTTCGTCCTGTCCTTGCAAAAAGCCTAGCCCGTTTGGATTCTGCGCAAGCGTTCTACTCGGATGCGAATGGCAACTCGGGTGGGTTTGCAACGGCGACGACGGCTTTGGGCTCTTATGCCATTCGTCCAGATCTCGCCGTGCTGGCTCGTTTTGGATTTGTCGCAAACAGCGCGCCCATGAGCGGGTCCTTGGGCGCTTCTTTCACAAATCCACTTTTGGCGGGCCTTTACGCCCTCGAAATTACGTCGTGGCTACGGGCCGCTTTCTTCTTGGGTGTAACAGTTCCAGTTGGTACTGGCGGAGGCGATAGCCCAGACTTGGGCTCCGCTACGGCAAACGCAGCTGGAATTCATGCGCGCTCGGCAATGGATAACGCTCTATTTGCGGTGAATTACTTGACGCTTATTCCTGGTGCGAGCATCGCTTTTGTTTCTCACAATTGGACGGCCCAGCTGGAAGCGACACTTTTACAGCTCACACCGATCGCGATCCGGCGCGCACCAACTTCACGGCTGGCTTAGAGGTGGGGTACGCTTTCCATCCAATCTTTCTTCTTCAGGCGGAGCTCAGGTACCAACGTTGGATTGAAAACCCGACTGTATTTGCCGCGCCGACTCCGAGCCCAGAAAACTTCTCGTTTGCTGCGGGGCCTCGGTTCACATTTGACGTAAATGGGGTGATCCTGCGGCCGGGGATAGCCTATGCACAAGGACTAGTAGGACCTGTTTCGCGGGATCGAATCGTTTTTGTGGACCTACCAATACTTTTTTAAGGAGTTACCATTCATTTGCTTTCAAATAAGATTGACTTGACCTTCGCTGCCGGTAAAAAATCGGCTACACGACAAGTTCACAGGAGAATATTTATGTTGGGATTACGTGCGAGTTCTTTGGGTGCGGTGACACTCTTCTTTGCTTCCATCTCTGCTTTTGGCGGGGATTTGCCTGTAGAAAAGGCCGTGCTGACCGCGCCGCCGCTAGTGCCTCCTCCTATTACGCGTAGCCATGCCGCAAAAGTGGTTGTTGAACTTGAAGTTGTCGAAAAAGTAATGCCGATTGCCGAAGGCGTAGATTACACGTTCTGGACGTTCGGCGGTTCGGTGCCCGGTAAGTTTATCCGCATCCGAAAGGGCGATACCGTCGAGTTTCACTTGATGAACCATCCAAATAAC
This sequence comes from Bdellovibrionia bacterium, assembly GCA_044227445.1. Classification (GTDB taxonomy): domain Bacteria; phylum Bdellovibrionota; class UBA1018; order UBA1018; family UBA1018; genus JBGAWT01. Next base: position 1,977 of record JBGAWT010000218.1, on the reverse strand, counting down.
CAACTACCGCATAACATCGATCTCCATGCGGTCACAGGTCCGGGCGGCGGTGCAGCGAGCACGTTTACTGCTCCAGGGCATCGCACGCGATTTACATTTAAGGCGCTTAACCCTGGTCTCTACGTCTACCATTGTGCGACCGCCCCCGTGGGAATGCACATTGCTAACGGGATGTATGGCTTGATCTATGTTCAGCCTGAAACCCCGCTTCCTCAAGTGGATCATGAATTTTACGTTGTGCAGGGAGACTTTTATACGCCTGAGGACTTTGGAAAAAAAGGCAATCAGCCCTTTTCCATGAAGCGCGCAATCGACGAAAACCCCAGCTACGTTCTTTTTAACGGATCCGCGCTTTCTCTCGTCGGTGAGCAAGCCCTGAAGGCAAAGGTCGGTGAGACCGTTCGCCTATTCGTAGGTAACGGCGGCCCGAACCTCGTGAGTTCTTTTCACGTGATTGGAGAGATTTTTGACAAGGTTTACTTTGAAGGCGGAACCAAGACACAAGAGCACGTCCAGACCACCCTTATTCCCGCAGGCGGGTCAGCAATTGTCGAGTTTAAGCTCGATACCAACGGCACGTATATTTTGGTCGATCACAGCATTTTCCGGACTTTCAACAAAGGTACGCTGGGAATGCTCAAAGTAGACGGAGAACAGGACAAAACCGTTTATTCGGGCAAAGAGCTAGATGAGATTTATTTGGGTGACGAGTCGGTTGCGACGCAGATCAAGGCCCAAAGCGAAAGGAAGGATCAAAAATCCAAACTCACTCGCGTCGAATCGAAGAAAAACAATGGAGCATCGCTTTTTGCGAAGAACTGCGCCATGTGCCACCAGGCTCAAGGGCAGGGGATCCCAGGTGTGTTTCCTCCGCTTGCAAAGTCCGACTATCTGATGAAACTCGCAAAGGGCGAAGATCGTTCCGAGCTTGTTAAGATCGTACTTCAGGGCAAGACAGGGAAAATTACGGTCAATGGGCAGGAGTACAACGGCGTGATGACGCCCGTGGCAGGACTCAACGACGGCGATTTGGCGTCGGTTTTGACGTACGTGACCAATACCTGGGGTAATCAGGGCAAGGCGTTTACCGCTTCCGAAGTCGAAAAATATCGCAAGGGTTTGGGCGCCGCTGGTAGCACTGACGCTCATCCGTAATGTTAGTGGCAGTATTTTTCGCCGCCCTACGGATGCTTTGTTCCGTTGGAGTAGCAGCTAACCTTCAAAACGTAGTGTCGATCCCTGGGGGAAAGTTTACTCCGCTCTATGGATTTGGTGAGTTGGTCCGGCAGGAGCAGCAAGTAGATCCTTTTTCGATGGATCGACTTCCCGTGACTCGTACGGAGTTTCGTCGTTTTGTTTCCTCTTATTCTCGATGGTCAAAAGAGAAAATCGACCCTCTGTTTGCGGACGAGAATTATCTCAAGGATTTTCGAATGACGGGCGTTCTTGGTCACTACCCCGTGACCTACGTTTCTTGGTTTGCAGCACAAGCCTTTTGCGAAGCTAGAAAAGGACGATTGCCCTCGGTACTCGAATGGGAGTTCGTAGCCGCAGCGAGCCAAACTAAAGCAAACGCAACTCAAGACCCAGAGTTCGTGGACGATATTCTGAAGTGGTATTCAAAGCCTTCGAACAAGCGAGGGCTTCGCCCCGTGGGCGGCGGCGTCCCGAATTTTTATGGGGTTCAGGACCTTCACGGACTAAATTGGGAGTGGACCTCAGATTTTAACTCCGTTTTTGTAACAGGGGACAATCGTCAAGACGGAGATAAATCATCGGCAGCTGTGTGTGGGGCAGGCGCTTCGAAGGCGTCCAATCGATCCGATTATGCTGCTTTCATGCGGTATGCGATGCGATCGAGCGTGGAAGCCCGATTTGCTCAACCCAACCTGGGATTTAGGTGCGCATATGACAAACATTAAAAAAAGTATCAAACGGGCTGGGCTGCATCTGGGGGCGTTTTTCTTCTCCGCATCC
>JBGAWT010000217.1:0-4988 GCA_044227445.1 Bdellovibrionia bacterium | reverse complement strand
GACGATCAGATCCGTGGGCTCGCACTGATAGAACTCCATGATTGCTCCAACCGCGCGGCCGGAGAGATTCATGTACGTTTCGGGCTTCACCAAAAGCGCTTTTTCGCCGTTGGTGGCCATGCCAGAGATCACGCGCGCGCTGAACTTGTTTTGCTCGCCCGAGAGATTCCAATTCTCCGCGATGCGGTCGATGGCCAGAAAGCCCGCGTTGTGCCGTGTCGTCTCGTATTTGGGTCCTGGATTACCCAGGCCGACTAGAATCTTCATGGCGACTAGATGAAAAGGCTGCTCACGCTATCGTAGTTGTGGATGCGGTACATCGCTTCGGCCAGAAGATCGGCAACCGAAAGCTGCACGATCTTAGGACACGAACGCGCTTCATCCGAAAGCGGCACGGTGTCCGTCACAACGACTTTTTTGATCTTGGATTTCATGATGCGCTCGACAGCCGGACCTGAGAGCACGCCGTGCGTAGCGCAGGCAAACACCTGCTTAGCGCCGCGGTCCATGACGATTTGGGAAGCCTCAGACAGCGTGCCTGCCGTGTCGATCATGTCATCGAGGATGATGGCCGTTTTTCCTTCGACCTCACCGATGAGGTTCATCGCTTGCGCGACGTTGGCTCCCGTTCGGCGCTTGTCGACAACAGCAACCGCGCAATCCAAACGCTTGGCAAACGAGCGGGCGCGCTCCACGCCGCCTGCGTCAGGGCTTACGAGCACGAGCTCTTTTCCGTCCGAAGAAATTTCGTTGCGCACGTAGTCCAGCAACACGGGGGAGGCAAAGAGGTTATCAAAAGGAATATCAAAGAAGCCTTGGATCTGGCCTGCGTGCAGGTCCATGGACACCACGCGCGTAGCACCGGCTGCGGCTAGCAGGTCAGCAACCAGCTTGGCGCTAATCGGTGTACGAGGGGCGACCTTACGATCTTGACGCGAGTAGCCATAATAAGGGACCACCGCGGTGATCTCCTTGGCGCTGGCGCGCTTGAGCGCATCCATCAAAATCAGCAGCTCCATGAGCGTATCGTTGGCTGGGCGGCAGGTGGATTGGATAACGTAGACGTCGCGGCCTCGGACGTTCTCGCGAATCTCCGCAAAAACCTCTCCGTCGCTGAAGCGCCTAAGTTCGCAAAATCCTAAGGGTTTTCCTAATTTCTCGCAGATTTTCTGGGCCAGGGGGCGGTTCGAGCTTCCTGATAAGATGACCCAGTCGCGTACTCTCATAGGTACGCGCGTCTTTACCTGATTAAGTAACTTTTCTCAAGTGAATCAGGATCTTATGAATTTTAGGGATTTCAGGGCTTTCTTCTCAGTCAGCCATCTTGCCGTGGGGGCGCATCGCGTCAACCGAGGGCATCATCAAAGAGGTGTTGCCCGTGGCCGCTGGCTTGCGGTCTTCAGCTTGCTGAATCCTCACGCCAAAGAGAACGATGATGGCTACTGCCGCCGTTACTACTGACACCGAAAAAAAGATTCTCTTCACCATAGTTAACCAGCTTTTCGACCGCGACCCTGTTTTTCTTAAGGCCCTCAACATTAACGGCCCATGCACCGAAACAGGTATTGAGGGGAGTGCTGCCACCATGTGGAACGTTCTGCGTCACCAGATTCGCAACTACGTCCAAAATATGAAAAAAGGCGGGAAGGAAGACGGGGGCTTCTCGCTCACGCTCAAGCGCGTCCCTATCCAGTTGGCCATTCAGGAGAGCCTGACCGCGCCCGTGAAAATCATTTGGGGCTTCGTCGCGCTCAATGACGTCGTGGCCAAAGGCCTCTATGCATTCACTACCGACCCCCTCAACAAGGACACCGTCGTGTCGCTTACGATGGAAGACCCGAGGCGCTTTTTCGCCAAAGCCAAAGTCATCTCCTGCCAAAACGTTCACGTGGAGAGCCGCGTGATCTCGGAGTTTCGCTTCAGCTACCGCTTAGCGCTTGAGTACGATCCTCAAAGCGAAGACGAACGCGAAGGCCAGAAGCAGTTTGCCGATGAGATCTCCGCGAACTTCCTCCATAAGAAAAAAGCGGCTTAATCTCGCCGCGCTCATCGCTTTCGCGGTGACGCCGGAGGCATGGGCGCAGACAACCGCGTTAGGCGAAGTCTATCGCAAGCTCGTACCCGGAGTCTTAGGCACCGATGCCGTGCGGGGAGAGGGGCCAAAGGCCCTGTGTAAGGTGCTTGTCGCCTCCGAAGGAAAACTCAAGAACTACTGCTCCGGTACCCTGGTCAAGGCGCAAGAGGTCGTCACCGCCGCGCACTGCATACGGGATCTAGATGCCAAAAGCCGCGTAATCGTCGCTTGCGGCGCCTCTTCGAGCACAGAAGTCTCCGCAGCATCCGTGATGGACGGTGCAGGGTTTGAAGAAATCCACGATGCCCAGCAAGCCTTTAGTGCCTCGGACTACGTGTATGATCGCCAAACGGACTCTGGAATAGGAACCGATACGGCGATCCTAAGACTCAAGAAGCCCTTCGTTAAGGTGGCCCCGATGCCTCTCGCCACAAGAAAAGATCTCATCGCGATCATGGGAAAAACCCCGGCAGCAGCCGGCTTAGAGTGCCGCGTTGGGGGCTTTGGCGTGGTCTTTGATTCTCGATTGGGCGCGCTTCAGGAGGCGCGACTAGCAAGTGCTCCGCTTAGGAGCGCTTTTGATATGGGAGATGAACCACGAAAACTCGACTTCCGCGTGAGCGCGCCATGGCCGCTCGATGTTCGCCCTGAAGAAGCACTTCAGTGCACCGCGGCCTTGGGATTTCCGCTGGACAACGCCTTTTGGGACAACAAAGGGCGCCTTAGCGCCCTGCTTGAGGCACACAAGGCCAGTTTGTTTAGCGAAATGACCGCACCCGGAGACTCTGGTGGAGCCGTGTACTGCCGAAAGCCGCCCACAGGCGCATGGAAGCTTTATGCCGTGCTCTCTCAAATCGATTACAACCAAGAGACTCGGCCTCCCCGGCAGGTGATCGTGCACAAAACAGAGAATGCCTATTATCCTGAGGCCGACCACAAGCTCACGTGGTCCGCGGCAAAATAAACGCGCGCGAAAATCAGCCTACGATGAAATTCACGATCCTACCTTTGACGTAGATCGTCTTCTTGATCGCCTTGCCTTGGATGTTGGAAGCAACCGAGGAGACCTCAAGAGCGAGCTTCTCGACCGTCGCTTGATCGGCTTCGGGATCCACTTCGATCGTGCCTCTTGTTTTGCCCAAGACTTGTACCGCGATTGTGATGGTTGATTCCTTCGCAAGCGCCGGATCAAACGCAGGCCACTTTACAAAGCTCAGCTCTTCTTTATGGCCCAGCATCTCCCAAAGTTCCTCGGCCATGTGAGGTGCCAGGGGCTGCAGCAGCTGCACAAAGGGCTCCAGACAAGCGCGTGGATAGCGCTGGGCTTTGGTGAAATGATTGACGAACACCATGAGCTGGCTGATCGCGGTGTTAAAGCGCAGGCCTTCGATATCCTCAGTCACCTTCTTAATCGTCTGATGCAGGATCTTGATGTCATCATCCGTAGGCTTGTCCGCGCTCACCAAGAACTTGGCCGAGCCGTCGGCCTGATCTTCGGAGAAAATGCGCCACGCGCGCTGCAGAAACCGAAACACGCCTTCGATGGCTTGCGTGGACCAAGGCTTATCGCGGTCCAGCGGGCCCATGAACATCTCGTAAAGCCTCAGTGTGTCTGCGCCGTACTGCTCGACGACCACGTCGGGGTTAATTACGTTGCCGCGGGACTTGGACATCTTCTCGCCGTCTTCGCCCAAAATCATACCTTGATGGACGAGCTTTTTGAACGGCTCGCTCACATGCACTAAGCCCGCGTCGTGAAGCACTTGCGTCCAAAAGCGCGCGTAAAGCAGATGCCCCACCGCATGCTCTGGCCCACCCAAGTAAAGATCCACGGGCATCCAGTATTTTTGGGCTTCCTTAGAAAACGGCTCGCTTGCGTTGTTCGGATCGCAGTAGCGCAGGAAGTACCAAGAAGATCCCGCGCTGCCGGGCATCGTGTCGGTTTCGCGCTTGGCTTTCTTACCGTGGACGTCCGTAGTCCAGAGCCACTCTTGAATGCCGGCAAGCGGGCTCTCGCCTGAGCCCGAGGGCTCGTAGCTCGTCACGTTGGGCAGAACCACGGGAAGCGCGTCCGCCGCAACGGGCACGCGCTCGCCATTATCGAGATGCAAGATCGGAAACGGCTCGCCCCAGTAGCGCTGACGCGAGAACAGCCAGTCGCGCAGCTTGTACTGCGTGCTGCGCGTTCCCTTGCCGTTTTTCTCGGCCCAGTCAAACACCGCAGCCTTGGCCTTGTCCGTAGGCATTCCGGTGATGAAGCCCGAGTTAATCGACGTGCCCTTGCCTTGGATGTCATCAGCATCAGCCGTCTGCACGACTTGCCTGATCTCAAGCCCGTGCGCCTGGGCAAAATCCCTGTCGCGCTCATCATGCGCGGGCACTGCCATGATCGCGCCGGTGCCGTAACCCATCATCACGTAATCTGCCGTCCAGATCGGAACACGCTCACCGGAGGCGGGATTGAGAGCATAGGCCCCCAGAAATTCGCCGGTCTTTTCTTTGCTCTGCTCTTGGCGCGAAAGCTCGCTCTTTTTAGCCGCGGCATCGCAGTAAGCCTTTACGCGCGCCATGCGATCGGGCGTAGCTAGCTTGAGCGTAAGTGCGTGCTCGGGAGCCAATACCATGTAAGTGACGCCCCAAAGCGTGTCAGGCCGCGTGGTGAAGATCTCAAGCGCCTCATCGTGCCCTTCGATCGCAAAGCGGGCCTTGAGTCCCTCGCTCTTACCGATCCAATTGCGCTGAAGTTCCTTGGTACTTTCGGGCCAATCCAACGTGTCGAGACCGGCGAGCAGTTTTTCGGCATAGGCCGTGATCTTGAGCATCCATTGCTTCATCGGAACGCGATGAACCGGGTGCCCCCCGCGCTCGGACTTGCCGTCTACCACTTCTTCGTTAGCCAGAACGGTTTTGAGCG
>JBGAWT010000216.1:0-5029 GCA_044227445.1 Bdellovibrionia bacterium | reverse complement strand
ACGAACTGGTATGCATCCTTTCGGTAAGGGATCATCGCGAATAATTGAAACGGTGGAATCAAAAACGCCAGGTACCAGATGGCTCGGATAGACGGGGCGCGTTTTTTCCGGAAAAGCTCGATGAGAGCCTCAATTCCGCGCACAGCTGGAATCAAAAGCAGCGGCGCTACGGGAAGGCAGAGCGTCCAAAACTCCTGGCACATCTGCCAGAGCGAAACGCCGTTTCCCATGAGCTTGCTTAAGTGCTCGCGCTGCAGGTACTGCGCGACAAAAGGCTTTCGGTCAAAAAAATAAGCCCATGCGTACCACCAAAGCCCCAGTGCAAAACTTACGGCGTGCGCTAGCCAAAACAGCGGCGCGCGCGCGAATTCGCGCAGCCTTCCTGCGCCCCACCACAAAATCCAAAGCGCAGCCCAATGGATGCACAAATAGGAAGGGCTCTTGAACCAGGCACCCACCGAAGCCACCAACAGGGCGCTCCAGGCAAACGAGCCAAAGCCGCGCTCTTTGAGCGAGCGCCACGCAAGCAGCGCGCACAGCGTCCAAGCGCATGCGACGTAAATCTCCATCTGCACGGTTGTGCCAAACATCAGAGCGCCCACCGTGCTTGCAAAGAAAACTCCGGCCAGAGGGCGTGAGGACTTTTTTAGCGATAGCAGGGATCGCGATGTTTCTTCGGTAGCCCACGCACAGAGCACGAGCGTGAGCACAGAGGGTAGGATCGTCGCAGCCACGCTCACACCAAACGCGAGCCATGGACCCATGATCATCCAGTACTCAAAAGGGGGCTTAAAATAACTGGGTTCGCCAAAGAGGAGTGGCCTGAGCCACGAGCCCCGCGCCATCATTTCCCACGCGTGAGCCAGATGAACTTTTTGATCGCCCGTGAGTGAAACCGAAAATCCGTTGCACCAAATCAGATAGGCAGCGGCGACATAAGTCCAGGGAGGAGCGTCGCGCAGGCGGTCCCACCACCCGATGCGAGCCTTCATGAAGCAGGGCGTCCGCGGTGCGACATCTCTAGGTAAGCGTGCGCTTCGCGGTTATTGGGTTCAACGGCTAACACGCCTTCCCACTCCAGCTCGGCATCTAAGCTATTGCCTTGGCTAAAGTGCAAGAGGCCCAGCTGAATGCGAGCAGGCAAGAAGCGCGAGTTCTCGCGCTTGAGTTGCTGCAATTCTTGAATGGCGCGAGTCATGAAGCCTTTTTTTGCAAAAGCCTTGGCGCGACGGATGCGGATCTCAAGCGTCGTGGGATCCAGCAACGCAGCTTTGCCGTATTCTTCGATCGCCTCGTCATAACGGCGATACCGAAAATACAAGTCAGCGAGCTCGAGGTGTTTAACCGCGAATTTACGGTCGATGCCCATTTCGCTTGTCGTTCCGCGGTGAGCAACCGATTGGTTGGCTTGTTCGAAAACACGCCTGGCGTCGTCGTAACGGCCGATATCGTTAAAGAGCACGGATAGGCAGATTGCGGCATCCGTGTGTCTCGGGTCGATCTTCAAGGCGGCTCTGAGATGTTCGATCGTCTCTCCGAGACGGCCTTGAAAGTAGGCATTTACGCCCAACAGGTACAGCGTATCCGCGCTTTGCGGTTCTACGCGTAGGCGCTCTCGCAAAAGCGAGTCGGCTTGCGAGAACTGCTTTTGGTCGATGAGCGATTCGATGCCGCGGTCGCTGCTACGATCGGGTGGCGTCAGGTTTCTTTCCATCCGGATTGGGCTCCTCTCCCGCAGGGGCTTCGGCGCCGATTTCCTGCAGTCGCGCCTTGGCTTTGGTCGCAGCCTCCGAGTCCGGGTACAGCTCGATCACCTTCTTGAATCGGGGCCGGGCCGAGTAATAGAATTTTTCGCGAACGTAAAACTCGCCAACATAGAGCTCTTTGTCCGCAAGCTGGGCTTTAGCTTTATGTAATTCTTCTTTGGCGTCCTTGGCTTCGGGCACTTCCGGAAAACGCCGGAGAAACGCTTCGTACGCCTCAACCGCGCGATAACCCATGCTCAGGTCTCGTGCCGTGTTCGAGGGCATGTCGCTTAGGTAGCTCTTGCCGACGCGAAGCATCGCGTAGGTGACCTTCTCGTGCTTGGGGTGCAGGTCGCGAAACAGCTCATAAGCCGCGGCTGCCTCCGAAAAAGACTCCTGCAAAAAGTAAACGTCCGCGATTCGCAGCGACGCTTCGACGGCAAGCTTGGAGTAGGGAAAGCGGTTTTTGACCATGCGCAGTTTTTCGAGCGCAGGGGCGTAGCGATCGCCTTTGATATCGTCTTCGGCGTCAGCCATGATCGAGGCAGGGTCGTTCTCATCGACCTTCTTGCCGCTGCACGACAAAAACATCGGCAGGAGCATCAAAAACACGACTGCGGAAGCGCGTCTCAATACCAGCATCAATGACTCTAGTTTGTAGTGGGAGGACGTCTCGAACACAAGGACTAAAGCCGAACGACGGATTCTGCAGGCGTCCATCCCACGGCCTGGGTTTTGAACCGAAGCTGCAGCCATTTTCCGTCATCCGATCGACCCAAAAACCGGGCTTGGGTGCCGCCCTCGGCTGAACCAACCTCAGGAAAGCTCGTCGCCGGTCCCGCGCGAAGCGTCGTTTTTTCAATAAAGTAAGCGGGTGGCTGGGAGGCCGAGGTCCAAGCAGCGCTTGAGAGAAAAACGGCAAGCAGCAGTCCTAGAGCCAATCCCCAATCCTCTGGTGCTCGAAGCGTTTCTCTCCACGGGCGAGAGAGGCGTGAGCGACGAAAGCTTGTGAATGCCAAAGCGCAAAGCAAAAGACCCATTCCAAGAGCCGCCCAAGGGGTCCCTAGGGCATCGCCTAAAGCCTCAAGCTCGCTACGGGCTGGGTACAAAACGGCTTCGCTCGAGGCAGAGCCCATTCCCTGAGTGAGAGCCCGGCGAGAGAGGTCAAGATTTTGAGAAAAAACAGAGTTGCTCGGTGCTTTGGCAGCGGCTGCTTCGAGGAAGGCGCGTGCGGAGCCGAACTGCTTTTGCTGCAAAGCCAGTGTTCCCAGATGGTAGAGGCCCGCAGCGGTTTGAGCGAGCTCGGGGTGGGTCTGAAGTGCTTGTTGCCAGGAGGTCGAATCGGAGGCCATGAGTAAAACTTAGCGCAGCTGTCCCCGGAAGAGGTGCAAAAAAACTAAGCGCGTGATATTTCACGCAAAATGCCTTCTTCCTTTTCTACCGAAGCCTCCCGGCTATTGGCCTCCTCGGAGTTTAAGCAAGCCAAGGATGCTCTGATAGCTGCAATTCAAAAAGCCAGCGGTAAGTTCACGGGCGTAAAACCCTCCACGCCGGAAGCCGCCGAACGGTACAAGGCTCTGTTGCAATCTTTTCAAAAGAACCGAGGCCGCGACCTGTATTTTCCTTTCTTAAGCTCAGGGCTTGGGCGCGGGTGCTTGGTTGAGCTTGAGGACGGAAGCGTCAAGTACGACCTGATCACCGGCATCGGCATTAATTTCTTTGGCCACAGCAACCCCGAGTATCTCTCGGAGATGATCGACGCGCTTCCTTCGGACGTCATGCAGGGCAACTTGCAGCCCGGAATCGAAGCGACCGCTGTGATCGGCGAGTTGCTCAAGCACGTGGGGTCTAGGTCGCGCCTGACCCACGCTTGGCTCATGTGCAGCGGCACGATGGTCAACGAAGTAGCGCTTAAGATCATTCGGCAGCGCAGGACGCCAGCCACCAAGGTATTGGCATTCAAGGACGCGTTTGCTGGCCGCTCTACTGCCATGCAAGAGATCACGGACAATCCTGGCTACCGCGTGGGCCAGCCGGTGTACGGCGAGGTGGAGTACCTTTCTTTTTACGATCCTAAGCTGGGTTTAGAAAAAAGCCTCGAGCAGACCCTGGGTCAAATGAAAGAGCATCTTGCTCGGTTCCCTGGCCGGTTTGCCGCGCTCATGATGGAGCTCGTGCAAGGCGAGGGGGGCTTTCAATCGGCGCCTCGGGAGTTTTACGTCAAGATTTTCGAGCAAGCGCGCGCCGCGCAGCTTGCCGTTTGGATCGATGAGATTCAGACCTTTGGCCGCACGGGCGAGCTCTTTGCCTACCAGACGTTTGGTTTAGACGAGTTCATCGATGTAGTGACTATCGGAAAGCTCTCGCAAGCTTGCGCGGTACTCTACACGCCCGAGTACAATCCCAAGCCAGGACTGGTGGCAGGAACCTTTTCCGGAAGCTCTGTAGCGCTTCGAACCGCGCGACGAACGCTTGAGATGCTCACCGCGCCCGGCGTGCAAGGCCCAGAGGGTCGCGTGCTCAGACTCTCGCGCTATTTTGAAGCGGGTATCAAGAAGCTTGCCCAAGGTTCGTGCAAGGGAATGATCAGCGATGTGCGCGCCATCGGCGGCATGATTGGCTTCATTCCGTTTGATGGAAAACAAGAGACGGTTAAGCAATTGCTGCATGCTCTTTTTGAGGCCGGAGTCGTAGCTTTTTATTGCGGGCACGGGCCGTTTTTAATTCGCATGCTCCCACCCCTGATGATCATGGAAGAGCGTGAGATCGATGCGGTGCTCGGGATCTTAGAGAGCACAATGCTAGCGGTCGACAAAAAGAGGGGTCCCGCATGAAACGCATGCTCGAAGAAGCTAGGCGCATGATTCGCATCAACTCCGTGAGTGCCAATGGCAACGAAGAGTTGGCTAACTACTGCGTTCAGCTCATGCAAGACCGGGGACTTAAATCCTCGCTTCAGCAGGTGACCCACTCGCAGGAAGGTTTTTCTAAGCGGCAGTTCAACGTGCTGGGGATTTTGGGCGACCCGCTTTCGGACCGAAAGATCCGAAAGGGCCTGCTGCTCAATACGCATCTAGATACCGTAAGCCCCGGGCTTGTGGACAATTGGACGGAAACAGGCGGCGATCCTTTCTCTGCCACCGTCAAAGACGGAAAGATTTTTGGCTTAGGCGCCGCGGATGTGAAGCTCGACTTTTTGTGCAAGCTTCATGCTGTGGAGCGCTTCCGCGAGCGAAAGCTCAAGATGCCTGTTTATCTCGTGGGCACGTGCGGCGAGGAAGTCG
>JBGAWT010000215.1:0-5210 GCA_044227445.1 Bdellovibrionia bacterium | reverse complement strand
GAATCGCGGGCTTAGGAAGTTTTCCGGCGCGAAGCGTGACGAGCGCGCGATACGCGTTGATCCTGCCGCCTGAGGCGAGCTTGTCAGAGAGCCCCGGGATCGGGTCCACGCTTCCGACGATGAGCGCCTTGAGCTGAGGAGCCGTGAGCTTTGGGTTTTGCGAGAGCAGAAGTGCTGCAACTCCGGTGACAAAAGCGGTTGCTTGTGAGGTGCCCGTCATGTGGCCGTAGCGGCGCGCAGGCAGGGTGCTGAAGATATTTTCACCTGGAGCGGCGACATCGACAAAGCGCTTGCCCCAGTTGGAGGAACTCAGCAGGCGGTTGTTGATGTCAGTTGCTGCGACCGAGATGATGTTCGAAAGGCGGTAAGCTGCAGGGTAGTAGTAGTGCTCCTGCATATCCGTGTTGTGGTGATCGTTGCCAGCTGCTGCGACAAAGAGCACGCCTTTGGCTTCGGCGCGGCGAATAGCGAGATATTCTTCTTCCGAAAACTCAGGGCCACCACCGCTATAATTGATGATTCGAGCGCCGTGATCCACAGCGTAGTTGATCGCTGCAACCGTGTTGCGCAGGTTAACTGCGCCGGAGTTCGTCTCCGCGTAGTAGCGAACCGGCATGATCGAAACGCGTTGCGCGACGCCGGCGACGCCGGTTTTTGGATTAGCTACCGCGCCGATGATGCCGGCGACATGGGTGCCGTGGCCGTGTTCGTCCGAGGGGTTTGCGCGCTTCTTAACGAAATCCCAACCGTAGGTTTTTACGGCCTTGGTGGGGTCGGTCCAAAGATTGAGCTTGAGGTCAGGGTGGGTTGCGTCGATGCCCGTATCGATCACAGCTACGATCACGCGTGAGCTGCCTCGCTCAATCTCCCAGGCATCCAAAGCGTGGATGTGGGATTTGCCCTGCGCGTTAACGATGCCCCAGTTCTTGAGGTGGCTCGCAAGGGTCAAAAATCTTGAGGTGTGCTCGGAGCTTCGCTTGAGCCCCAGGCCATCCACGCCATGTGGAGGGGAATAACCCAGTGCCAACCAACTGGAGGTAAGAAGGGCGCTGACTAATGCTACTTTTCCCGCTCGTCCGAACATGTGCAGCTCTCCAAACGCTAGCTAGAGCAAGGGGTGTGCCGTCGGTTGCGCACAGAAAAAGCTTTGTTTCCTGGGGTTTAGAGCCCTGCGCCAAAAGCCCAGGTGTCTAATGTTTTGACAGGTGCACAAGGGCATCTCTGGTGAGCGGATATTAAATAAAGACTATTTAACGCGCTGCCGCCCTTGCGGTGAATCAATGTCTTAAATCACTGAATCGAAACGCGGTTCTTGTCGATACCTAATTGTGGACTATTTTTATCAACAATTAGGAACCGCAAGACGGTGGGCTATTGCAGCGGCGATCCTTTTGATTCCCGTATGGGGAAGTCACGGTATCGAGCCCCGGCCCCATGAAGTCACCCGCGTCCAAAGCGTGACAGATCTTCTGGTGAGCTCGCCATCAGGGGCAAAACTCTTGGAGCGTGCGCGCCGTTTCTGGAAGCTTGGGAGCGGCACAAACTGGGGTGATCGACTGGCGCTTGCAGAGCATTCCAAGACCGACGCGGTATTAACGCGCACGTTTGATGCTAAAACCGGTCGCGAGTCCCGTTCAAGGGACGTTCGTATTACGCTCAGGCGAGATTCGACCCCCGAGGATCTTGCGCTTGATCTGGCCCACGAGCTAGTCCATGCAACGACCAATCCCGAATGGGATCCCTACGATCCTAGGCTCTCCGCTGCCAGGTACGTCCTCAATGCCTTGGAGTCGCCAGGCGGCGAGGTCGAAGCGGTTTTCTGGGAATGCACGGTCGCCCAAGAGCTCATGCCCCGTGTGAAGAACACGGCCGTTTGGAGGCGTTGCGAGGGCTATCTTGAGGGTAAGCCCGCCCAGGATCAGGTCCACGCGCGCATTCTGCAGGACTTTTATCGCGTGGGCCGCGAGATCGAATGGGTTCGTAAGCGGCTGGGTGAGGAAGAGGGTCTTTTTCCGGTTCTCAGTGATGAGGCTCCGAAGCTTTACTCTTCGACCGGAAATGCTCCGTATCCTGTTGCTTTAATTCATGAATTTGAAGAGCTTAACCGCATTGCCTGTGAGAACTCGCAGCGACGTCTGGCCTCCAATGTCGATCGAACGCCTTCGTCCGCAGCCGCGCCGTTTCTTTCGAGGGTCAAATACTTCATCAAGCGCCGATGTGGCTCGACCCGCGAAAACTAGTCCTGGACGCTCACAGAGTTGCAGGTGGCTGCCCCCTTAACGCGCAAATCCCGTCTTTACAAGTCGAGTACTTTGGGGTTAGGTGAGCCACGCTTATGAACAAGCGCGCATTTACCTTCGATGACATCCTTCTAATTCCAACCTACAACCACTATGAGTCCCGCCGCATGGTCGATATTTCCATGACGGACAAAACGGGCAAACTCAAGCTGGGGCTTCCGGTGTTCACATCCAATATGGATACGGTCACTGAGAGCGGGATGGCCAATTTTATCGGCGGCAAAGGCGGAATGGGCGTGCTCCACCGTTTCATGACGATCGATCGCAACATCGAAGAATTCAAAGCTTCCAAACATCCTGTGATGGTTTCCGTAGGCTGCGCCGAAGCAGATCTCGAGCGTGCTGAAGCGCTCAGGGACGCGGGCGCCGCGTACTTCTGCGTGGACGTCGCTCACGCGCACGCCAAGTACATCGGAAAGACCCTCAAGCAGCTTCGCGAGATTCTGCCCGATCAATGCATCATGGCCGGCAACGTGGCTACTTACGCAGGCGCGGATTATCTGGCTGCTTGCGGTGCGGACTTGATTAAGGTCGGCATCGGCGGCGGGTCGGTGTGCAGCACGCGCATCAAGACGGGCTTCGGTGTTCCAACTCTTTCAAGCATTCAAGAATGCGCTCGCGTCGGTCGCTCGATCATCGCGGACGGCGGCATTCGCACTCCTGGAGACGTGGTGAAGGCATTGGCCTTCGGCGCTGACTTCGTGATGTTGGGCGGAATGTTCTCGGGCACGAGACCTACCCCAGGCCCTGTGATCACCAAAGACGGCCGCAAGATGAAGGAATACCGTGGCATGGCTTCGCGCGAAGCTCAGGAAGATTTCATGGGCTCCATGGCCGATTGGAAAACGTCGGAAGGCGTTTCGACTTACGTTCCGTATCGTGAAGACGAAGACGCGATTGTCGCTGACATGGTCGGTGGCTTGCGCTCGGGCTTGACCTACGGCGGAGCGAATACGATTCGCGAGCTGCAGCGCAAACTCGATTACGTCGAGATCACCCAAGCAGGCCGTCACGAAAGCTTGCCGCATAAGACGTTAGAGCGGTTCTAAAAGAGCTATTCGATTCCCATGAGATCATCTGCGCCCATGAGGTATGCCTCTAGCGCGTGGTAGTCCCAGAAGATATCCGTCTCGGGCATCTGGGTGATCTTTCCGTTGAAGGCGATATTCATGCGGTGGACTTTGCTGTCGACCGTCTTTTGGAGATTTCGCCTACGAGATAAAGCGATCCGGTCACTACGATGAGATCTGCTGAGCCTGCTTCTCGTTGAACCCGCTCTAGTAATACGGAGATGTTCTTGTTTTGAAGAACTGCCTGACTCTTAAACGGAGCGGGGTACTCTTCTAGGTACAGCGGTTTAAATGGAGTTTCTGTGAGGTAGAGCTTTACCCGGGGAAGCGCGCAGAGTCTTTGCAACATCTCGGTGACTGGCTTATCCCTTCCGATTCCCACAACGAGATGCAGTGTTTGCCACGAGTGCTGGCTTAAGATTTGGATGAGGCTCTCAACGCCCTGCAGATTGTGGTCTCCGGATAAGTAGGCTGGACAGGCGAATCGATCCGCTCCAAACGGGCTAAAACGCCCGGGCCACCGGACTTGTTCTAAGCAAGGAAGCGCTGAGCTTGCATCAAATCCCATTTGCTCAAAAAGAGTGAGAGCCAGAGCCGTGTTTTCGACAGCGCGAGCTCCCGGTAAAGCCATGAGGGCAGGGCCCCACGGCGTGGACAATTGATTGGTTCCGATGAGGTCCACAGGCTTGGAGTCGACCCATCGGCAGGATTGGCGAGTGATCACCTCTTGGCGCAAAGCGGAGAGAGAGGGGTCTAGTGGGCTGCTCACGACAACGGCATTCTTGCCGATTACTCCGAACTTCTGGCAAGCGATCTCAGGGAGCGTTTGTCCTAAGATCGCTTGGTGATCCAAGCCCAGTCTAGAAATCGCGCAGAACGAATGAGGAATGGCATTTGTTGCGTCATAGAGGCCCCCCAATCCGACTTCCCAAATGGCGTAATCGACCCTTTCCATGGCGAAGAACAATTCTGCCGCTATTAGCGTCAGCGCTTCAAAGTGAGTCAGCCCCTCTGCATCAATGATGGGGCGAAGCTTTTGATAGGCCGAAACAAACTGCTCCTCGGAGATATCCTGCTCATTGATCCGGAAGCGCTCGGTCGTAGAAACAAGGTGAGGTGAGGTGTAGAGACCGACCTTGTTTCCCGCTGAAGTGATCAATCGACTGAGTGTGGCGGCGGTAGTGCCTTTTCCGTTCGTTCCAGCGACGATGATATTTGTATGGGGATCGATTCGCTCAGCAAGCCCCACGTGTCGGAGAGCCCGCCGCATGGGTGCTAATTGGGGCATGCTCGTCGGCATGATGCCTAGAGCCTCGAGCTGCTCAATGGCCTCGGTGTACTTCATTTAAAACCTCGACCCCAATTGTAGAGCGCGCAGTTGGACATCGGGTGCATGGACTCGAACGTAGTCAACGGCATGCGACGCAAGGTGAGCTGTAGCAATCGCAGTTTCGAGGTCCCTTTGATTGGCGGGCAGTGCTTCGCTGGGGTCCAAGAATCGCTTGCGCGAATGTCCGATGAGGACTCGAACGCCTAACGTAAAAAACTCACTTGGGCGATCAACGATAGCCAGGTTTTGCGCAGCTGTCTTTCCAAAGCCAATGCCAGGATCCAGAATCACTCGGCGGGCGGGTATCCCTTCGGATTCCAGAAGCCCAAGCCGCTCCTTTGCCCAATTCGTTATCGTTTCAATAGGATCCAGCGCTGGATCAATCACTTGATCACGAGTCGGCGGAACGCTCAGAGAGTGCATCATCACGAGATCGGTGCCTGAGGACCGCGCAACTGCTCGCATCTCGGGATCAGAAAATCCCGTGACGTCGTTGATCCAGTCCAACCG
>JBGAWT010000214.1:0-5127 GCA_044227445.1 Bdellovibrionia bacterium | reverse complement strand
AGACGGGCGGCGGCGCTGGCGGGCACAATGGGCTTAAATCCATTGATCAAGCCCTGGGAGCGGCTCGCACGGGGTATCACCGTATTCGCATCGGAGTCGGACATCCAGCGCGTTTGGCGCAACCGCGCAAGCAGGATCCGGCGGATTATGTTTTGGAAAATTTTAGCGACGATGAGCTTCACCGGCGTGATGGCCTGCTTGAGGACGTAACCCAGGCGGTGGACATGATCGTGCGCGGT
Source organism: Bdellovibrionia bacterium (assembly GCA_044227445.1). Taxonomy (GTDB): domain Bacteria; phylum Bdellovibrionota; class UBA1018; order UBA1018; family UBA1018; genus JBGAWT01. Next base: position 4,888 of record JBGAWT010000214.1, on the reverse strand, counting down.
GAGATGATCAAAGCGATGAATCGATACAACACGGAACGAGGGCAGTAAGATGGGTTTTCAATGCGGGATCGTAGGTCTTCCTAACGTTGGCAAATCGACTCTCTTTAATGCGCTGACTTCGGCAAAAGCCGAAGCAGCCAACTACCCGTTCTGCACCATCGAGCCCAACACGGGCATCGTCAAGGTGCCGGACCCGCGCTTAGCGCAGATTCAAAAATACATTCCTACCAATAAGGTCATTCCCGCGACGATGGCGTTTGTGGACATCGCAGGTCTCGTTAAGGGCGCGTCCAAGGGCGAAGGGCTGGGCAACCAATTCTTGGGCCATATTCGCGAAACGCAGGCTATCGCACACGTCGTGCGCTGCTTTGAGGATCCAAACATCATTCACGTGGATGGTTCGGTCGATCCGCTTCGCGACATCAGCGTCATCGATACGGAGCTCATTTTGGCGGATCTCGAGACGGTCTTGAAGCGCTACTCTCCGCTTGAAAAAGCCGCACGCGCAGGAAGCGACAAAAAAGCTTCTGCGATGATGGGTGTTTTGGCTCCGATTCGCGCCGCACTGGAATCCGGAAAGCCCGTGCGAGCGCTGGGACTTTCGGCCGATGATTTGGCGATCGTGCACGAGTTTCATCTCATTACCGCAAAGCCTGCGATGTACATCGCCAATATGGGCGAAGAAGACGTCGCCAACCCCGAGGGCAATAAGTATTACGCCAAGCTCGTGGAGCATGCAAAAGCTGAGGGCAGCCCCGTGGTTCCGATCTGCGGAAAGATCGAAAGCGAGATCGCTGAGCTTGCCGAAGAAGAAAAAGCCACATTCTTACGCGAAATGGGAATGCCCGAGCCGGGCCTCTCGCGCGTGATTCGCGCAGGCTACGCGCTGCTGGGCCTTCAGACCTACTTCACTGCAGGCGAAGTCGAAGTGCGCGCATGGACGTTTCCTAAGGGAGCCAAGGCGCCGCAAGCAGCCGGCGTGATTCATACGGATTTCGAAAAGGGCTTCATCAAGGCTGAGGTGTTTCACTTTGATGACCTCATGAAATACCACAGCGAATCCGCCATCCGCGACGCAGGCGCCTTGAAGCTCGAAGGTAAAGAGTACGTCGTGCGCGATGGCGACATCATGCACTTCCGCTTTGCTGTTTGATTTTGATCCATTTTGCGTGAGTACCGGACATCCTGTCCTTTTTCGCCCGCTGCGCGTGCGTCATCCTGACGCGAAAAATACTCACGCAAAACGTCTCAAAATCAACCTGGTTGGCGGGAAAAATGGAGCGCGAGACTCAGCCCCTATTGTTTTTGAGTAAGTGCTTCTTAGGCTGGAGCCGGGGTATGGGCGCCGCGCGCGACGGGAGCTTCGTTTCTTCCTTCAAGGGCGCCAGCATCCGAGGGGCTTCAGGCGGACCATACACGCTCCAGAATGTCGCTAGGCCCTTGGCCGGAAATTCGCCCGTGAGTTTGCGCGAGTACCAGAAGTAATTTCGGATGATGCCTGCCACGTATTCGCGTGTCTCGCGATACGGAATGGATTCAACAAACTCCTGAATTCCTCGTTTGGGCGGGATTTCTTTCATCCACCGATCCACGGCGTTGGGGCCCGCGTTGTACGCGGCCAAGGCAAAAACCATGTTTCCGTTGAAGCGATCCAGCAGCTGCTTGAGGTAGCGCACGCCCGTGCGGATATTGGTCTCTGCATCCGGAAGGTCCGCTAGATCGAGCTGCGGATCCGTTTCAACGGCCGTTTGCGGCATGATCTGCATGAGGCCCGTGGCGCCCACGGTTGAGAGCGCGTTGGCATCAAAGGCACTTTCTTGCTTCACGAGGCTGATGACTAGAATCGGATCTACGCCTAGGTCGCCAGCCTGCTTTTTGATCATGTCGAGGTACGCCGTCGGAAAGATCATGCGCATGCCGTAGGTGGAGAGCACGCCTTCGTATCCGCGCGAGATGAGCTCGCCTAAGAGAGAGAAGGCCGAAACGTAGTTTCCGCAGCGGTGATTGAGCATCGCCAGGTACATCAAAAAAGGACTTGAGAGCGAATCGCGTGCGCGAATTTCCCGGAGTTCGGAGCCAGCGAGATCGTGAGCGTGCTCTGCCAAGAAGGACTGCGCGCGCTTCAAATGAAAGCTCTCCGAGGGGTAAAGCAGCGGGTCCGAATCCTTTGCCATCGGAAGCTCCGTGGAGATGGATTCCTCCAGCGGCCGCCCGCTTGAGAGCGCGGCAAGCAATCCGTAATAACTCAGGGGCGTTTCGCTCGAGAGCGATTTGAAAGACTCGAGCGCCTGGTCGTGATTCTGCTGCTGCAGGTGAGCTTGTGAGAGCCAGTAGCGCGCACGGTAACGATGCGGGGAGCGCGGAAAGTCGTCCATGAACTGCTTGAACTGTTTTACGGATTGGCCCCAGCGCTCTTCGAAGTAAATTCGCATGGCCGTATCAAACGCTGTGAGGTCAAGGTCGGGCGCCTTGTAAGGCGACATTCCGCGACCGCTTCCCTGCGCCGGCTTGGGTCGATCTCCGGCGTTAGGAAAATGCTTGAGCAACGCCCTCATCTCAAGCGAGCTCTTAGGGAAGACGGCCGAGAGTCTGGGAACCCAAAGCAAACAATCGTCGGGCTTTCGCTTGTTGCAGGCTGCGCCGAAGCTCTCGATGTGAGCAGGCTCGATCGTAAGAGCCGAGCCAACGCTGATGAGCCTCTGAAACGAGGATTCGAAAGCCTTGAGCGCAAGAGCCGCTCGGTTTTGTCCGGTGAGCGCTTGAGCGGTGGTCAGCTCGTTGAGCCCGATCTCGCGCGTGTGCTGCTTCAAATAAGGCGAGATCGGAAATCGATCCTCAAGCCTCAACCAATCTTCAGTCGATGAGCGCGCCGCCTGCGCAGCCAGGGCCCAGTTCCTTTTAGCAAGCGCTGCCCGGGCGTTATTGCTCTGAGCGCTTGCTCGAATCCAAAGCGCCACGTCTCCAAAAACAGGGTCGGCAGTCAAGCTGCCTACGAGTGAGCGCGCGCGATCCCATTGCTTGGCGCGAATGGCGTCGCGAGCGAGTTTGAGTTTCTTGGCCTTGGCGCTTTTAAAGTGCTTAAAGAGATCGGTTTGCAGCGCATCGATGGGAGCGGGCTCCTCGATGGAGGCCGTGGCGCGAACCGAGGCGTTAACCGCGCTGAGATTCAGAATGAGCGGAAGCGCCGTGACGATCGCCGCGCTCCATGTCTGTTTGACCCGCTTCATCTTCGCCCCTTAACCGTCGTAACTCGCGCTCGCACCAGCCCAGCTTTTTCCATCCGCATGGGGCGCATGCTTGATCGAAATTTTCGATCGTCATGCGCTCTTTTAGTAACCCCTTAGCCTCCCCCCAGGTGAGGCTTTGGCCGTCGTTTAGACCCAGCACACGGGCGTGGGCTTGGTCTAAGGACTCGATCTTGGCTGCCTCCGCGCATCCGCGATCTCTTCGGTCAGGGCAGGGCTCGCAAATCGAATCGGATCGCAGCGTGACTTCAATCCGCGTCGCGTCTCCCTGGGGGGTGGTGCGAAGCGCGTCTGCAATCGTTTGGAAATTGCGAGTAAAGCTCTCGGAGTAGCCCTTCCCGTTAAATCCAAGGGTACACAAAAAATGGTGGGGACGAAACTGCATCATCTGCCTAGCGACGTATCATTTACACTAAGCGTGTGGAAGGTGTTCGCGCACTTCGCGGATGAGCTGAAGGGCCTCTTCGGCCTGGCGCTTGCCGTCGCCTGAGGAGTGCTCCACGGCGCGCTCGAGCTTCTTGGCGCCTTGATCCAGCTTTTCGCGGTCTTGGGCCAGCAGGTCTTTCAGACCCTGGGTCATGTCGTTATAAACTTCGGCCACGTCTTTGAAGTGGTCGGCTTTGCGGAAGCGCAGAGCTTCGTTGAGATTGCCTTCTTTTGCCATATTCATGAATTTCTTGAGCTTATAAATCGGTCCCGCGATCTTGTGCGAAAGGAAGATGCTGAGCAAGAACGTTACCGACAGGAACACCAGCTGCAAGATGATGACGATCGAAAGGAGCTCGCGTCGCGTAGCCTGAATGGCAGCCACCGTAGGACCGTTGGGGTCTAAGGAGGCGTACCTAAGGAAGAAATCAAACAGGTTATAAATGATGGCTGGGTAAATGAGGCTCAGGGCAAAAAGCCATGAGCACACATAAAACGCGAACCGGAGCTGAAACTTCCGGTCGATGAGAATGATGCTTCTGCGTTGCGGCATAGTTGGGCGGTGTTGCTCGTTTGAGTGTGAACTAAGTTGGAGCGAGGTGCAAGCGCGGGAGTTGAGGTGGTGGGTTGGGGGAGCGTGGAGTGGTTTTGCGAGTCAGAGGGGTTTCAGCAGACCGTTCGTCTGTTCAAAGCAGTGTGACCCCGACTCAACCCCATTTCAGCAGACGAAACGTCTGTTGAAGTGCCCTTGATTCCCCTTCCCCCTTGCCTTCAGGCGGCGGTGACAGGACACTAGACTTTCTGCTGAGGTTGGAATAATCCTCTGCAGCCACATTTGTTCAGGAGTAGCTCAGTGGTAGAGCAGCCGGCTGTTAACCGGCTGGTCGTAGGTTCGAATCCTACCCGCGGAGCCAGTTCAGAACTGCCAGTAGAGGAACTCGCTGGGGCCGGTCAGCCGCCACATCGCGGTCGCCGCCAGGATGGCCACCACCACGAACCACGTCAGTGAAGGCTGCCAATGGAGCGCCGGGCCGACGCCAAGCAGCTTCGGCGCGCGCTTGACTGGATAAAGCGTCGGCTCCTCGCGCGACAGCACCTGCAGACTGTTCGGGCACAGCAGCGCCACGGCGAGAAGCCCGGCAATCCAGGCCGCGTCCGGCAGGAAGGCGCTCAAGAACACTTCCCCGTCCAGCGACATCATCGGCCCGAGTTGCGGC
>JBGAWT010000213.1:0-5186 GCA_044227445.1 Bdellovibrionia bacterium | reverse complement strand
CGCCCATCCGAAACAAAAGTAGGGAGTCCCCGGCCTCAGCTTTGAGCTCCAGGTACTGCTTCATTAAGGGCGTGTTTTCGGACCCCAGATTCCCCATGCGCCATGGGGTTTACACGGCCTTGGGCCATGAGGAAAGCGCGAAGTTTTGGTATTGAACGCGATCAAACGCAGTTCTTATCGAGCCAGGGAGTGCACTGATAGCGCACGCATTGGAACTTCAGCGAGCGGATCTCGTTCTCAATGCCCTTTCCCTTTTCGTCCAACACCGAAAAGCTGATCGGGTCTTTGGTCTCTTTATCGCCCGCAAGCCTGCAGGATAGCGTTGCTACTGGTTTTTTGGTCTCCGGATCCACGCTCTTGGATGGGGCGGAGGTGATTCGGATGTAGCCCTCATGAAGCCCGTCGAGCTCGTCTAGGGTTTTAAAAGCGAACTTACCCATTTCTTTGCTCTTTTCGAGATTCACGATTTTCATGAGCATCGTCCTGGGGCTTTCGCCCAGAAGATGGGTCATCAGTTTGAGCGCACAAAGGTCTTCCGCTTGCTCAAAAGCCGGAACCGTCATGACCGGAAGTTTTGAGTAGTACGCCCACTGAAGGCAATCGTCCGCGCGAGCGTGGCCGATAAAAAAAGACACCAATAGATATATAAAGATCATTCCCCACCCCCGCATCACTTGCTCCGGATACGGCAACGGGATGCGTTTGTCAAAACGCACAGCGTTATCTTTAAACTATGGGTATGTAATTAGGCTCGGTCCGTATGCACGCCGTCTTTATGCACCTTGACCATGTTGGTCGTGCCCTTGCGCAGCGAGGGAATTCCGGCCGTCACGACGATCGTGTCATGGAGCTGGGCCCATTCGTTTTCTTGCATGACCTTTTCAACCATTCCGAACAACGCATCGGTTGCGCCGATCTTGTCCACGCGCACGCTGTGCACGCCCCACACGAGTGCAAGCTTTCGGGCTACTGCTTCGTTCTCAAGAATCGCTACCAGGGGGGCGCCTGGTCGATACTTTGCCAGTACGCGTGCAGCCATTCCGGAGTGGGTGATGCAGGCGATGGCCTGAGCGCCCACGTTACGTGAGATCTCAGCCGCCGCCTGCGCAATGGCGTCCACGACCGCTCCCGCTAAAGGAAGGGGATTGGCCTTGCGGGATAGAAGCTCCGCGTTTCGCTCAGCCTCAAGCACGATACGAGCCATCGTGCGGATGGATTCGCGCGGGTAAGCCCCGCTTGCGGTCTCACCTGAGAGCATCACGGCGTCCGTGCCATCAAACACGGCATTGGCCACGTCACTTGCCTCGGCTCGCGTCGGAGTGGGCGAGGAGATCATGGATTCGAGCATCTGGGTGGCTGTGATCACAGGCACCCCAAGTTGGTTGCAGGCGGCGATGAGGGCCTTTTGAACCGAAGGCACGTGTTCCGCGCCGATCTCAACGGCCATATCGCCGCGGGCGATGAGCAGGCCATCGGACACATCAATAATTGAGTCTTTGGCGTCGATTGCCTCTCGGCGCTCGATCTTGGGCACCACGAGCGGCAAATCGCGAGTAATCTTGCGCATGATCGCGCGCAGTTGCTCGATGTCCTCCGCGCTGCGGACGAACGAGAGGGCGACTGCGTCCACTCCCTGTTCGAGGCCAAACTTGAGGTCCTCGATGTCCTTGTCTGTGAGGCAAGGGATCGAAAGGGGGGTGTCCGGAAGGTTGATGCCCTTGTTGCTCTTAACGAGGCCTCCGACTTCGACCTCAACCACCATCTCGGGCGAGCGGATCTCAAGAGCGCGGCACGCAATTTTGCCGTCATCAAAAAGGATGCGCACGCCCGGTAGAGCATCCTGGCAGATGGGGCCTGCGATCTCAGCTGAGATGGGCAAAGGAATTCGGCCTGTCGTGCTCATCTTAGGGGTCGCACCCTCAGGATGAAGCAGCAGGACATCTCCCGCTTTGAGCTCGATGCCCTCGGGCTTGAGCTTGCCTAGCCTGAGCTTGGGGCCTTGAAGGTCTTGCAAGACAGCTACGTGCTTGCCCGCAGCGAGAGCTGCCTTGCGGACAAAGCTTAAACGCTCTTTGTGTTGGGCGTGATCACCGTGGGAGAAGTTCAGGCGAGCGACATCCATCCCGTCCTCAATAAGGCCACGGATGGCCTCAAGAGAAGTGGAGGAGGGGCCAAGAGTCGCGACGATCTTAGCCTTTCTTCTTAATGAAAATTTCATTTGCGCGGCGGACCCGGTCTATCTCTTCTTGGAAGCGGTTTTGATTCGAGGTCTCGCGCTCTTTGTGCTGGGCTTCCATCTGCGCGATCCGCTGCTCATACTGCCGGGCCTGTTCCTCCAGCCCCTGTTTACTCTTTCTCTCCATATCGCGCATGTCATTTTGTGCCTTGGACTTCAATTCTTCGATTTGGCCCTGGAGGTCCATTTTTTGGTCCGCCAGCTTCTTTTCGTGCTCGCGCATCATCTCGGTCTGGCGGGCTTGGGCCTCGCGCTGCTGCATGCGGGACCGAAATTCGCCCTCCTGCCGCAGAGTTTGGATCTTAGAGAGCGAGTCGTTGCGCTGGTTTTCGATCATGGACTCATAATCGCGACGTTGGCGCTCCAGAGTCATGCCGTAGTTGCGGCTCATGTTGTGAGACTCGCGCTCGTGCTCGATCTCCATCTCTTTGAGAGTCGATTTCTTTTCCATGTCGGATTCTTGGATATAGCCCAGCAAAGTGCCGCGGTCGGCCGCTCGCTCGGCAGCTCCGTCGCGAACGGCCGTGGTGAGTTTTTCTTGTTCCATCCAAATCGCGTCGTGAAGTCTTTCTTGGGCGCTTTGCTGGAGGGAGTCAGTGGAGTCTTTGTGGCGCTTCTTTTCGGCGTCGAATTGTTTTTCGTATTCGCGGATGACGGAGCGTCGCACTGTATTCTCGGCTGCGGGAGGAATGAGCAGCGTGTCGCTCGAATTGGCTTGGGCGTGAATGGATTTTTCCAGTGCGGCGGTCTCTGCTTTGTTTTGCTCGCGGGAGCGCGAAATCAACTCCTGATAGGACTTGGCCTGGGAGGTGAGGGCATTCTCTTGTTGCTCGTGGGCGGTGGCTAATTGAGCCTGCGTGGATTTGTAGGCAGCCTCGTTCTCGAGTTTGCGCTGGCGCTCCATGTTGTTGATTTGAGTTCCGAACTCCGTGTTCATTCGGCTCAGCTCGTGGTGACCTTCGGCGTTTTGCCTGCGAAACATATCGGCGTAGTAGGCGTCCTTCTGCCGCAACGTATCGGCCGCGGACTGACCCATATAGTGCTCTACCTCCGCTTGTTTGGCGCGGAGGTTGTTGAGCTCCTTGTCGTGCTCTGAGCTCAGGAAGCGCTCTTTTAGAATCCATGCGTTTTCGTTCTTGCGAGTGTCTTCGGCTAGGGCCTCCGAGCGCACCTCGGAGTCACGCTTGACGGCTGCCCCCTGGACTTTCATTTCCTCACGCAGGCGGTCGGTTTCCTCGCGGTGGCTGGCGCGAAGAGCCGCCGTCTGCTCTTCCGCGTCGCGCATGGAATCCTTGAGTTTTTGCGACAGACCCTCGCGTGCAGTGTCGAGTTTTTGATCCGTCATTCGGCTTTGAACTTCGGCGCTGCGATGGGCGTCTTCGAGCTGCTTGCGTAGCGCTACCGCTCCGTCGTCCTGGGAGTAGCGTCCTGAGCGGTCGTAGGAGTCCTTGAGGTCTTTGTACTGATTCTTGTGGTACTCGCGCGCAGCTTCGAGCGTTTCATTGGAGCGTGAACGGACGTTTTCGATCGTGTCTTCGGCGTCTTGGCGCTGTTTATCAAGGTCGCGTTTGTATGCGGCCTCGAGCTTGTCGGCGCGTTCGGCGTCGAGCTCGCGGGAGCGCTTCTGCTGCTCCTCGACGTCCTGTTGGAGCTCGCGAAAGACTTTGTTGTAATGATTCAACTGGTCCGAAGTAGACGAGACGCTCGACATAGTCGTAAGGGTCCTTCCCTATCTTTTAGGTTAATCGAATCTGGGACGCAGAAAATGGGCAGGAAATGCCTAGAACAGAAGGAGTCTGCAGTTTGAGAGTCAGTCCAGATTCAGTTTCAGTAAGTTCCAAACTGTCACTGAAACTGACTGGGACTGAAACTGACTCAAACTGCAGACTCTGACTGAGACTGGTTGTTAGAAGGTCGTACTCTCAAGCGCCTTTTGCTTCTTCTGCTCTTCGATCTGAGCCATCTTCATGCGCATGAAGATGATCCGGCTGATGCGGTAAAGAAGGGTGTTCTCGTCCAAGGTATCCGTCTCAACCGGCTTCCAGCCTTCTAAGACGTCCTTTTGGACGAGCTGCTCTTTGAGCACCGCTAAGCGCACCACGGGCTTTCCGTTGTAGGCGCCGGGCGAGAGGTTGATCTTCAGGCGATACTGCGACTTCAGATAGGTATCGACCCCACCAAACGAATTGACGAAGTTTTTATCCAGCGTGTTGTCCGTCCACTTGGTTTGGATGAATCCACCTTCGCGGTTGGAAACGTCGATTCGAATGCTCTTAAGCGCTTCGATGACGCTGGACCAAGCAGTGTTCATGTCCGTGAGGTACATGCGCTCCACGCTACGAGGCAGCTCGGAAGCCACCGTCTTGCGATAGGCTTCCATGCAGCCGGGCGAGAGCAACGCCAGCAGCAGGACTAAGCTAGAACTTAGCTGATAACGACTGGAAGCGAACCAAGTCACGCAGTATCAGGTTACCTTCGAATCGCCGCCCAGGGAAGTCGCGCAACGGGTTGGCTCCCATATCCAGCTGAAGCATCGAAATCTCCTCAGCCTGAGGATCCAGCCAGACCTGCGCCGTTCGAACCGTAGGCAGCGCGTAGTGCACCGCTAGCAGAGCGTCGCCTTTCTTTTCCAAAAGCAGGCTTACGCCCGTAGGAAGCACCGGAAACGGAGTCGTCTTATCTTTGGCTTTTTGAGCCATCGCGTCATCCACGGGTTTGGAATCTAAGAAGGCTGCGAGCTTGGTTTCTTTGGTAGTCGGTACGCCGAGCACCACCGAGAGCTTTGAGCCCTTCTCACCTAATGCTAGGGCCGCTACACGCGGGGTTCCTTGCGCCTTCTTGGCCGCGTCTTGCAGGTACGCGAGCGTCACGGAGTGCACCTCGGGGCGATCCTCGGTGCAAGCCACTTTGACGTCCGTCGGAATGAGTTCTTGCCCGCTTTTGTCCGTGT
>JBGAWT010000212.1:0-5230 GCA_044227445.1 Bdellovibrionia bacterium | reverse complement strand
GCTCAGGATTACCAAAGGATCAAGGATGCCATCTTTTAGTCGCACGCTTTTGGTGGATCTCGACGGAACGCTGCTGCGACTCAAGGGATCAAAGCGCTTCTTTTACGTGCGCTTGATCAGCAGCCTCGTGTGGCGCGCCCTGTCTTTGGTGCGCTTGCGCGAGGTCCCGCGTGTTTTGCGCACGTTGAGAGAGGCGATCTACAGCAATCAGAGCTCAGATTGCATTGAAGCTAATCTGTACCGAGCGCTGCGAGAGCGGCATGGAATACCTCCAGCTAAGACAGAGGCCCTTCTGAAAGGATGGGTCGAAAAAGACTTCGCTCGGTTTGAGCAGCTTTTTGAGCCGATCGAAGGTGCACTTGAGGTCTTGGATCGATTTGCGGCTTCGGGATATCGCTTGGTGCTAGCAACCAATCCCGTTGTCTCGCTCCAAAGCATTCGGATGCGCGTAATGTGGGCGGGCTTAGATCCCGGGCGCTTTTCGCTCATCACCCACTGCGGCAATATGCGCCGCTGTAAGCCCGATCCCGATTACTACCGCGAGATTCTAGCGACCTTGGGCGTCGATGCTAACAATTGCCTGATGATCGGAAATGATCCCGTGGCAGATGCTGCGGCCGAAAAGGCTGGCATTCGTACTCTGATCTTGGACTTTAAGTCTGCTGAGACCGGTTGGACCTCTGTGGAGGCGCTCGCATGAGGTTTGTCGTTGTTTCGGGAAGCGACGGGTTGTCGTTGTTTCGGGAAGCGACGGGTCGGGTAAGACGACTTTGATTCGGTCTTTGGTTGAGCAGTACCGGTCGCGAGGCCAGCGGGTTGCTCTCGCTTCGATCTGGGATATTCAAAAGGGTTCGCAAAAACTGTTTTCCGAAAACATTCAAGCCCAAGACTACTTGGCCTCAATCGGCGCGAGTAGCCGGGTTTTGTTTCTTTTGCATTGTATTCAAGAAGCTTTGCACCGGGCTCTACAGGCCCAACCCGATCTGCTTTTGTTTGATGCCTATTGGTACAAGTACATGGCCAGCGAGATCGTGCATGGCGTTTCGGCCACCGAAATCCTGGCTCTTGTCCAGGGGCTTCCGGTTCCCGATCGCATTATTCACTTGGAGATTCCTGTGGAGGAAGCCACGAGGCGCAAGGGCGTGTTTACGGCTTACGAAGCGGGATTGAAGCAGCCTAGCCGGGAGAGTTTCGAGGAATTTCAAACGCAGATGAGGCCCGTGCTTCGGGAATTGATTCAGAGGCAGTCCCGCTCGGTGAGCTGGTTAGATGGAATGCACGCGCCTGCGACGGTCTTGAGCAACGTCTTGGAGGTCTTGGATGGTTCGACGAATCTCCATCTTGGGCATTGATGGCAGCGGAAAGACCGCGGTCCTCGAAGCGCTCAGGCAAAAACTAGGCGGCTCTCAAGCCATTCGTTTCATGCGCTGCCCGGATTACCATCTGGGCGATCAAACGGATTTCTCAAGGCTCTCGCTGAGGCTAAAGGCTCTTTCGAGCTGCGCGGATCTGGTGGGAGATCGCGAGCTTAAGTTTGGATCTCTTTTTTTAAAGATGCGCTTGTTTGGAGACGTGGAGCGGTCCTTGGCCCACCCAGGTGTGCGCACCTTAGTTCAGGAGCGTCACGCCATTGTAGATGGACTTGTATACACGGCGCTTTACCTCGAGAGGCCCAGTGCGCCATCCAAGCAAGCCGTTGATAGGCTCGAGTACCTGATGAACGAGATCGAACCTAAGGCCTGGGAGTCAATTCGTTCTTGGTCAGGTGAGCTTCAATTGGGGGAGATCGCGACGTACTGCCGCTGCCTGCTTTCTCAGGGTCAAGCGTTGATGCAAGCGGCTCTGAGCCGGGATTTCAAAACGACGCTTCCGGATGAGGTCTTTTTCTTAGATGTCTCTCCCCGCGAAGCGCTCTCCAGGATTTCGCTCCGAGGGGCGTCGCGCGAGCTGCATGAGACGGAGATTTTCTTAGGGGCTTTGCGCAAGCGCTACGATGAGGTCCTCGCCTCGTTGCCCCAGGCTGTTCGCGTGCACCGCCTGCCCGTGGACACAATGAGCATCGAGGACATAGCCCTCATCGTCGAGCGACATTTGGCACGGCACGAGCGATTTTTGGAGGCCAGCTTATGAGCGCTATTCTCGCGTTTGATGTGGGTTCGACCCACGTAAAGACGACCTTATTTGAAAGCGAGAGCTTAGAGATCTTGGCGTGGCATGTTCATGAGTACGAACTCATCGTTCAGGGAGAGTGCGTGGAGAATCGTCCCGCCGATTGGTGGGATGGGATGCGAGCGGGCGTCGCGCGGGTGCTTTTGCAAGCAGGGATGACGGCTCAGAGTGTGGAAGCGCTTTCGTTTTGTGCACAAATGCAGGGCCTGGTGCTCGTCGATGAGCAAGGCGAGGCATTGCGCAACTCGATGAGCTATCTCGATGGGCGCGCCAAAGAGATCTTCGATCGCGAGATGCGCCGAGGGTGGCTTAGGGTCGAAGGGCTTAACGCGCGAAGGATTCTCTCTTCTTTGTGGGTTACCAACGGAGCTGCGGCAAGCTGCAAAGACCCGCTTTGGAAGCTGCATTGGGTAAAAGAAAACCAACCTGAGCTCTACGCGCGCGCACACAAATGGGTCGACGTTAAAGATTATCTGGTTGCGCGCTGTACTGGCGTCATTCGAACCACGGCTGACTCCGCTCATCTCACGTTTCTCCGAAGGTTCTCGGCTGCGGACGTTCGGTATGACGAGAAGCTTTGTCAAATCTTTGGAGTCAATCCAGAGCTCTTGCCTGAGGTCATAGATGGGACTGAGATCGTGGGCGGCCTTCAGGCTCAAGCCGCAGAGCAATTGGGATTGCGCCAAGGCACTCCCGTGGTCGCCGGAGGCGGGGACGTCGGGTGCGTTGCCTTAGGCGCAGGTTGCGTGGATCCAGGAAGCGCCCACCTTTATTTAGGCACCTCAGCGTGGATCGGCGTGACGACTCAGCGCAAGCTTTTGGACATCAGCCACTTCATGGCTTCACTGAGAACTTCGGTGTCTGGGGTGAATCAGTACACCGGCGAGCTTCAGACGGCTGGGATCTGCCTGAAGTGGGCACTGGGCGCGTTATTGGATGAGCGGGGAGAGTTTTCGGATTTAGATCGCCTGGTGGGCCAATCGCCCGCGGGTGCGCAAGGAGCGCTTTTCGCTCCTTGGCTCTTGGGAAGTCGAAGTCCCTTTGAAGACGCGACGGCGCGGGGGGCATTTCTCAATATCGGCCTTCATCATAAGAAGGCGGATCTGGCGCGTGCCGTATTTGAGGGTGTGGCTCATCACCTGCGCTGGATCGCTGATGCCGCGGATTCGAAGCTCGTCGTTCCAAGAAGTCTGAGGCTCGTGGGCGGCGGCGGCAATTCTGAAACATGGGCTCAGATCTTAGCTGACGTGACGAGTAAGCAAATCGAGCTCCCGCATCATCCTCAGCACGCAGGCGTGCGCGGAGCGGCGATGCTGGCTTCAGTGGCCCTAGGAAAAGCGTCGCTTCAAGAAACGGGTCAGAAGGTCGTAACCCAGCGCACGGTTGAGCCCAGAGCGGTGGTCCTACCTATGTACGATCGGCAGCACCAGCACTTCAGACAGATGTATCGAAGGAACCGCAAACTCTTCGCGCGCATGCAGAGGGTGGAGCGAGAGCCGGTTTTGTCTTCAGAGCAGGAGTGGATGTCGGCTGAATCCTGAAAAGTTTAAGATAGAAACTGTTTCGCGTTTCCTGGCGGATTATTGACGGAGATGCGGGAATTTGCCATTTACTTTTCGGCCTTACGTCTGAGGACTACGGCCCGAACCTATTCGAGATCACCCTTAGGAGACAAGGATGAAGCGGATGTTATTTTTGGTTGTAGTCAGCGCTTTCTTTAACTGCACCGCTTTTGCCTCAGGCCAAGGACATCCGTGCGTTCGAGGTAAGGATTTAGCAAAAATCGCGAAGTGCATAGAGGCCCTGGAGCTTCGAGAGCGCATCGTCGCGGTTCGTGATTCAGTGGATCAGATCCTTTCTAAACTCACCAAAGAGCAGCCCGAGTTTACGGTGAGGCTTTTCAATCCCGACGCTAAGCTAACCCAAGATGACGCGGTAAAGATCTATCGCGACATCGACCGGATTTTTTCGGAAGCCCTGAAAGAAGCCACGACAAGGGGTAAGCGGCTCGTTTTTATAGTTGGTGAGGACCACACCAATCGCACGGCGCTCATGCTTGGGCAGATGTTTATTCGGATCGCTCAGCGTCATGGAGCACAACGCTTTGGCTGGGAAACCGCACGCGAGAGTTATCAAACGGCCGAACCCCAGGCGGTTCATTACAAAGGGCTTTTTGAGCAGATCTCGCGCTCCTATGACGACCGAGAACACCTGCCCAGCGAAACAGAGCCTGAGAAACAAAACTATTTGGGCGGAACTCGAGCGAATCAGGAGTTTGAGGTCTGGCACCTGATGCGAAGCTCCCGGTTGTTTTCTAAGGACAAGATCTGCTTGTCCTCGGATTGCTGGTACGTTTCCGAAGGTAAGGTGGGTAAGAAGTTAGCTCTTTTTGCTGCTGATCCCGCATTTTGGAACTGGGCGCGTTGGTCTGACTACTTCGGCTATTTTGGTTCCCGTGAGCCCGGGATGGCATCGACCTTAGTCGGTCAAGCTTTGAGTGCTCCAGGGCAATCCCCCGTGGTGGCGGTTTACGGCTATGCTCATTTTAAGGGCATTGCTGAGGAGATCCAAAGGACAGGCCATGCGGATGCCGTATTGTTTCGGGCGCTCGGACTTACTCAGTCCATTAGCCTCTACAATCCCAAGATCGCGGCGCAGCTTCCTGAGGCGAACGCTCGAGAGATCTACAATATCGATGAGTACTTACTGAAGCCTGATCACAGCATGATCCTCACTAAGAGGGGCCCAGAGACCGCGAAAGAAGCGATCGAATGGGCAGAGTACGCCGATCAGCATCGCTAGGATTCGGCTAAGCCGTTCTAACTCGCGAGCGCGAAATTGCCCAAAGAAGCGCGATCACGCTTGCCACAAGGCCCATGGCCCCGGCGATCACCCAGTTTTCGTCATGGGAGAACTCGCTATAGAGCGTGCCGAAAAAGCCTTGCCGGTCGACTTTAAGCGCTGCCTTCAGGGCGGATTGAACTTCGGAACTCGTGATGCGGTTCCCGAACAAGATGCCGGACCAGACATGCTTGGGACTGAACACGAAGAGCTCGCTGGG
>JBGAWT010000211.1:0-5584 GCA_044227445.1 Bdellovibrionia bacterium | reverse complement strand
GCAGATTACGTCATTCAAAGGCACTACCCCTCAGCGACAAATTACGAATCTTTGCTCAAGCAGATCATCAGCAGGCAGGCCAGCCTGCTTGCCCAATGGATGCTCGTGGGTTTCGTGCATGGGGTGATGAACACGGACAATATGGCCATCTCAGGCGAGACGATCGACTATGGGCCTTGCGCGTTCATGGATCGTTACGATCCGGCGACCGTCTTTAGCTCAATCGATCGCAATGGCCGCTACGCCTATGGCAACCAACCCGCCATCGCGCATTGGAACCTCACGAGCCTAGCCGAAGCGCTCCTACCCCTACTCGATCCGAGCCACGAAGCCGCAATCGAGATCGCAAAAAAGTGCTTAGATGGTTTTGGTCGCGAATTTTCGGAGCATTGGCTCAAGGGAATGCACGGCAAGCTGGGCCTGTTCGAATCCCGCCCCGAGGACGAAGCCCTCATCGAAGAGCTCTTAGGTTGGATGCAAAAGGAGCGGGCCGATTTCGCGAACACGTTCAGATCGCTCAGCCTTGGCAGCAATGCGATTGATAAGGAATGGCTTACGCGCTGGGAGCAACGTCGCAGCTCAGAAGGTCGCTCGCTCGAAGAGTCCCGCGCGCTCATGCAGCGCTCAAACCCCCATATCATCCCCCGCAACCATCACGTCGAAGCGGCACTCACGAGCGCCACCGAAGGAAATCTCGCACCGTTCGAGAAGCTCTTAAGTGTGCTGCAACATCCCTTTGAGGATCTCCCCGAGCATGCCGCTTATCGGGACCCCGCTCCGGCCGAAGCTAGGCCCTACGTCACTTTTTGCGGGACGTAAGCTCGATCTGCTGCCTCTAAGCTCATCAGCGCCTCGGACAAAGTGCTCGCGCGCTTGACCACCGAAATCCACTCGCGCTCTCCGCTGCGGGCGACGACCCCCGCCCACTGTTTGATCCGACGCAGCGGGTAGTTGGGATTCGCTCCTACGGGGTCACAACCTTGCGCGTAGCTTTTAAAAAGAGGCAACCAATCCGAGGGGGCGCGCAATTCCTTTTGTGAGTGCTTGGATCCATCCAGCTCCGCGCGAATCTTCAGAGCAAGGTAAGGATCAACCAGCGCGCCACGGCCCAGCATGTAGTGCTCGCATTCCGTCACGTCGCGACAGCGCCTCCAATCCTCGAGAGTCCAAACATCTCCGTTTGCTACCACCGGAATCGAAAGTCGCTTGCGCACCAGAGCAATAGGCTCCCAGTACACGGGCGGTTGATAACCCTGAACTTTGGTGCGCGCGTGAATCGTCAGCCAGGATGCGCCCGCGGCTTGAACACGATCGGCATTGCGGTGGATTTCATTCATGTCGTCCCACCCCAGCCTGAGTTTTGCTGAGACCGAAATCTCCCGAGGCACGGCCTGTCGTACAGCGCGCACAATCGCCTCAAGCCGCGCGGGATCCCGAAGAAGCGAAGCCCCTCCGTCATGCCGATTGACCGTCGGAGCAGGACATCCAAAATTGAGATCGATGCCGTGCGCTCCCGCTGCCACGGCGTTGAGCGCCGATTGCGCGACCCTCTCTGGGTCTCCCCCTAGGAGCTGAACCAGAACCGGAGTGCCACTTGGCGTACGGCTTTGAGCAGCGAGCTCTGGAATATGTTTGATGAATACGTGAGCGCCTTGGATCTCCTGACTCACGCGAATGAATTCAGTGACGCTAAAATCAAAACCGCCAAGTGAGGTCAGCAACGCTCGCATCGGCGCATCCGTTACGCCTTCCATCGGAGCTAAAAAGAGCGTAGGTCGGGTCAGCACACCGAAGTCCTTAGGGCCGAGCGCTCTTGAGAGTGGCTTGGAGGTACTCTTCGTACGAATGGTAGTGGTCGTTGGCACCCTTGGAACCGACTTCGATCACGCGACTAGCCACCGTCTGAATGAATTGCTGATCGTAGGACGAAAAAAGCACGGTGCCCGCAAACGCGATGAGCCCGTTGTTGACTGAGGTGATGGATTCGAGATCCAGATGGTTGGTCGGGCCATCCAAGATCAACACATTGGCCTCGCTCATCATCATGCGCGAGAGCATGCAACGCACGCGCTCGCCTCCCGAAAGGACCTTGGTATTTTTCATGGCCGCGTCGCCCGAAAAAAGCATCCGCCCCAAAAACCCTCGAACGAAGTTCTCGTTGTTGTCCGGAGAATACTGCCGCAGCCAATCGATCAAAGAGAGGCTGACGCGATCAAAATACTTGGCGTTGTCCTTCGGAAAATACGCGCGCGAGGTAGTCACGCCCCATTTGACCGTTCCGGTGTCCGGAGTTTCCTCGCCCATCAGGATATTAAACAAGGTCGTCACCGCAAGCTCGGTGTCACCGATGAAGACGGCTTTGTCCCCTGTCTTGAGGCTAAAGCTCACGCGGTCGAGAACCTTCTTGCCGTCGACGGTCTTAGAGAGATTCTCGACGAACAACATCTGATCGCCGGCTTCGCGTGCGGCCTTGAATCCGACGAACGGATACTTGCGGGTCGAAGGCCTGATGTCCTCGAGCGTGAGCTTCTCGAGTTGCCGTTTTCGCGAGGTGGCCTGGCGAGACTTGGAAGCATTGGCGCTGAAGCGCGCGATGAACGCCTTGAGCTCTTCGGCCTTGTCGGCGGTCTTCTTGTTTTTGTCCTGCTGCTGCTTGAGCGCAAGCTGGCTCGATTCGTACCAGAAGTCGTAGTTGCCGGTGTAAAGCTGGATGCGACCAAAATCGATGTCAGCCATGTGAGTACACACTTGATTCAAGAAGTGCCGATCGTGCGAAACGACGATCACCGTCTTGTCGTACTTGAGCAAAAACTCCTCAAGCCACCGAATCGCCGGAATGTCCAAATGGTTGGTCGGCTCATCGAGCAGCAAAATGTCCGGATCGCCAAAGAGAGCCTGAGCGAGCAGAACTTTCACGCGCTCGTTGTCGCGCAGCTCGCGCATCTTTTTTTGATGGAGATCCGTGCCGATGCCTAGGCCAGCGAGCAATACTGCCGCATCGCTTTCGGCTTCCCAGCCACGCACTTCGGCGAAGGCTTCTTCGAGCTCTCCTGCGCGCACTCCGTCGGCATCCGTGAATTCGGCCTTGGCATAAAGCGCCTCTTTTTCGGCGATGATTTTTGCGAGCCTGGGTTGTCCCAGAATCACCGTTTGCAACGCTTCGATGTCATCAAAACTGAAATGGTCCTGACGCAAAAACGAAATGCGCTGACCGGGTGTCACAGAGACCGTGCCCTTGTATGACGTCATCTCGCCCGAAAGAATTTTGAGAAAGGTCGACTTGCCGGCGCCATTGGCGCCGATCAGGCCGTAGCAGTTGCCTGGGGTGAATTTGATATTCACGTCGTCAAAAAGTTTTTGGCTTCCAAAGCTGAGGCTCACGCCTGCGGTAGTGATCATGAAGATGAAATCCTTGTGCACCTCATACCCTTAAGTGGCCGCTATTGCTGACTTAATTCAGTGGGTTATTTAGGTACTTATTGGGCCTCCAAACGCGTATAATGAAGACTAATCATCGAGTTTCATTTTCTGGGAACTCGAACCTATTGAGAAAATTCTTTTAAAAGCTAACACCTTTGGATCGACTTCTTTTCAGGTAACCCAAAAGGAGTTTCGACTATGCGCGCCAAGAATTCAGAGACTGCGAAGTCCCCAAAAGACGTCCGAAGCCTTCTCGTTCGACTTGCCGAGCGTGTCCAAGACCTGTTCTTAGAGACTCAGAGCGCCCGCCCGTCAGAGCGAGGAAAACTCTATCTCCTCTACCAAGAAGCCTATCTTGCTCACCGCCTCCATAAGGTCTTCCTCAGTGAGCAAGAAGACCTCTTAGCAGCCTAAACCTTCAGCAATCCAACAGGAGAAATAATGATGATCCGCCCAGCCAGAAAATTTCCTAAGAACCAATTCAAATGCTTTCATTGCCGCGAGCTCTTCACTCAGCGAGATGGCAACTGGTTTGATTGGAACCAAATGCAGGTTCACCTTTGCCATAGCTGCGACAAACTCACGGCGGAGAAATTCGAACGCACGCAGAAGGTCGCACCCCGATTGAGGTAGTCAACTCAACCGATGCTCGGTGAGCCGACTCATCCACGTATCTTCGCCGCTGGTCACGACCAACTCGCTGTCGTCATGCAGGAGGGTCCAGACATTGTCGCGGCCCAAACCTTTAGCTAAGTCGGCCAAGAAAGAGGGCTCGAGCGAAAAAACCCTGATCTCCTCCACTCGGTGTACATCCTCGCCGCTCACCTCTTTTTTGAGGTTCTCCGGGTCCTTGTAAGTGTAGATGCGAACGACTTTGCAGGCCTTCGAAGCCTTGTGGAGCCTGCGCGCCGTCGGATTTCCGATATCAATCCATTTAGCGACCGTGCCATTTTCGTCGATCAATCGAATCGCAGGCTCATCAGGCGTAGAGAGCCCTTGCGAGAACTCCAAGCCCCTTCGAAGTTGAGGATAAAGGCTAAACCCGCGTGAGTAAAAACGCCTCACTCTCCGAAGCATGCATAGCTACCCTAAAATCAAACGTCTCATAAATGGCGCGATCCACATCCGAGAGCGAGACTTTGAAGCGATAGAGGGTAGCACCTTGGGTCATTTAGCTTATTCTTCGACGTGAGCTGTGCAAGAGATGTGGAGGTATGTATTGGGGTTAATGACACCCTTTTTAACTAGCTGCTCAACGGACCTGCCTTCGCCGTAAACCCAGTTGCTCTCGTCTTTCTTCATGAGCCCTTGGTTGATCAGATGCGTGATGATCTCGGAGTTCAGAAGATCCAAGTCAGAGTACTCAGCATGCTTATGTCCTGTCACAGCTGCCAGCACTGCCACCTTCTTATCCTTGGTGATTCGTTGGAGTCTCACGGTGATATCCACCCGGGATGCGATCGGCTTGGGGGTAAGGTCCACTACTACCCGCGCCCTGATCACAAGCTCTTCCCCATTGGGAAGCTTCATCAAAGCATGGCCGATTCTTTCTTCGACGCCCATTTGCGCTTCACGCCTAACAGCTAAGTTGAGACCCTCGGTGAGGGCCGCGACGTACAAAGGGGACTTTTCGATATAGGCCTGAAAACCCTCAAAACTCGCCTTGTTGCCGTGAGCAGAGCAGCTGAAATAGCCCTTTTCTACGAGATCCCCCGCAAACCCAAACGAGGGCAGCGCAAGGATCGAAATAAACGCTGCGAAACTCACGACTCTGAAATTCTTAATCGCCATGAAACGGGTCTCCAAAAAATTGAATATGCTGCTGAACCCGAAGGCTCATAGCATAGGGGTCTGCGGAACCTGACAAAAAACTGAGAATAGAATAACGGGCTAATTCAATATCGTTACGAACCTACTTAAACTCACGCCCAAATATCTCTTTAAGAGTTTGAAGCCTCTTCACCACGTCCTTAACACGCCTGTCTTTTCCGAGAGAACTCATTACATCATCAACAATTGCCACCATCTCAGCTTCTTCCATTCCAGAACTACGGTAATAGCCCCAACTACGACGCAACTCAGAAACGTATTCTCCATGAATAGAATGAAATTGAATCGCTAGATCTATGATTTCTCGTCTCCGACGAGCTCGGATATCCATCTG
>JBGAWT010000210.1:0-5318 GCA_044227445.1 Bdellovibrionia bacterium | reverse complement strand
GAGATTCGGGAAAAAGCACCGAAGCGGGAATTTCGCCTCGACCGATAGCGCGAGCCTCCTCGCGCAAAAGCTCATCCATCTCGATTCTCAGTGCGTTGAGCAACTGAGGGTCCTTAGGAAAGCTCTCTGCCTTGTTTCCCGGCAGCAGGGCAGCAAGCCCATTGAGAGCCACATATTCGGCGGTGTAGCCCAGGCTGCGAAGCCGGAGAGCCATGAGAAAGGGGGAGCTCTTGAGGGTATCTACAAAACTCATATCTTCATTATGAGGTTTTTTTCGGACCTCGACCAGAATTCCCTCAGATTTCGGTTTGACGCGCCGCTATCCTCCAGTTACAGATCAGCCCTGGGTTATGGGGAAATACCGGATTTTTTTTCTACTCTTTGTCTTGCTCGCCACCTCCGTGGCAAGCGCTGCGCCATTTCATGGCTCGACGTACGTCACCCACAGGGTTCAAGCCGAAGACGGCGCGCAACTGATCCTCTTTGAGCTGAAGGGTTCTACGGCTCCAAATGCTCCCGTGGTTCTTTTGGAGCCAGGCCTTGTCGAGACTGCTGAAGCTCTTGACGGAGTGGCTCATGCGTTTCAAAAAGCGGGGTATCGGGTGTTCATCGGCCAAGCGAGATTGGCGGGACGCTCTTCGACGCGCTCGAGCAGCGGTGTTCGCAATGGCCTAGAGCAAGTGGCGTTGCTGGATTTGCCTGCCCATATCCGGGCGGCGCTGAAGATCAGCGGCGTGCGTAAGATCCATCTTTGGGGCCATAGCATGGGCGGCATCATGGTGTTGGCGGCGTTTTCGAATGACGTCATTCGCGCCGAACTCGAACACCGAATCGCCGCTGCGACGCTTTTAACCACGCCCCACGAGCTGCGTTCGCTCTCCAGTCCTTTTCGCTTAGGCATCCGCGCCCTGCTTCCGGCCTTAAAGGGCGCGCGTAAGCTCATGAGCTCCCAGACCCTGGAGCCGCATCATGACCTCTTTGACTTTACCTTGAAGCTCAAACAAAGCGGCAATCGCATCCAGGCCTCTCTCGCTAGGTCCATTGAATCCGCGGCCATCAACCTCGGGAACTATATTTTCACTCGCGAGCTCGTCGATCTCAACCACACCAGTCCGCAAGCTCTGCGCAGGCTTTGGTTCAAAGAGATCTCCGTGCTGCCGTTGGATCTGCTCATCGATTTCGCTCAAGCCGTGGTGGACGGCGAATTCGTGAACTCGGAAGGCTACGCGCTTTTGACGCCTGAGAATTTCAAGATTCCGGTCCAGGTCCTGCGAGCGGAGAACGACAAGCTCGTGCCTTGGGAAGCGCAAGAAGATCTGTTTGTCAGGCTCGCATCGCCCGTTAAGCGGATGGTCAATCTGCGCGGCTTGCATCATGTGGGTGCGGTGACCAACGATGTTCCGGGAACGGATTACATGCCTCTTGCGCTTGAGTTTCATGCTCGTCCCAAGACGTCGCAAAAGCGCGGCTTGATTCGGGACTTCTGGCCCGCATGCTCCAAACTGCTTAAAGGCGAATGATCTTATAAGCTGTAGCGGCTGATCGGTGAGACGAGCAGGGGTTTGCTCTCTTCGGAGACCGCACCTTCGGGCTTGTCCTCGTCTTCATCGACGGGAGCCGCATGTGGGAATTTTTCCATTTCCTCAGAAGCGATTTGGCGATCAGCGGGGTTTTCGCAGCGGTAGAGCGTCCAGTCCGAAACACGCGATGCGAAGCGCTTGATCGTTTCGCGAAAAGGAATCTGCGGGAAAGTCGAGATCTGCGCTTGGCACCATTGGGCAAGTGGACCCGCTTCCTCAGGGAGAATGCCCTTTTTGTGGAAGAGCCATGCCGGTGAGTGCGTGTCTTTCATTTTCTGGACCAGATCGCCGTAGGACTGCAGAGGCGTCGCAAGAACATTGTCAGGTCGGTAGAAGCTCACCGGAATTCCCAGGGTCGAGAAGGGATCTTGCTCCGGTCCATAGTGGATGTTGAGCGCAAAGGCACGGAAGCGATAGAGCTTGGAGTAAAACTGAGTGGGCATCCAAGCGGGCGCCACCGTCGTGACGAAAAGCGCGATCAGATTCCATGCAAAGAGGCCTTGGGTAATTTGAACCCAACGCTTGGCGGGAACACGGCGCTCAAGCGCTTCGAATACAGTTCGCTTTTGGGGGCTGAATCTCTTAGGCAACGCGCGAGTGGCCGCTAGCACCAGAGTCAGTGGCAGGACGTGGCCGACGACGAGAAGATTTTCCCAACCGCGCTCGCCAAAGATGTGAATCGCAAGGAGGTAGGGGACTAGGGCCCAGGTGATGGGGTGCTTAGGCCAGACGATCCAGGTGATCACTACGGATGCGAAAGCGATGACGCCCAAAAAAGGCCAAGTTCGGGTTAAGACTTCTCTTAGGACCGTGGTTAGTCCCCAGAACGATAAGTCGTGGACTCTTGTGAGCTCCAGTTGCGCAGCATTGAGCCACGGAAGGGTCCATTGCTCGTAGCCCCAGTAATCGATGGGAATGCTCAAAGTGACGACGCCGAAGAAGCCGGCAGTCATCAGACCGATCTTGCGGATCGGCATACGGGCTATGATGAGGGACCAGAGCAGCAGTCCGAGTGTCATGAACCCGGTTGAGAAACGAACCTCAAAGGCCAGTCCCAAGACCGCGCCAATGACAACGGCCCAGCCGTTTGCAGGTCCCTTGAGCTTGAGCCACTCCTTAGGCGTGCGCGGCTGAGCGGGGCTCGTGAGCCAGAGCAGGGCCATCGCAGCGAAGAAGAGAGCTCCTCCGATGTTTTCGGGACTATGGCGCGCGTGAAGAGCCGGAATGAACCAGCAAAGAGCTGAGACAACCAGGAGCATCGTTCGATGAGCCTTGGCCTCAAGCCACCCGAACGAAGCCAAAGCAAGTAAGGCTAAGCTCATCCATCCGATGAAAGCCGAGAGCAGGCGAAAGCCCAGCGCCCATTGGAACGGTGTTTCGGCACCTAAGGACCTGGCGATACCTACGATGCTTCGGAACGTGGCTGGCAGCACCCAGGAAACGGTTTGTTCGCGAAATTCGGGAGCCATGGCCGCTGGAGCTGTTTTTCCGAGCTTGAGGGAAACGAACTCAGCGACTTGGAACTGCTCTGATGGCTCGTAAAAACCGACGCTCGAGACCACTGCAATCAGGTGAGCTGCGAAGGCGACAAGCAGCCAGCGCGCAACCGAGTGCGCCCAGGCGCGATCACGTGCGATGCCTCCCCGCTGAAGGATTTCGCGGGTGAGAACTGGCCAGGTGCGGACCCATTTCAGGGCGATCTTCCAAAGGAGCGCCGTTCGTCGCATCCCTTGCTTATCGGTCGTTTAGGGGGGCTGGGCTGAGGATTTAACAAATATCACGCGCTGCGTTAAGGCGTGGGACCCACTGGAGATTCCGAGTAGATCGGAATTATTTTGCAGCCGGCGCGTAGCGGTCGGGGTGTGCCGCTTGGCAGGTGGGGGTCTGAAGGCCGTTTTCATAAAGCCGCGCTACATTCGGAAACCCTTCGAGCGACACTTCTTGCCTGTGGGCGTTGTAGACCTGGGGAATCAAAAACAGATCGGCAGCCGTAAGCTCATCGCCGATACAGTGGCGCCCAGCCGTCTCGCGAACGATCTCTTCAAAGGCTGTCAGTCCATTTCGCGTCCAACGCTGGTTCCACTTTTTTTGCTCCGCAGGGTCGGTGCTGTGCGCTTCGGCTACCCCTAGGTTTTGAAGCGGTTGCGTTCCGGCATTGATGGTCTCTGCAAGCCAGCGGGTGCGCGCCGCAAGGGCTGGGTTACGTGGATAGAGCGGATTATCGGCGTACGTAGCATCCAGCCACTCGAGGATCGCAGTGCTTTCGGCTAAGTAAGTGAGCGGTCCTTTTGGACCCTGGGGTGGCTCCAAAAACTCAAGCACCGGAACGTAGCCTAGGGGGTTACGCGCCTTGTGCTCGGTCGATTCCGATTCACCGGTGAGCAGGTTGACTGGAATCATCTGGACCTCGACGCCCTTGATCGCTAGGCCCCAGCGCACGCGCCAGGAGCTCGAGGATCGCCAGTAGTGAAAGAGCCTGAGCTTGCTCATCTTAGGCGCCACCGTCTTTGATCTGATTGACCAGACGGCCCAATTGATCGACTTCCATCACGACTTCGTCCCCAGGCTTAAGCCACAGGTTGTCGGTGATCTTGGAGCCGTTGAGCTCAAGCAAGCAGCCTGTACCCACGGTGCCTGAGCCGATCACCTCTCCAGGCCTGAGCGTGACGCCGTAGCTTGCGCGCTCCACGATCTGAGCAAAGCTCCAGCTCATATCCTTTAGATTGCCTTCGGACAGCAGCTTGCCGTTGACCCAGCACTTCATGCCCAGGTTGTGCTGCTCGCCGTGTGGGCCGGGTACTGCCCATTTAGCGAGCTCATCGCGTGTGACGAGGGTGCGCGCGGACCAGTCGTTCATGATCATGAAGCCAAAGATGTGCTCGTCAGCCTTTGAGGCGGGAATATTGCGCCCCTCCTTGCCGATGACGATTGCGACTTCGAGCTCAAAATCGAGTTTGTCCTGAGCCTGTTTCTGAACAGGAACAGGACCTGGGCCGGTGACAGCTAAGTGATTGGTAAAATAGAACACCGGAAAATGATCGAACTCCGGAATCATCGGCACGCCACGGTTGCGGCGAGCGGCCTCGACATGCTGTCTAAACGCGTACCCATCGCGCATCGAAAGCGGCTGAGGAAGGGGGCAGAGCAGATCGAGGTCCTTTTCGTTCTTAAGGGCTGCGGAGGGCGATTTTTCGAGCAGGCGCCCAAGTAAAGGCATCCACTGCGCGGGATCGCGTAGGACTTCCATCATCGAAGGCTGAGCTTTGCGCTCGGGAGTGCCCAGGGCCTTCAGTCCCTCGGCTACTGAGATCACCTGGCCGGGTGCCTTGAGCAATCCCAGTTTTTCTTCTCCGGCTTCGCGAAACGTGACGAACTTCATGAATTCCTCCTGCGCAAAGAAAAAGGGCCGCGCGAATCAGCTTCGCGCGGCCCTTTAAAAATAGCTAGCTCAACAAATTACCAGTTGCGCTTGTCACCGAAGGTGTCCTTGAGGGACTTCGGGAAGGACCAGCGTGGCTTCTTGGAAGCTGGGCG
Source organism: Bdellovibrionia bacterium (assembly GCA_044227445.1). GTDB lineage: Bacteria > Bdellovibrionota > UBA1018 > UBA1018 > UBA1018 > JBGAWT01. The sequence continues at coordinate 204 of JBGAWT010000210.1, read as the reverse complement.
GGCCTTGACGGTGATCTCTTCGCCGGTGAAAGGGTTGACGCCCTTGCCAGCTTTGCGAGCCTTCACTTCTTTGCGAACGAGCGAGCCCACGATGGGGAAACGCACGCGCTCGCCGCCGGCAGCGGACTTCGCGCCCTTGGTGAATGCAGCTTCAATGACAGCCTTCAGCTCGGAACGCTTAACCTTGGCTTGGCCGGAGCGGTT
>JBGAWT010000209.1:0-5646 GCA_044227445.1 Bdellovibrionia bacterium | reverse complement strand
TAATTTCTTCCTACCCCGCGCGCGCCCCCAAAAGCGTAGCTCGCGCCAAAGTACGCCGTTATAGCCAGGAGGTTTGCCGCTACCGAGGTTCCGTTGGTGTACTTGAGGTCAGTGCCCGTGAAGCGAATTCCGATCGATGCGTTGAGCCCCCAGTGCGAGCTCAACCAGATACGGCCCTGCACGCGTGCGTCGACTAATGGCGCGATGATGGCGGAGGCTTGAGTGACCGTCGTTACCCCTGTGGCGGGTCGGTAGACCTGAAGCCAGTCATTGAGCATCAATGCTCCGCCCGCTCCGAACGAAGTGCCGAGATCCACGAACGAGGTCTTGAAAAACCAAAACGAAATGCCCACAGGCAGGATCGAGAAATACGAAAGAACGTGCGTCACCTCGCCCAGCGAGCCTAGGTAGATGTCCCGGTTCGTGACGTTATTGTAGTTGAACCCGAATTCCACCCAATGCGTCCAGTCGGGGTAAACAAGGCCCCGCTCGACCTGGATTCGCCCCTGCATGATGCCCGTAAGGTTGCCCAAGCCCGCGGTGGGGGCATTGAGCGTAGTGGGGCTAATCGAATCGTAGCCCACGAGCGCGTGCACGAAAAAGGACGTGGGTGTGTAAGCCGCCGCTTGAGCACGTGGAACGGCCCCAAGGGCTGCAACTCCCAGACAGAGTGTTGCGCAGGTCCAGCGCCAAGCCATTGCTCCATCATAAGCAGGTTGTGGGGGGTTTGGGCATTTTTTTGGGTTTGCGCATTGTGCCGCAGATCGGTAAGTCCTGCTTTCTTATGGCGTCCCCCGAAACAGGCGACCAAAGCCCTGCAATCAAAGGCGGAGGGCTGGTCCTCCCGGATCAGCTCCTGCCTCCGAACCTCTTTGTCCTGCCGGTGAGCTCGCCCATCGTCTTTCCGACCCTGCTTGCCCCTCTGGTCGTGCATCATCCGCGACTGGTGGCAATGGTCGAAGAAGCGATCAATCGCCAGCGTGTGATCGGCCTTTTGCAGGTTCGCGAAGGCGAAGTGCAGGAGAAGACCGCCCCCGGTGACCTGCATCCGGTGGGGGTGGCGGTAAAGATCTTAAAGCGCCTGAAGATGCCCGACGGAAGCATCAACCTGCTGGTTCACAGCATGAAGCGCTTCCGAACCAAGAGCGTGCTCTCGGATTCGCCCTACATCGTTGTTGAGACGGAGTATCTCGAGGACATCGTCGAGAAGAGCGACGAGATGGATGCACTGACTCGCTCCGTGATCTCACAGGTCAAGAAGCTCAGCGAAGTGAACCCGTTCTTCACCGACGAGATGCGCATGGCCATGATCAATGCGCCCGGCCCCGGGATCGTCGCTGACCTGGTGGCTTTTGCCTTAGCTCTACCGCGCCCCGCCGCTCAGGAGTTCTTAGAGACCCTGCGGGTAAAAGAGCGCTTTGAGAAGCTCCTGTTTCATCTCAAGCGCGAGCAGGAGCTTGCGGACCTTCAAAAGAAGATCAACGACGAGGTCAACACCAAGATCACCAAACTTCAGCGCGAGTTCTTCCTGAAGGAGCAGCTAAAGAGCTACCTAGAAGAAGACGGCAAGGGAGAAATCTGCGCGCGGCTTAGGGAGCGCATCGAAGCGGCCGGGATGCCTCCGAGGACGTCAAGAAGGCCTTCGAGAAAGCCCAGGTGTTCGAATCCCTGCCTGGACTTCGCCCGAGACAACATCACGCGTTCCTACTTGGAGACGCGTTATGGCCGCTGCCCGGAGCAAAGGGTGGCGCGAAGACAACTGGCACCAGGTCAAGGCTTGCCATCCGGATGCCGCGATCACTTTGGACTAGATAAGGCCGCGAGAGGATCTTGGAGCTCTTGGCTGTTCGTAAGCTCAAGAAAGACCCAAAGGGCTCGATCATCTGCCTCGTGGGACCTCCGGGTGTGGGCAAAACCTCCGTGGGTAAGTCCATTGCCAATACGATGGGCCGGCAGTTCTATCGCTTCTCCTTAGGCGGAATGCGCGACGAAGCCGAGATCAAGGGGCATCGTCGCACCTACGTCGGAGCGATGCCCGGTAAGCTTATCCAAGGCTTGAAGCGCGCGGGTACAAAAAATGCCGTCATCATGCTTGATGAGATCGACAAGCTGGGACAGAGCTTTCAGGGAGATCCCGCCAGCGCGTTGCTTGAGGTTTTGGACCCCGAGCAAAACAGCGCATTTGTGGATCACTATCTCGATGTTCCTTTTGACCTGTCTAAGGTTCTGTTTGTAACCACAGCCAACACGACTTCTACCATTCCCGCGCCATTGCTGGATCGCATGGAAGTTATCGAGCTCTCGGGTTACACGCTTGAAGAAAAGGAAGACATCGCGCTTCGGTATTTGATTCCGAAGGAGTTGGCAGCCAGCGGATTGAGGCCCTCGCAGCTGCGCTTCGAACGCACGGCCCTGCGGCGATTGATCCACGATTACGCCCGCGAGCCGGGCCTGCGGGTATTGCAGCAACTCATTGGGCGCATCGCTCGCAAGGCTGCGTCCCAGATCGTCCGCTCCCAAGAAGATACTACGGCCAAGCTTCCTGCGCGCGCAGGCGCAATGGTCGTGCGAGCGGAGGACCTCGAGGATTGGATCGGGCCTAAGCGTTTCTTCAATGAAGTGGCCGAACGCGTGACCCAACCCGGAGTGGTAACCGGTCTGGCATGGACCTCGATGGGTGGTGACATCCTGTTTATCGAAGCAACCGACATTCCCGGCTCGGGCGTGCTCAAGCTCACCGGCCAAATGGGCGAAGTGATGACCGAAAGCGCAGGTATCGCCTGGAGCTACATCAAGAAGAAGGCCTCGCGCGAGCTGCACCTTTCAAACGATTATTTCAAGCACCACGACATTCATCTGCACATCCCGGCGGGCGCGATTCCTAAGGACGGACCGTCTGCAGGCGTGACGATGGCTACGGCTTTGCTGTCTTTGCTATCGGGTAAGAAGTTAAAGCCGCGCCTGGCAATGACGGGTGAGCTGTCGTTGATCGGCAAAGTGCTGCCCGTGGGCGGGATCAAAGAGAAGCTGCTAGCGGCTAAGCGAAGCGGGATCACGACCGTGATCTTGCCGCGCCTGAATGAAAAGGACCTGCGCGAAGTTCCCAAGGAAGCGCGCGAAGGGCTGACGCTACATTTTGCCTCTCATGTAGAAGAGGTTTTTAAGCTCGCGCTTGAAGAGAGCACTCGCGTGATTCGGACCGTGAAGAGACCTTCTAAAAAGCATGTCGTGGGCGCGCGGAAGAAACGGAAATGCGACGCGAAATTAGAAAGATTCGCTGGCGAGAAGTTCGTCGATTTTTCGAGTTAAAGAAAGCGGAGTTCCTTCGAAAACTTTTGACTGAAGTGGCGTGAATTCACCCGCGGTATAGAGCCGCATAGACTCCCAAAGAATTGCGTCATGCACAGCTCGGATAACCTTGGCGTCTCGCTCCGGATTTTCGCCGACATGCCGTAAATAGTTTTTACCGATATGACGACGCACTTTCCAGAGAAAGCCATGCGTTGTCTCGAGAGCCCGGACCGAAGGATTAGCCGGGGAATCGCGAAAAGACCTCTCCGGGAATTCGCCAAAAGTATTGGGGTAGATGTCTAAATCTCGAGAGTGAACCACGCCTATGACGTCCGCGAATAGTTCACCCATAGCGCTAACGATTGGGGTATCCATCCACGCAATCGCTAATCTCTCGGCGTCGGTTCGTTGATAATGGGTACCCGAATCCGCACGAGCGCGCAGTGGAACCAAAAAACCTATGCGGCCTGATGCGTGATCGTATCCGATTGGGAAACTCCCCCGAGTTTCAGTGAGCTTTCTTACCTGTTCGATCTTCCGCTGAGGCAGGCTCAATTGCATGTCAGATTGGAGTACTTTTGAGTTGAGCAACGAGGTGAGAAGACCATGGTTCAAAATTTGATGCCCAATTTCGTGGCTCAAGACCGGAGAAAATGTACGGCGGTCTCGGAGCTGAAATCCCATCTCTTGGCTGGTGGTGTCGACGTAGAAGTAACCAGTATATGCGCCTGCGGTCTCCGGGGAGAGTCTTGCGGTCAATGGATGAACCGTAATGTGGAGCGTGGGTGGAAGCCGAAGCGGACTAACCAAGGGAGCGAGTTCTTCAAGGGTTTGTTTTGCGTGGGATAAAGCCCACGCGGGCGCATACGCATCGCCATGGCGTTCGTACGAAATGATTTTGATTTTGCTCAGCAAGGCCTCACAGGTAACCGGCTCTGGTTTAGGCCACTGGGTAGCCTGCGCAGCAAACGCCGAAGTGGAGAACGCAGCAATGGCAAGGAATAAGCGTAAAAAGCCCACGGACTGCCATTATCATAAAGCCGACTTTTTTAGTGCTTTAATCGGGGGCATTAAAATAGCGGTGACATCCCACCATATTCTGCTCCAAGGTCCATCGGCCACTCACTCACGCCTGCGCTTCAGCCTAACCTATGACTGGTTTTCGATGTCGATCCACCCAGTAGGGGATCGCAAACAGAGCCAAGCTTACGGGCCCAAACCAACCGATCATCTCAGCGCTGGGCGGAGGCGGACCAAACGAATTGCCTAAGTAAAACAAAAACAAGAACACCATGAATCCCCAAAAGCCCCAGCTGCCTTTTTTGTCGCGCGCACGAGTGGAGCGCGCATAGACGGCGATGCCGGCTGCAAACATCACAAGCTCAACAACAAGGGTTGCAGGCACGGAGTTCCAAAGTCCCAATCCCAGCTTAGGCCCGCCCCAAGGAATCAGCGGCATGTCGGGACGGTGCGAGGCAAAATCCAAAACCCAGTGGCTCAAAACGCCGAGGCCTACGATCAAAGCCCCACGCCGGTAGCGTTTCAAAGCGTAGTAAATCCCGCCAAATACCAATCCCCACACCACACCCATCACTAGGCTGTGCGTCCAGGGGTAGTCGTAAAAATCGAGGGGGGTGAATGCCGTGTTTCCGACGTCGATACGAACGTGTTCCCAGCCAAACAGGACAAAAAACGGCCACAGGACGTCCACAAAGCCTGTAGAGAGCATCAAAGTGCCCAAGGAGGTCTTAGGTGCGGCTTTCTTAGCTGCGAGGGCTAAAGCGAAATGGCCGACGAACAAGGCTTAGGCTCGGCGCTGCGAGGATTCGGCTGAAGCGCCCAATTCGACGCGAAGGCCGTGCTTTTGAACCTGGCGCTCGAGCTTCTTGACGCGTTCAGCGTACAGCTCAACCCATTTTTCCAAGGCTTTAGGGGCCGAAGGGGTCTTAGCGCGGGAGGTTTTAGCAGCTTGCTCGGCTTCTTGGAGGAAGCGGTCCTTCAGAGACTGGTAATGCGCAAGCCGTTTCTGGTTGTGCTCAAGTTCCTGAACGAAGGGATGCATGTGTGGGGAGCCTCTTAGTTGCCCAAGTCAGCAGGAAGCGCGTCGCCGCCGAATCCGTCTTCTTTGCGATCGGAGACGCGGACCTTGCCGGCTGCGATTTCGCGAAGAGCGGTGACGATCACGCGGTTCTTGCTCTTAACGAGAGCGTGGGAGCCCTTGAATACCTGGCGTGCGCGCTTGGTGGCCACGTGAACGAGCTCGTACATATTCTCAACCCGGGTCAAGCAATCTTCGACGGTAACGCGTGCCATGTACAGGATACTCCTTATGTTTGAGGGTTGATGTCTATCCTA